>NZ_WIQK01000001.1:1951001-2288002 GCF_015732155.1 Pectinatus sottacetonis
TCAATAAGATAATTTATGCAGGCAGCTAAAGAGCTGCTGTCTTTGAATTGTGCTAAAAGACCACGTTTGTCTGAAAGCATTTCCCGGGCATATGGGTAAGGTGTTGAGACAATTACTCGTCCATAGCCGGCGGCATAAGCAAGTGTACCGCTCACAGCTTGTTCCTGGCCCAGATATGGTGTCATGTATATATCAGAAAGTTTCAGCCAATGGGCTATTTCTTCTTTAGATAAATATTTATTGACAAATAATACATTGTCTTCAAGATGAAGATCTTTAACTAATTGTTCTAGTGAATGCCGATAAGTTTCACCATATTTGCGGCGAATAACGGGATGAGTCTGTCCTAGTATAATATACAAAATATCTGGGTGTTTCCGGACTGCTTCACCTACAGCCTTAATACCATAATCAATACCCTTGCTGGGACTTAATAGGCCGAAAGTTGTTATTATTATCTTTTTTTCTAAATGGGAAGTTTTTTTAAGCGTTTCTCTGTCAGGAAAATCAAAATAAGGAACACCATGGTGAATTTTTTCTATTTTTTCAGGTGGGGCATTATATATTTTTTGCAATAATATACGAGAATTTTCTGCCATTGTAGTGACTTTTTGACTTTTTTGGCATAAAAATTGTAAAATTTGCTGCTGTTTTTCATTAGGATTAGGTAAAACTGTGTGAAAAGTGGTTATTATAGGTTTTTTTACTTTATTGACAAGTTCCAATAAATACTCTCCGTCTTTACCACCGAATATGCCATATTCATGTTCGATAATAAGCAGCTGAATATCAGAGTCATTTATTTTTTGAGCAGTATCAATATAACTTTGCCTATCTTCCTGAGAAAAGTCAAATAAAACGTCTGCATCGTAGTCATAATTATCATCACTGATAGCAATTACATGGGGAGAAATAGAAGAATCTTTTTTTAATTCGCGTAAAAGATCCTGGGTAAAAGTTGCAATCCCACATTTTCGAGGTGGATAAGTGCTTAAAAAAGCAATTTTTAAAATAGAATTATTAATAAAAATCAGCTCCCTTTTCTCTGTTAAAAAGATGAGATATACTTCACTCTTTAATCTTTACAGTATTTGAAGTGTGAGTTTCTTGTTTATAATATGATAAGTATAAATCGTAGATTAATCTTGTGTGTTACACAGCTTTATAGCTTCATGTATCTTAAAGATGGAGAATACTTCTTCATTTTCGTTAGATTATTTTATGGCTTTCACAGATGAAGGAGTAATTATATTTCGGCGTGATGTGTTCTTGATGACACTTTTGTCCGTTATAATACAACGTTCTACCTTGACACCATTGTGTATTACTATTTTATTCCATAAAATACTATTGGAGATAGAGCTTCCTTCACCAACGACATTATTGTCACCTAGTATTACTCGTGGTCCAACAATGGCACCTGGCCTTATTTGAACATTTTTGCCGATATAAATAGGACCGCGCAGGATAGCTGATCTGCTTATCTGAGTATTAGTATTACTATAAATAGTCTGATGATGAAAATTCATATCCGCTAAATAAAGTTTTCCGTTAAAACCATCTTGATTTGCCCGGATATATTTTTCCGGTGTACCAATATCCAGCCAGTAGTTACAGCCTTTAAAAATTGCTATTTTATAGTTGTCATGCAGAAGCTGAGGAAAAACTTCCCGTTCTATTGATACGGGCCTGTTTTTAGGGATACGTTTTAGAACATCAGGTTCAAAAATATAAACACCAGCATTAATAAAATGGGAGGTGATTTTGTCTGCTTTTGGTTTTTCACAGAATGAATTGGCATATCCATTTTTTGTATATTCAATTACACCATAGTTTGATGGATTATCAACACGTGTGACGGCTATAGTAACAGCTGCATTTTTTCGTTTGTGGTAGCGAAGCATTTCAGAATAATTTATATTGCTTAAAATATCGGAATTAAAGACAAAAAATGTACTTTTGAGGTAATTTTCACAATTCTTTATGGCACCGCCTGTTCCTAAGGGACTTTCCTCCGTAATATATTTTATATTAAGACCAAAGGCGGCACCGCTGCCAAAATAATTTTTTATATAGTCTGGCTTATAGCATATGCTAAGTATAATATCACGGATACCATGAAATTTTAATAAATTCATATTATGCTCTAGTAATGGTTTTCCCATTATGGGAACCATTGGTTTGGGAATTTCACGAGTCAAAGGATATAATCTTGTTCCTTTTCCTCCGGCCAAAAATAATGCCTGCATATTTCATCACTTCTTTCAGTCTGTCAAGCATTTTAATTAATTGTCTTCAGGAGCAGGACAGCTTTCAATGTAATCGAGAATTTCGTCAAGTGAAGCCGAGGCCAAGGCAATACAAGTATCAGCTGCACCATAATACATTTTGATTTTATTGTCAGTGGGATTTAAGATCCAGCCGCAAGGAAATACAACATCCCTTACGTCGCCTTCTTTTTCATAGTATTCCTGAGGACCAAATACCCATTCATCACTTCTGTGTAGTACCTTTAATGGATTTTCAAGATCAAGCAGGGCAAAGCCTAAGCGGTAAAGAGCACCAGAAGCTGTTTCACGCACTCCGTGATAGAGAATGAGCCAGCCTTTTGGTGTTTCAAGTGGCTGAGCGCTAATACCAACTTTACTTCCATCCCACCAGCTGCCGCCGCGGGAATTGATAAGTACCCTGTGATCGCCCCAGTACCTCAAATTTTCCGAGCATGATACCCATATATTGGCTCCATGTGCTATAGGACGATGTATCAGCAGCCAGCGTTTACCAAACTTATGGGGGAACAGCGTGGCATCTTTATCTTCAGGCGGCATAATAGGTCCCAATCGTTCAAAGTTAGTGAAATCATCAGTGAGGGCCAGACTGACTACCGGGCCGCAGGCTGAATAAGCTGTGTAAGTTATAGCATATTTATGCAGTTCCTCAATATAAGTTATGCGGGGATCTTCTATGCCCCATGCTTCTTCAGGATGATCGGGGCTGGGAGAAAGTGTAGGGATTTTATCAATTACCCAATTACTTATCCCATCGTCACTAACAGCTTTTGTCAGATGAGAAAAACCACGCCGGTCTTCCACGCGGGCAAGCAGTAATATTTTTCCATCAAATATTGCTGCTGCAGGATTTAATACGACATTCACAGGATAGGGCCAGTCCTTTGCCATTAAAATAGGATTATAAGGATAACGGTGAAAAAGTTCTTTAAAAGTATTATCCCCAGCTTTTAAGCGTGTTTCAAAATGACTCAATGTAATAATGCACTCCTTTTTACAGTAAAATAATTTTTATATATTATCATAACAAAAAACACTAATATCAAGCGGAAAGCTGATACCAGTGTTTTAATAAAATTAATATTATAAGAGAAAATATTTTATCCGAAACCCATATAATATTTTTAGATGTTGATCTTATTATAAGAAGATTATAAAATATGTGTAAATTATAAAGGAAAGAATATAATCTTTTGTCAACATAATATAAAAATAATCAATAATATTTATGGAACAAATTAATTTATAAAAAAAATTTAAATAATATTGATATGGTATCTGTTGCTTAACGGCAGAATACTTGATAAGTTAGATGATTTTACTGTAAACTATTAATTTTATATTCAAGTACCTATAACTATAATTTATACCTATTTTTATTTATTGTCAACTTTTTAAATAATGCAAAAACTTTCATTACTGTCTTTTTTTTCTAAAATGACCAGGAAATAAATAGAAAGCTTATGTTTTTATGATAATAAGCTTATAAAGATGGTAATTACAGAAAAAAATTTATATAGAAGCAAATAAACAAAGAAATTTTCATAAAAACACATAAAATACGATTATTTTAATAAATTTTCATATAAAATAATAGACTTATTTATATATATAATGAAATTTGCAGAATTAAATTCTTCTGGATAAAAAATTTAATTCTGCAAGTAATGAACAAATTATTTTTTTGAAACTGGTTCTCGAATGATGACTTGTTCTGTCTTATCAGTAGTTTCAAGTTGCACACTTATAACTTCCTTAGCGGCAGTGGGAACATTTTTACCTACATAATCAGCGCGTATAGGCAGTTCCCTATGTCCTCTGTCGATGAGAACTGCAAGCTGGATTACATGCGGACGTCCTAAATCAGTCAGTGCATTTAAAGCAGCGCGTATGGTTCGACCAGTATAAAGAACATCATCTACAAGGATAATGGTTTTTCTATTTATATCGCAGGGAAATTTTGTTTCCCGAATAACTGGTTGATAAGCCAGAGTTGATAAATCATCACGATATAATGTAATGTCTAGCATACCAACTGGTACGTCAATATTTTCGATTTTTTTTATTGCATTTGATAATCTTTCAGCGAGTGGAACTCCACGAGTCCTAATACCTATTAAAACAACATCATCAACGCCCTTATTCTTTTCTATTATCTCGTGGGCAATTCTTGTCAAGGCGCGATGTATTCCCTTACTGTCCATTAGAATAGTCTTGTCAATAAATTCTAGCATAAAATCACTTCCGTTCATTTTTTAAAGTGTTTAAAATAGTAGTCATATCATATGGTAAAGGAGCTGTAAATGACATTTGTCTGCCTGTAGTCGGATGAAAAAGCGTCAGCGTATTAGAATGCAAAGCCTGACCAGTGATACGGTTGTCTAAGATATTTTTGCATTTTGAATAGCATCTATCTCCTAGCAGCGGATGACCAATATAAGCCATATGGACTCTTATTTGGTGTGTCCGTCCTGTTAAAAGACGGCATTTTATATATGTGTAGCGAGAAGAAAACCGTTCCAGGACCTTAAATAAAGTTGAAGCGGGTTTACCTTTATCTATAAGTACAGCCATTTTTTTTCTGTCAACAGGGTGGCGCCCAATATTACCGTTTATACGTCCCTCATTTTCACTTATATTACCATTGACGATAGCCAGATAGCAGCGTTGAGCTGTTTTTGTACTGATTTGTTTGGCAAGGCTTATATGGGCTTTATCAGTTTTGGCAGCGACCATAACACCAGTAGTATCTTTATCCAGACGGTGGACAATTCCCGGACGGATCACACCATTTATTCCTGATAGATCATGACAGTGGTATAAAAGGGCGTTTACCAATGTTCCTGTATAAATACCAGGGGCAGGATGTACAATCATGCCGCGTTTCTTGTTTATAACTATGATATCATTATCCTCATATAAAATATCGAGTGGAATATTTTCTGGCATTATATCAAGTGGCTGGGGTTCAGGAATACTGATTACTATTTCATCATTTGTTTTTAAGCGATAGTTAGCTTTTTCTGGTTTAGTATTTACTAAAACATTTCCTTTTAAAATTAATTTTTGTACGGCAGAGCGTGATAATAGGTTGTTATGTGTTGTAATAAAGGTATCAAGACGGCAGTTATTTTCTTTTGCAATATATTTATATATATTCAATCTTCTGGTAATCCTTTGGTAAAAATATAGTAAATTATCATACAAACACCGCAGACGATAGCCATATCAGCTATATTAAATACGGGCCAAATATGGAAATCAAAAAAATCAACGACTATACCTAATCTTATACGATCAATTAAATTTCCTATAGCACCACCTAAAAGTAGGGAAAAGGCAAATCGTAAAAAAAAAGGCATTTTTTTTATTTTAGGATAAAAATAGGCACTGCATACTAAAATAATTAAAGTAACAATTATAAAAAATAATCGTTGATTTTCTAAAATACCAAATGCAGCACCAGGATTTTGGATATAAGTAATACTGAAAATATCCGGAATTACAGGAAAAGACATACCAGGAAGCATTGTTAGCCGTATGTAATATTTTACTAATTGATCAATAATAATTATAGCTGCAATAAATGCTATAAACATAATAGTATATCTCCAAATTCTATATATATCGTTTTAAAAAAAGACCTGTACGGCCTTTTTTTGTTTTTCCTCGTACCTGTGATACTTCTAACCTTCCTCGACCTCTCATAGAAATAATATCTCCCTCTTTCACGAGTTGAGAAGGTGTTTTTATATGTTGCCAGTTTAGCTTTAATTTATCAGCTTCAATTTCTGCTGCCATTTTACTGCGGGAAGTTCCATAGCCAGCAGCAGCTATAGAATCTATACGTAAAGAAGCTACTGTGACAGATATTTCTTTGCAGCGTTCTTCTCTGGGAGGAATAGCAGCTAGTGTTCCATATTGGCATGAAACTGAAGCTGCGCCAATGGTTGCTAAATTATTCATTATAAAATCTGCAATTTTTCCTGTGCAGATTATCTTTACACTACCAGGGTTTATTAACAGATCACCTAAATTTCTGCGGTCAATTCCTAATCCCATTAAGGAACCAAGAATATCACGATGGACAATGTGATAAAATTTTTCATTCCATTCAGCCACAATTATTTTTATGTCAAAACTTACTTTACCCATAAAATCATCATGGATCAATGCAGCACATTGTCGTTCAGCACCGTTGTAACCACCATCAAAATCAATACGAATCCCATCATAATTAGCAGCTATAGTTTCAGCTATTTCTTGTCCGTAAGGATCTAAAAAATCACTTGTACGAAATTTTCTTGTTTTGTTAACTGCTTCAGCATTATCTACAAGGCGTATTGCTGTTTCTTCACCTTCAGTTCCTTTATAAAACCGAAGTATCTTTTCTCGATCAGCCATATTTATTTATTCCCCATTAATTTTGATTTTTCTACAGCAGCTGTTACAGCATCTATCATGGCACCACGTACAGCTTTTTGTTCCATTACGTGAACACCTTCTATAGTTGTACCACCTGGAGATGTAACTTGGTCACGCAGCTGTGCAGGATGAAGTTCTGATTCCAATACCATTTTTGCTGCTCCTAAGACAGTCTGAGCTGCAAGTTTTATAGCAATGTCACGTTTTAATCCTGCACTTACTCCGGCATCCGACATCGCATCAATAATAACAAAAATAAAGGCAGGACCACTGCCGGATAAGCCGGAAACAGCATCCATAAGTTTTTCCTCAATGATTATTGTTTCACCGGCAGCAGAAAAAATTTTTCTTACCATATCTATTTCTGTTGGTTTAGCATTAACACCAGGAGTAATTGCTGACATACCGGCACTTACAGCCATTGGAGTATTAGGCATTACACGGATAACGGGATTTTCTGTAAAATGTTTTTCTAGTGAGGACAGAGTCATTCCAGCTATTATGGATACAATAATAACGGAATGATTTATATTTTTTATTTCATTTATTGCTTTTGATGCTGCCTGTGGCTTTATAGCCAGAATAAGCATATCTATATCATGCAGAAAAGGCTGTGAACCGACTGAAGCATGAATTTTATATCGTTTTTCTAAATATTGGCAACGGGTATCTTTGTGGTCAGAAACATAAATATTTTGCGGGTTCATCAGATTTTTAGCATTAATACCGCATATTATAGCTTCAGCCATAGCACCGCCGCCGATAAATCCTATTTTCATCAAATCACTCCAATGACAGTTTATACAAATATATTATAAAATAAGTGAACAGAGTTATTCCCAAGGTAATTTATCACCTTGTGGAGGAGCAGGATGTGTAGTTAAATCAGAAAAAGTAACATTGACATTATTAGGTGCACATAGAAAGATATGTTGTCCAACTTTTTGAATATCACCGGCAAGCGCATATGTAGCACCGCTTATAAAATCAATAATCCTTTTTGCAATATCATCAGCAGTATTTTCAAAATTTAAAACTACTGGTTTGTGGGCTTTTATATAGTCAGCTATTTGTTGGGCATCATCAAAAGACGCGGGTTCGATGATTATTACTTTCATTTGTTTGTTTTTATTGAATGTATTGTTTGAATTACTGCCGGAAGAACCAGCAGCTGTTTGAAAACTAACGACATTGTCCTGTAAATTATCCTCGCGGGGATATTCTCCGTCAGGTTCATTTTGATTTTCGTTGTAATGCTGCTCATCAGTATTTTTGCTGTCAGATAGGCCCATCTTACTGCCGAATTTATCAAAAAGACTCATAATCGCTCCTCCTTAATATTGGCGCGGTCCGAATATTGCAGTTCCTACGCGCACGATATTAGCACCTTCCTCGATGGCAATTTTATAATCATGTGTCATTCCCATTGAAAGATATTTGATATCAGCGTTAGAAAAATGCATTTGTTGTACTTCCTTAAATAATTTATACATTCTTTTAAACATTGGACGGACTTTTTCTAAATCATCCAAATTAGGAGCTATGAACATTAATCCACCTAATTTTAAATGTTTAAGCCTGTCAATATCCTGCAGAAGCGGCTGTAAATCCTCTAAATAAATACCTGTTTTACTCGTTTCCTTTACAAGATTCACCTGCACAAGGATATTTTGCAGTTTATTTATTTTAGCAGCTTCTTTATCTATAATATCAGCAAGTTTTATGCTGTCAACTGATTCAATAAAATTAAATATTTTGACAGCATGTTTTACTTTATTTGTCTGCAAGTGTCCTATTAAATGCCATTTTACGTTGCGATTGAGTAAAGCATATTTTTCCATTGCTTCCTGGACACGATTTTCGCCGATATATTGAGCTCCGGCATCAATGGCTTCCTGCATTTCCTCTACCGAATGGTTTTTGGTTACAGCGATAAGTTTAACAGATTCATCCATATCGGGCTGGCGTTTTTTGGCAGCTTCATAAATATTTTTTTTTACAGTTAATAAATTTTCTTTGATCATTGCTATATCTCCTCTAAGGATATATTTATGCTAACTTAAATATCTTCCTCTTAAATACGGTGTTTTCCTGCAATAAAATTGATTTTTACAATTAAATTTTACTAAAATAGCGATTTTTTAGCTTCATTTTACAATTTGTCTTACTTCAAGCAGAGGAGAGCAGCATGTCGTCCCGTTTTTCCGGCAGCAGCCCGATAAGAATAAAATTCGGTACAATGGCATGATGTGCAGTACTCTTTTTCTGGTGATATGTTTTCTGGAAGGATACCATGCTCTATCAGCAAAATTTTATTAGCATCATATAAGGAAAGATAAGCAGTATTCCTGTAAGTTAAAATTTTATCTACAGCATTTGTCGTTTTTTTTATTTGGGAAAAGACAGCGGTGAATTGTGTTCTTACGTCATCACCAATTTCATAGCAGCATTGACCAATGCATGGACCGATACCAGCAATGCATTCTTCTGGTTTAGTGTTGTATTGTGCCTGCATTGCCTGCAAAGTTTTGCCGGCAATATCAGCTATAGTACCACGCCAGCCAGCATGAGCAAGACCAATGGCTTCATTTACAGTATCATAAATTAATATAGGAGTACAATCAGCAAAAAAAAGCATTAAGGGAATGTTTTTCTCGTTAGTAATTAGTCCATCGGTGTTTTTTATTGCGGTTGACAGCTCATGGGCTCCTTTTCCCTTGTCTGCTGCAGTCACGGTATAGATGTTATCTTTATGAATTTGTTCACAGCAGACAACATTTTCAAAATTAATATTTAGGGCGTTACAAAAAAGCTGTCTGTTAGTTATAACTTTTGCTGCAGTATCACCTACATGCAGGCCCATATTCAGTGATGCATAACAGCCTTGACTCACTCCGCCGGTTTTCAAAGAAAAACCGTGTACTAATTTATTATTATATTTTGTGAATAATGGTAATTCATGTATATGCATTGTTCCTCCTTTAACATACACCACAGCGTTTGCATTCAGCAAAACATTGTATAGTTGTTTTATGTTGCTTTGCCATTGCCAATTCATGTAAAAAATATTCTTTTTTCACACCCATATCAAGGATGTCCCATGGCATTAATTCATTAGTTTCACGCTGGCGGTACAAATAAAAATTTTCATCTAAATAATGTTCTTTCATTATATGGCGAAATTTTTTACTGCCGCCTGCTTTATGTGCTTCATATAATATCTGGGCAATTTTTCTGTCGCCGCGAGCTAGAATGGCCTGTAGATAGGATTCCTTTGGTGATTCAGTAAGAATTTCTATACGACGGTCTTTTTTTAAAGTATTTTTTATATATTTTAGCACATTAGATATTTTTTTCATATCAGCCATGGGCATCCATTGGAACGGAGTGAATGGTTTAGGGACGAAAGGATTTATGCTTAATGTCAATTTACCGTGGGCTTTATTATCATCCATATATTTACGTAGATTATGAGTCATTTTTATAATTGCTTCGATATCTTCATCATTTTCTCCAGGCAGTCCGACCATAATGTAAAGACGGAAATTTTTTATGCCAGCCTTTATTCCCATACGGATAGAAGTATATAAATGTTTATCTTCGATCCCCTTGTTAATGATATGTCGAAGCTTGTTGCTGCCAGCTTCGGGAGCGAGGGTCAAAGTTTTTTGTCCACTGGCAGCTAACGAATCTACTAATACCTGAGTTACTGAATCAGCGCGAAAAGATGCTACAGACATGGGATGCTGATGTTCATTTATATATTGGCAAATTGTGTCGATTTGGGGATGGTCCGAGACAGCAGGGCCCATAAGCCCAATCTTTTTTTGCGGAGGAACGGCTTCAATCATTTCTTTTATAGCCTTTAAACTTCTATTGCGTGGTCTGCGAAAACAATATCCTGCCATGCAGAAACGGCAATGACGACCGCAGCCACGGGCCGTTTCTATTAGGTAGAAACTAAACTCAGTGTGGTTGCTTTTGATTATCGTATGAGCGGGGTATTTATCAAGATCACGTACCCATTGTCGGTTTACTTTGGCAGGAACTGTGCCGTCAGTAGTTATTGATATAAGCTTTCCTGATGAGTCATAATGATGTTTATAAAAAATTGGAACATATACACCAGGAATTTGTGCCAAATGCAGTAAAATTTCTCTGCGAGAGAAATTTTTCCCGCGTGACGAAAGATATACATTAAGAAATCTATTAATAGTTTCTTCTCCTTCACCGATTATAAATGCGTCGACGAATAATGATAAAGGCTCAGGATTAAATGTGGAACAGGGACCTCCGGCAATTACGATAGGATCATTTTCGTCACGATTAGCAGCTAAAAGTTCAACTTTTCCTAAAGAAAGCATTGACAGTATATTAAAATAATCGAGTTCAAATGATACGGCAAACCCAATTATGGCAAATTCATATAATGGATTTTGTGATTCTAAACTCAATAAAGGCGTATTAGTTTGTTCATATGTTTTTTCCAAAGTTTTTTCTGGCATAAAAAATCGCTCGGCAGCGGTGTCGTCACGTACATTAATTTGTTCGTAAATTATATGAAGTCCTAAATTGGACATCCCAACATTATAATGATTGGGATAGCAAAGAGCAAACCTCGTTCTTATTCCCGCTGGGAATATACTGTATCCTTCTTCTTCGGCTAAGATGTTTTGTAATTGATTTTTAATTTTCCATGACAAAGTTTATACCTCCATAAAAAAACTGCTGCCAAATTAATGACTGTTATAAAGGTACATATTATATCAGCTGTCATTAAACTTTGGCAACAGTTTCTTATTTATCATTTTTTGCTGAACGTAATTTTTCCAGTTCTTTAGTAAAATTGTCAATATCAGTAAATTTGCGATAAACTGATGCAAATCGAATATATGCAACTTCATCAAAACTTTTTAAATGTTTCATTACAAGCTCGCCAATTTGCTTACTGGGAATTTCTGGTGCCATCATATTATGCAGTTCTTTTTCTATATTATCAACAAAATGTATAATTCTTTCTGTGGGAATATCCCGTTTATAGCACGAGCGGATAATACCATTAAGTAATTTATTACGATCAAAAGCCATACGGCGTCCATCATTTTTTATAACTATTAGTGGTGTGGTTTCTATTGTTTCGTAAGTTGTAAAACGCTTACCACAGGCAGAACATTCTCTGCGCCGTCTGATTGAATTTCCGTCATCGGCGGCTCTGGAGTCAATGACACGACTATCGATCGTACCACAAAATGGACATTTCATTAATACACCTGCTTTATTTCTTTATATCTTCTACTTTATCCTGCAAAAATCTTTTCTTTACAACAGCCCCGTTATTACCGGGTTTACCGACATCCTTACCATTTAAAGATATTTTAACGGCACCGGCGTTACCGAGAATCATTTCTATTTTTTTCTGCCCGTCCCATTTAAAAGAATCACCTGTATGCACTGTTTTTTCAAATATTGTTTTATCATCGGCTTTGACTTGTACCCAACAGCTATTATTAAATACCGCGCTTATATGCACTCCATCAACTTTAGCGGGTACTGGAGCAGCCGGGACGGTATTATCTGTCTGCTGTACCTGCTTAACAGGGGCAGTAGCCGTTTTATGTGTTGTAAGCATAGGAACTATGAAATATGCTAAGCAGCCCACTACCACGACAAAAATAATGCTGGTAAAGATAATATTGCCTAAATTTTTATTTTTTCTTTTCTTTATTTCTATGCGTTGTTCAAAAGTATTGTCTTTTTTTACTTCAGATTGGGGGGAAGGATTATTATAATCAGCATTACCAATATCTGCGGCTGTTTCCTGTGGGATAGATACGTTTTCCTGGGAATGCTGTGGAGAAATGCCTTTTTCCTCATAATATTTATTTAATATTTCCTCTGGATCGAGTCCCAAAAACTTTGCATATGTTTTTATAAATCCCTTGAGGTATACTTCGCCTCGTATAACAGTATAGTCTTCTTTTTCTATAGCTTCCAAATATAAAGTCCTTATATTGGTTTCAGTTTCTACATCTTTTAATGAAAGATGTTTTTTTTCGCGTTCTTCGCGAAAAATATCACCGAGCATAAAATTTTCTCCCTTCAAAAAATACCTTGTTTAACATTATATCGTATATAAGATTTTTTGACAAATAAACAAAACATGAGATTAAGTAAGATATAAATGCTCTTTGCGAATATATTGTTCGACTGATTCTGGTAAAATATATTTAATAGAATATCCTTTTTTTAAACGGTTTCGTATATTAGTAGAAGATATTTCAAGTTCCGGGGTAGCCAAACGATGAATGCGTTTTTCTCCTAGTGTGCCAAAATGCTTTTTTATTGCATCAACATCAGGAATACAACCTTGACGCGTAGCTGCGATAAATTGACAAATACTTAATAATTCTTCAATCCGATCCCATGTGGGCAATTCCTGGACAGCATCAGCTCCAGTGATAAAATAGAATTCTGTATTGCTGCTGTGGGTATTTATTAGTTCCTGTACAGTATCAATAGTGTAAGATGGTCCACGACGGCGCATCTCAATATCAGAAACCTCAAAGTATGGATTGGAGCATGTGGCCAGTAATGTCATGTTGAATCTATGTACTGCCGGGGTGATCATCGTTCCGGCTTTATGTGGTGGATTTGCCGCTGGGATAAAGATAACCCGCTCCATTTTATATTCATCGCGTACAGCTTCAGCGGTCATTAAGTGTCCATAATGTATAGGATCAAAGGTACCTCCCATTATGCCAATCTTTTTCATTGCAATTCTCCTGCAAAATATTTTAGTAGAAAATATATTATAAACATGGTTGCCAGTATAATACATGTTGCTTTGAGATAATCCCAAAAATCGTGATTTCCCTTAGGTGTTTGTAAATATTGTTTTATAGTTCGTATATAGGCAAAAAACTTAGTCATTAACGTATCTGCCCATTACCATTGATCAGATATTTCATAGTTGTTAATGCATTAAGTCCCATCGGTCCGCGAACATGCAATTTTTGTGTACTGATACCTATTTCAGCTCCAAAGCCAAATTCAAAACCATCAGTAAAACGTGTGGAAGCATTCACATAGACCACAGCTGCATCTGTTTTTCTTTGGAATGTGCAGGCGTTGCTATAGTCTTGCGTTATAATAACTTCGGAATGCTTAGTATTATATTTATTGATATGGGTAATAGCATCAGCTAAACTATCAACGATTTTTATAGAAATTATTAAATCATGATATTCTGTTGACCAGTCTTCTTCAACAGCTTCTTTTATTTCAGGATAAATTGCCCTGGTTCGGGTGCAGCCTCTTATTTCAACATTTTGTTTTTGTAGTTTATCTATGATAAAAGGGACAAAGTTAGAAGCAATATCCTTGTGTATGAGTAGTGTTTCTATTGTATTACAGACAGCTGGACGTGAAGTCTTGGCATTTATAATTATATTGGCAGCCATTGTTTTGTCAGCAGAACTGTCAACATAAGCATGGCAAATACCAGCTCCAGTTTCAATTACAGGGACAGTGCTGTTTTTTATCACATAGTTTATTAATCCGCTTCCTCCGCGGGGAATTATAACATCTATATACTGGCGTAATTTGAGCATGTCAGTGACTGATTGACGATTGGTATTTTTAATAAATTGTATAGAACCTTCAGGAATCCCATTTTTATATGCAGCCGAAGCTAACATGGAACTGATAATTTTATTAGAATGAATAGCCTCTAACCCACCGCGCAGAATTACAGAATTACCGGATTTTATACATAAACCGATAACATCTGCGGTTACATTGGGGCGTGCTTCATAAATTACACCGATGACACCGAGGGGAACGCGAATAGCTCTTATATCAAGATTGTTGGGACGTTTCATTTGCATAATGCCGCTGCCGATAGGATCTGGTAATGAGGCTATTTGTCTTAGTCCATTAGCAATTTGATGAATGCGTTCTTCATTAAGCATTAAACGATCCAGTAATGAGTCACTGAGATTTTTATCACGTCCATCGTTTAAATCAAGCAGATTTTCTGACAAAATAAGTTTTTGGCGGTGCTCAAGTGTATCGGCCATATTCAATAAAGCCTTGTTTTTGGCTAAAGTTGATATAACTGACAGTTCTTGTGAAGCGTTATATGCAGCCTTGGCTTGTTCGAGCAAAGATGAAGTCTTTTCCACGAATAAAACCCCTTTTCAAAATATTTCTCTATTAAATCATTAAGACCATATTATCACGGTGAATTACCTCATCATAGATTTTTCCTGCTAGCAATGAACTAAATTCACATGTATTGTGTCCTAAAATTTTTGTTAAAGCGTTTGCTCCGTAGTTTATGATCCCCCTGGCTATTTCTCTATTGTCTGTTGACAAAACACGTACTGTATTGCCAGCTGAAAAGATGCCAGAGAAGTCAATTACGCCCGCAGCTAAAATACTAGAACCATTTTTTATCAAAGCAGCTTCACAACCATTATCCACAGTTATGCTCCCTGAGATATTTTTACCGAATGCCAGCCATGTTTTACGTTGTTTGAGATGAGCCTCGCGTGCAGGAAAAACCGTACCACAAAATTCGCCAGAAAGGACATCATTGATAATATTTTTTCTGCTGCCATTAGCAATAACCATAGTAACACCAGAACTCATGGCAATTTTTGCTGCCTGTATTTTAGTAAACATACCGCCTGTACCAAACTTCGTTCCTGCACCACCGGCAATAGTTTCTATGTGCGGTGTAATTTCAGTTACTTTTTTTAGCAGTGCGGCATCAGCATGGGTCTGAGGATTTTTATTGTATAGGCCGTCTATATCTGTCAATAAAATTAGCAGGTCAGCGTCAACAAGGCCAGCAACAATAGCAGATAAAGTATCATTGTCACCAATTTTTAATTGTTCAATGGCAACAACGTCATTTTCATTTATGATGGGGATTGTATGCATTTTTAATAAAGATAAAAGGGCATTACGAGAATTAATATACTGCGAATAATGCACCGAATTTTCTTTTGTTAAAAGTACCTGGGCAACCGTTTGGCCATATTCGCTGAATAATTTTTCGTAAATATGCATCAATATACCCTGCCCAATTGCAGCTAAAGCTTGTTTTTCAGGGATTGAAGTAGGTTTTTGCTTTTTTTTCATTCTATCAAGTCCAGCACCAACAGCACCAGAGGTAACTAATAAAATTTCTTTGCCTTGATTGGCGAGATCAGATAATTGTCGTACTAGCAAGTCAATTTGATGAATATTAAGGTGCCCGGTAGAATGATTTAAAGTGCTGGTACCGACTTTTATAACGATCCGCTGGGCATTTTTTATTTCATTTTTAGTTATCATAGCGGTACCTTCATTTCCAATTATTATTTAGGAAGTTCTATTTTAGGTTTTTTAAAATTTCTCCTAAACAGTAGACTGTTATGACCAATTGTTTGAACAATATTGGCATCTGTGCGTTCAGCCAAAAGGTTTATAACAGATTCAGTACTTTTTGGGCAGTTTTGTAAAACCCGTACTTTTATTAATTCTCTTTTAGTTATGACTTCATTTGCCGTTTTAACTACAGCAGGTGTTATTGCTTCTTTACCTATCTGGACAACAGGACCCAGGGAAATACCCAGAGAGCGTAAAAATCGTTTTTGTTTATTGTTTAAGGTATTTTTTATCATAATTTATCCTCCAATATTACTCTTTAAATTCAAATTCCATTTCACCGATATGGACAGTATTGCCTTCCTTGATTCCCTTTTCTTTAAGTTTGTTATCAATGCGTTTTAAACGCCATATATATTGGAAACGACGCAAAGCTTCATCGTTATTAAAATTGGTCATAGCGACAAGTTTTTCTATTGATTTTCCTGAAACAACAAAATCACCGGTCATGTCACGGGAAATTTTTATTTCATCGGTAGATTCATTCTTTTCGGCGTTATAAATTTTTATATTTTCTTTGTTTTCATCTGCTGGTATATTATAATTAAGCAGCATAATATAAACATGTTTTACTAGATCGTCCACACCCTGTTTAGTGGCAGCGGAGATGGCAAAAAATGGTAAATTTTCCTTTTGTGCTAAAGCTTGAAGACGAGGAACGTTATTCTTTGCCTCCGGTAAATCTATTTTATTAGCCGCGAGTACCTGGGGAAGTTTTGTCAATTTAGGAGAATAAAGAGATAATTCCTGGTTTATTTTATGAAAATCTTCAACTGGATCTCGTCCTTCTATGCCTGAAGCATCTACTACATGGACTATTATCTTAGTCCGTTCTATATGGCGCAGAAAATCGTGACCAAGGCCGACACCGTCAGCAGCACCATCAATAAGTCCTGGAATATCAGCCATTACAAAATTTTGTTCAGGGCCAACGCTTACCACTCCTAAAACGGGTGAAAGCGTGGTAAAATGATATTCGGCAATTTCTGGACGTGCTGCTGAAACAGAAGCAATAAGACTTGATTTTCCAACACTCGGATATCCAACTAGTCCCACATCTGCCAATACTTTTAATTCTAATATTAGTTTTTTGCTTTCGCCTGGTTCACCAAGTTCAGCAAAAGTAGGGGCACGATTGGCACTCGTAGCAAAACGGGCATTACCGCGACCACCGCGGCCGCCTTTGCATATAGTGGCCATTTCATTTTCTTTAGTAAGATCAGCTAAAATATCACCAGTATCTTCGTCCTTAATAATAGTCCCTGCTGGAACATGTATTATTAGGTCAGGTGCATTTTTGCCAAATTGGTTTTTTATATCACCGTTACCGCCGTTTTTTCCGGCAAATTTCCGGTTATAACGGAAATCAAGCAGAGTATTTATATTATTATCTACAATAAAAACAATGTCAGCTCCTTTACCGCCGTCACCGCCACTCGGTCCACCTTTAGGAACGAACTTTTCTCTGCGGAAAGCTGATTTTCCATGACCACCGTCACCCGCTTTTACGGTTATTTTTGTTCTGTCAATAAATTTCATTAAATATACAGCAGTTTATTTCTTAAATTATAAGTGGGAAAATAACTGCTTCCTCCTTTGGTATAGAATAGTTTTGTGTATTTTAATTATAAAATACAATATTTTTTATATTAAAAAAGATATAATAAAAGTCAGAAGTAATATGGTATTAGTTGTTATTGAAAGGTTTTATAATAATTTATCATATTGAATAACATAATGAATAATGGTATTTTCAAGTTTTAGATACTATAATATTATTTAATACTTTTCCCTAGACCAGAGAAAAAAGAATATATCTATATAATATTATATCTCTCAAACAATAGCAGAAAAAGCCCTGTTTGTAAAGAAAGTTTCGATAAATGACAAAAAGTATAATTATTTGCGGCACAATGAACAATGTGTTAAAATACTTACTTACTCAATAATAAAATTATGTGTCCAAAGTAAAAAAATTAAGAGGAGAAATAATATGTCGTTGGTAACAGCAGATATACTGGGAGTAAATGTTGCAGCCATAACAATGAAGGAAGCTGTTGAATTAGCAGTACAATTTATTGAAAAAAAAAATAATGCCATGATAGCTACTGCTAATGCAGAAATGATAATGCGTGCAACCTACGATGCAGAATTGAAGATGATTTTAAATAAAGCTGATTTGGTAGTACCTGATGGAGCGGGAACTGTATGGGCAGCAAATTATCTTGACTGCCCGATGACAGAACGTGTGGCAGGATTTGATTTGGTACAGAATTTATTTAAAATAGCACCACAGAAAAAATGGCGTATTTTTTTTCTCGGGTCTGCACCAGGGGTGGCAGATAAAGCAAAACTTAAAGCAGAAAAAGATTATCCCGGAATTCAGATAGTAGGAACGCAAAATGGATTTTTTAATGACGAAGATAATGATACAATAGTTAAAGAAATAAAAAAAACTGCTCCTAATATTTTATTGGCGGCATTAGGAGTGCCAAAGCAGGAAAAATGGCTTTATAAATATATTGGTCAACTGAATTGCCCGCTTTCTATAGGAGTGGGTGGGACTTTTGATGTAATGGCAGGTGTTATGAAGCGGGCACCGTTATGGATGCAGAGAGCAAAACTGGAGTGGATGTTCCGTGGGATGATGCAGCCTAGAAGAGCGGGTAGGCTGTTAGCTCTGCCTAAGTTTGTATTAAAGGTACGATCGTGGAAAAAAAAGGAGAATAAGTAGACAAAAATATGGTATTATACTATAATTGATATGATATAGAATAATTGTTGGCAGCCGTGCTGTTTTAATGACAGGGACGATAATTATTTCACTGCAGTAGTATATGTGTTGGTGGGATAAATTATAAAACTGTGGACACACGGGATTAGCTTGCTTATAATTACGACATTGGTCATATTGAACAAGAAACTCCCACTTCAGTATTGAAAAAATAGAGGGTGGGGGTATGCCGCCTGCTAATATAGCCATGAAGCTATTTTAAACTAAAAAGATAATAAAGTAAGAGGTAATAAAAATGAGAATCGTTAAGGAAGGATATAAATTCATTGGAGCTGCTGCAGCTCTGGCTGTTGCCGCGTATGTTTTTGTTAGTCCTTATATGGCGGTTATTCCGGCTGTTTTAGCTGCTTTTTTTACATTCTTTTTCCGCAATCCAAAAAGAAATATACCAGATGATAATTCAGTAATTGTTTCACCGGCTGATGGTAAAGTCATGAAGGTTGTTAGACTTCGTAATGATGATTTTGTAAAACAATCATGCGTTAAGATAACCATTTTTTTGTCAGTTTTTAATGTACACGTCAATCGTAGTCCTATAAAGGGCGAAATAAAATTTCAACAATATACATGTGGTCGTTTTCGTCCAGCTTATAAGAATAGTGTTGGATTTGAAAATGAACGGCATACAATTGGAATAGATAATGGCAAGATGCGTATAACAGTTACACAAATTGCTGGTATTTTAGCGCGTCGTATTATATCATGGGTAACTTTAAATGATAGATTGACGACGGGCGAATTATATGGCCTCATTAAATTTGGTTCATGTACAGAGGTCGTTATTCCTGATAACAAAAACATAGAAATCCTTGTAAAAAAGGGAGATAAAGTTGTCGGGGGAGAAACAATTATTGGGAGGATAAAAAATAATGAATAAAGGATGGATACCAAATATATGTACTTCTTTAAATCTTGTATTTGGTATACTGGCAATATTTGCAATGCTTATGGGAGGAATAAAAAATGGACCATTAATTGATGGAGCCATATGTATCTTCTTGGCGTTGATAGCTGATGGACTTGATGGCCGTCTAGCACGCTGGCTGGGGACAGTAAATGAAAGAGGCCGGGAAATGGATTCATTGTGCGATGTGGTTTCTTTCGGAGTAGCACCGGGTATTATGTCTGTACTGTTGACTTTGTTTGTTCTTAGCAAGGCGGTTATGAAAATGGGGGTTCCTCCTGTTAATTTGCGCTATTTTATTTATTTTAGTATGGCAGCAGGAATTATCTATATTGTATGTGGTATGTGGCGGTTAGCACGGTTTAATATAAGTACTGATGATATACATGGTTATTTCCTGGGACTTCCTATACCAGCAGGTGGATGCTTGGTAGCAGCGGCAGCAATGCTTGCTTATAAATTGCCATTTATACTACCTATAGGTGTGGGATATGCTATTCCTGTAGTAGTGATCATAGTAGGACTTTTAATGGTGAGTCATGTACATTATCCTGATTTTAAAGGTAGCGGAGAAAGAATTAATATAGTAGCGCTTGTTTTATCACTGCTGTTTGCAATAGGGACTATCTTCGTTTGCCGATCGGCATTTCCATTTGCAATTTTGTTTGCTGTTTTTTCCACATATGCTGTATTTGGTATCGTGAATACCATTTGTAACAAAGTGGCCTGAGTAACTTGGTATTGTTTACAGATTAATGTACTTGAAAATGTACAGCCAAAGGGGAACTAATATTAATGACATATGTTCTTGATTATATTATGCTGCCGATTCAAGTAATAATTTTCTTGTTTACGGTATACTATCTTTGTATTGGTATATGTGGCTTGTGGCGGCGTAAAGAGAAAAAAATTCTTGTACCGCAAAAGTCATTTGCGATAATTGTAGCTGCCCATAATGAAAAAATGGTTATAGGACAATTAATTGATAATTTGTATGAGTTGGATTATCCTAAAAAATTATATGATGTTTTTGTTATAGCTGATAACTGTAGTGATAATACAGCTGAAATAGCAAGAAATCATGGAGCTGCTGTACATGAGCGCACTGATAAAAAAAATCAGGGTAAGGGCTTTGCCTTGGAATGGATGTTTGACCGTTTATTTAAGATGAAGCGTCAATATGATGCAGTAGCTATCTTTGATGCGGATAATCTTGTTGATAAACGGTTTTTACTTGAAATGAATAATCGTTTATGCAAGGGCGATAAAGTTATACAAGGGTATTTAGATGCAAAAAATCCCTATGATACATGGGTTTCAGGTACATTTTCTATAGCATTCTGGGTTATAGATCACATTTGGCATTTAGCTAAAACTAATATTGGTTTATCATCGGTACTGGGTGGTACAGGAATGTGTATAACTACGGAAGTTTTGCATAAGTATGGTTGGGGTGCTACCTGTCTTACTGAAGACATGGAATTTACGATGAAGGCGTTGACTGAAGGAATCAAAACTACATGGGCGCATGATGCCATCGTTTATGATGAAAAACCATTGACCTTTATGCAGTCATGGCGTCAACGTAAACGTTGGGCACAGGGACAGTTTGATGTAGCACATCGTTTTATTCCTAAAATGATTAAGGCAGGAATAAAAAAACATGATATTCGCATATTAGATGGATGCCTGCATTTGCTGCAGCCGCATTTTTTACTTATATCAACATTTTTTGTAATAATGAGCTATGTGCAAATGGGATTAGGTCGACCAATTTTTACTAATATGTATCAATTTTTACCATCAGCTTTATTAACAGTTATTACTTTAGCACAATATATATTACCAATAATAATACTTTTAAAAATTCATGTAAAACCAAAAGCGTGGCTTTATCTTATATTATATCCAGTGTTTATATATAGCTGGATTCCCATCGTATTTTTAGGATTCATACATCGTAATGAACACGAATGGAGTCATACACAGCACACTCGGGCTGTATCTTATGAAGATATTACACATTAGTGGAGTGTTATATAAAAAGTTATTGCATATTCAGTTATTGCAATAGCTTTTTATTTTGGCTTTTTTGTGGTTTGTATTTGGTAAAAGGTCTATGTATAATATTTATGTTGGTTATAGTTATAGTAAATATTATACATGATGATAAAATGTAGTGGTTTTATGTTATAATTTTATAAGTGAGGATGTGAGGAGGACATAAATGTTTGAATTATTAATTAAAGAGGATTTCGGTGCAGCTCATCGTATTGTGGGCTATCCAGGAAAATGTAATAATTTGCATGGACATAACTGGAAAGTTGAAGCAGTAGTGTACGGAAAAGAACTGGACAAGTTGGGAATGCTCATTGATTTTAAAAAATTGAAAAAAGCCTTAAGGGAAATAATTGGTGAATTAGATCACCATTATTTGAATGAATTGGCAGCTTTCTCGCAGGAAAATCCATCAGCAGAAAATATTTCTGCGTATATTTATCATAAATTGTCAGAGCATAGCTATTTACAAAATAGATGCAGGGTAAAATACATTAAAGTATGGGAAACAGAGAAGTCGTCAGCATTATATTATGAGGGGTGATTTATTATGCAGGCACCTATAAGTGAAATCTTTTCTTCCATACAGGGAGAAGGAAAATATGTAGGCTGTCGTCAATTATTTATTCGTTTCGTTGGCTGTAATCTTAAGTGTAGATATTGTGATACAGAATCACTGCTGAATACTACACATTGTGATTGTGAAGGTAAAGGACTTATAAATAATCCAGTCGATTTTGCTGAAATATTACCATATTTGGAAAAGCGTTTAAAAAAGAAGCATCACTCAATAAGTCTTACAGGTGGAGAGCCTTTGCTGCATACTGATTTTATTAATGAAATAGGACAGAAAATAGATTGCCCGTTATTTTTGGAAACAAATGGGACACTATGTGAACAACTGCAAAAAGTAATAAATAATATCGATATTATTAGTATGGATATTAAAATGCCTGATGCGGTTGGGGAAAACTTGTGGGAAAAGCATAAAAAATTTTTGCAGATTGCTGCAAAAAAAGATGTTTATGTTAAAATAGTAATAGCACAGGAAACTAAACTGGATGATTTTACCAAGGCAATAGATTTAATAGAAAGTTTTAATAAAAATCTTCTTCTTATATTACAGCCAATGACGCCATATGGCGGATATACTGCTCCTTCGCCGGAAAAAATTCTTATCTGGCAGAGTTTGGCATTGGAAAAGATAAATGATGTAAGAGTTATAGGACAGACACATAGAATGATAGGACAGAGGTGATAGTATGAAAAAAATATTGTTAGTCAATGATGATGGAATCGAAGCACGAGGATTAAGAGCTATGGCGACGGCTTTAGCTCAGGATTACGATTTACGCGTTGTAGCACCTGCAAGTCAGCAGAGTGGTATGTCCCAGGCAATTTCAGCTCATAATAAGATAAAAGTGGAAAAATACGATTATAAACTAGCAGCTGAGGCATATAGTATTTATGGTACTCCTACGGATTGTACCAAATTGGCAATTGAAATGATCTATGCAGACGATTTGCCTGATGTGGTAATTTCAGGTATAAACGATGGGGGAAATCTGGGGACAGATATTTTATATTCCGGGACTGTGGGTGCAGCCATGGAAGGTCATTTACATAAAATTTTCTCCATAGCTGTTTCTCGCGTGGTTAATTCAAAACTCAGCTTTGAAGAAGTAGCAGAAATTTTTAAGGGAAAATTGTCGGAGCTTATAAGTGAAAAACCGTATATGTATAATATAAACTTTCCTAAAAAAATTAAAAATATGAAGGATATTTTCCGTTATACAAAGCAGGGACGGCGGGCTTATCATAACGAATATGCCCGTGAAGTTGATGCTAAGGGAAATGTTTTTTATTTTATGAATGGAACACCCAATGATGAAGGTAATATTGCCGGCAGTGATATATGTGCTGTACAAGATGGGTATGTGTCTATCAGTCCTTTAAAAATAGGTCGGACACATAAAAAACTGCTGCATGAACTGCAAAAATAGCAGCATATAATTATCAATTTAGGAGGAGTTATTTATATGGAATCAATGATTCGCGATATTAAACTAGCACCATCAGGACATGATAAAATTGCATGGGTTAAGAATTTTATGCCTGTTTTAAATCATATTGATGAAGAATATTCTAAAACAAAACCATTTGCAGGTAAAAAGATGGTTCTTACAATGCATTTGGAAGCTAAGACTGCCTATCTGGGATTGGTATTTATGCATGCTGGTGCTGAAGTCGCTATTACAGGAAGCAATCCTTTATCCACACAGGATGATGTTGCAGCAGCCCTGGCGGAAGAAGGGGCAAAAGTTTTTGCATGGCATGGCTGTACAGATAAAGAATATGATATGTTCATAAATAAAGCACTTGATATAAAACCGGATATCATAATTGATGATGGCGGCGATCTGGTAGCTCATCTGCATGGTGATAGAAAAGAGCTGGCTGCTAATATTATAGGCGGCAGTGAAGAAACAACAACTGGCGTTATTCGTCTTCATGCTTTAGCTGAAGCAGGAAAATTAAATTTTCCAATGGTTGCGGCTAATGATGCATACTGCAAATATTTATTTGACAATCGCTATGGTACAGGACAATCAACATGGGATGGCATAATGCGTACAACAAATCTGGTCATTGCTGGTAAAAATGTTGTAATATCTGGTTATGGCTGGTGTGGTAAAGGTGCTGCTATGCGTGCCAAGGGGCTTGGTGCAAAAGTTATTATTACTGAAGTGAATCCCATTAAAGCCATTGAAGCTGTATTTGATGGCTTTAGAGTTATGCCTATGCAGGAAGCGGCAAAGATAGGCGATATATTCCTGACACTAACAGGATGCAAAGATGTAATAAGAAAAGAACATTTTGCTGTTATGAAAAATGGCGCAATGCTTGCAAACTCAGGCCATTTCGATGTTGAAATTAATAAAATTGATCTAATGGCAGGTTCTATATCAAAAAAACCTGTCCGCAAAAATATTGAAGAATATAAGCAAAAAGATGGCAGAAAGCTTTATCTTTTAGCAGAAGGCCGTTTAGTTAACCTGGCAGCAGGAGATGGTCATCCAGCAGAAATTATGGATTTATCATTCGGGGTACAGTTCTTCTCCGCCTTGCATATTTTGAAAAATCACCAAAAAATGGAAAATAAAGTTTATTTAATGCCTAATGAAATAAATATAAAATTGGCAGAAATAAAATTAAAATCATTGGGAATAAACATTGATGAATTGTCAAAAGAACAATTTAATTATTTGCATCAGGCATAATAGATAATAAATAAATATTGTAAAAGGGGCTGTCGCATGAGCTGGCATTGACCTCATAAAAATGTAACCTGTTACCGCTAGCGGTTTCCTGTCCTTCTATCAATGGATAGGAGAAATAAAATAGTGCATATTTATGAATGAAGATGTCATTGTTGACAGCCCCTGAATTTATATAGGAGAAAATAATGAATAATTTAATAAAAAATGTATTGGCTGTGTTGACCGGCGGAACAGTGAAGAAAACAAATATTATGGTTACTAATGATAAAATTTCAGCAATAGGAGATATTCCAGAAACATTTAAGGCTGATAATATTATAGATGGAGAAGACAAACTAGCTATACCAGGATTTATCAATGCTCATACGCATGTGTCAATGACGCTGCTTAGAAGTTATGCTGATGATATGAAATTGATGGACTGGCTGGAAAATAAAATATGGCCAATAGAAGCTAAAATGAATAAGGATGATATATACTGGGGTGCAATGCTGGGAATAGCCGAAATGATAAAGACAGGAACAACAACATTTGTTGATATGTACGGTGACATGGAAAAAGTAGCCCAGGCGGTTGAAGAAACGGGAATAAGAGCAGTATTATCACGTGGTATGATTGGTGTAGCGCCTAACGGACAACAGGCATTGGAAGAAAACTGCAGCTTATTTGAAGATTACAATGGGGCTGCTGATGGCAGGATAACAGTCATGTTTGGTCCGCATGCACCTTATACATGCCCGCCTGAATTTTTGCAAAAAGTAATAGCAAAAGCACAAAAATACAATGCGGAAATTCATATTCATTTGGCAGAAACAGAAAATGAAGTGCAAGACTGTAAAAAGCAGTATGGAAAAACACCAATTGCCCTGATGGAATCAATAGGACTCTTTGATCAAGGGGTATTAGCAGCACATTGTGTGCATTTAACAACTGAGGATATTGATATAATTGCGAAGCACAATGTGCGGGTCGCCCATAATCCTGGCAGCAATTTAAAGCTGGCAAGCGGTATAGCACCTATAGGGAAATTATTGGAAAAAGGTATCTGTGTGGGCTTGGGAACAGATGGTACATCAAGTAATAATAACCTTGATATGCTGGAAGAAATAAATTTAGCAGCACTCATACATAAAGCAAACACATTAGACCCATTACTTATACCAGCAGCCCAGGCACTGAATATGGGGACAGCTGCTGGGGCAAAAGCTGCCGGACTGAACAATACGGGTGAACTTAAACCTGGCATGAAAGCTGATATTACATTGTTTTCCATGCAGGGTACACAGTGGACACCATGCTATGATCCAATCTCATTACTAGTATATTCTGCTAATGCCGGTATGGTAGATACTGTGTTGGCAGATGGAAAAATTTTGCTTCAGAAAGGGAAATTGACCACAATTGATGAAGAAAAAGTAATTTATACAGTAAATAAAAGTGCACAAAGATTGACTGGAAAAAGTTTACTAAATTGACATACTTTGTATTTATAATGACTAATTAATTGACTATAGGGAGAAATAAGTTGGCAGCGAAGAAGAATTTTTATGCAGTTAAAAAGGGACGAGAGACAGGGATTTTCAAGACATGGCAGCAGTGTAAAGCACAAATTGATCATTTTACCGGGGCATTATATAAAGGTTTTGTGACATTAGAAGAAGCACATAATTATTTGAAGGATGTAAATAATATCAAAACAAATGATTTGGATATACATCATATTTACGTTGATGGATCGTATATTAATGGCCGATACAGCTGGGCTATAGCTGTTTATTACCAGGGAAAGCTTATCCATAGTGATAGTGGGGTGGGAGCATCTTTAGAAAATGTAAAAATGAACAATGTAGCTGGGGAAATAGAAGCAGCAATGAAGGCAGCAGAATGGGCTAAAAAAAATAAACTGAAAAAAGCAATAATATATCATGATTATATAGGAATTTCAGAATGGGCTATGGGCCGTTGGAAAACTAATACACCAGGAACCAGGGCATATGCAGAATATATGAAAAATTACTTGGATATCATCATTTTTAAGAAAGTTACTGGACACGCAGGTGTTGCTGGCAATGAATTGGTTGATAAATTAGCCAAAAAGGCATTAGGACTAAACTGAAAAAAGACTATCACATAAATGACATTTACTTCATAAAGATGCAGTTTATTCCTGTCTTTCTAAAGATAAGGAAAAAGAACGCAATTATGAATGAAAATTATGTGTTAGTCCTTTGTATATCTCTTAAAATTAATTATAGATATTTTGTTTTTTTATAAGTATTTTTCCATGCAAAATACTTATGATGCCAGTTTCCTTAAATTTATTGATATAACGATTGATGGTTCTCACAGTGGTTCCCAGTTCGTCAGCTATTTGCTGGCGCTTTTGCTTAATAATAAACATATCTTTGTTATACATAGTTCTATGTTTAAATAAATAGGTTATTAGTTTTTCTTCAACAGGTATATATTTTATATTACCATTTTCATTTAAAATAGGATAAATTTTTTTGGCCATTAATTGTGTTGTCATATTAATTAAAAAAGTATCTGTCCGTAGCCATTTTTCAAAAATATGGTTTTCTATTAAGAATGTTTTACATATTGTTATTGCTTCTACTGTTACTGCTGATGTTAGCTGATGAGCTAATACTTCAATTTCTCCGATAAAATTAGGGGAATTAAACTGAGTGAAACTATAACGATGACCATTGGCAAATTCATTACTTACTTTTATTGCGCCACTGGAAAGAAAATATACATAAGTTATTTTACTTCCCTTTGCTATTATTGACTCACCTGGCAAAAAAGTTTTTTTTAATATTTTTTGTTTTGTTTCAGGAGGCATTAAACGTAAAAAATTGATTATTTGTTGTTCCATAATATATCTCGTATATAGTATTTAATAATTAATTGCTGATAATATGCCAATTTGCTGTATGGCTAGGGGAAATAATTTTTTTTGTCTTTATATAAGCTGCTATTAAATGTGAAATTTGTCCATTATCAGCCAATGATTTTTGTGAACTCCATAATACTATTGGTTTGGGGAGGTTATTTCTTCCTAATGAGTCGATGCCCATTGCATTCATAAAACCACTTAACTTTTTGCTTTGTATACTTATTGCTTTTGGAATTAATGGGCCACCGCCATTAAATCGGTAATTGTTTATGGCAAAGCGTATAGTATCATCATCACTAACGGGTTTATTAGTTAGAGTATAAGTTAAATTTTGTATTCTGTTTCCCAGTGTTTTGCTGATGTTTATATCATAATTTACACCTGTCAGCATATCATAATTATATGATGGCCAGTCTGATTTAGTAGTAGTTACGTTATTGAGATAATTCAGGTTGATTGTTCCATCTACCGGGGTATTTTTTGGTACTTGGTCAAAGTAACTTGCAGATAGTTCTAAGTATTGCCGAAGTTGCTTTCCCGTTATCTTAATAGTAAACAAATAGTTTTCGTAAATATATATGCTGAGAATATTCTGGAGTGTTATAGTACCTTTGGGAATAAGCGCGGAAGGGTTAAAACTGGCCGCTGCAGAAACATCGGCTTTACCATAATTCATTTGCACTTTGTTAATAAAATCAACAATAGGGGTATACATTTTATTACCATTTTTTCCATAATAATTGTCACGAGATGTTCCTAATTTTGTACTTAAATAGGCTTTTGTGGCTTTGTCCCATTTTTGGGCAGTATTAACAATTATTGGATCGTCAATAGTATCATTTGAACTTAATAATTTTGTTGATATATTTTGTACTTTCCATTTACCATTTACTTTAGCAAAGTCTAGCAAACCTTCAGATAAATAAGTTCCCCAACGATATGGTGCCATTGTATATATATTGTTTATTATGCCATCAGCATATACAACAGGGGGATTGACACTACTATCTGTATTATTGCGGATATATTTAGTCATATTTTGAGCAGTACGAACATGAGTGTGACCTGATAGAATAAGATCAATGCCAGGGCATTTTTTAGTAATAGCGACAATGCCATTTTCTGGATATGGTGATGATGCTGAGGGAATTCCGGAATGACTTAAGATCACAATAGCATCGACATTATTTTTTAAAAGTGAAATATTAGTGTTTATAGCGTCTTCCTGTGGGATAAATTTTAGACCCTGGTAATTTTGCGGTGTTTCAAAGTTAGGGATTGCGGGTGTAACAGTACCAATTATTCCTATACGAATACTATCATTAGGAATATTGGTAACACTAGAAACATCAATTTTTTTTATAGTGTATGGTTTTACATATTTCCAGGGGTGATTGGTATAAATATCGTAGGTATTTGCTGATAGACAAGGGGCTTTAGATGGGAGAAGAAAACGTTTTAGTAAATCTAAGCCAAAATTAAATTCATGGTTACCTAGATTTATAGCGTCGTAGTTCATATAGTTGAAGATAGACATCATAGGGTGTATATGCCAATTTTTGTCTTTAGTAGCATAATATTTGTCTAAAGCAGTTCCCTGGATTATGTCACCGTTATCAACAAGTAGATGGTGAGGATACTTTTGTCGTTCCTTCTTAATTAGGCTGTTGATACGTGATAAACCAACGGTAAAGCCACTTCTAGCCGGAGGGACACTGTTTTTCAGATAATCCCAGTTTAGTATACGGCCATGTAAGTCAGCTGTTCCTAATAATGCTACCGTTATTGTATTTTTGGCAAATATATTTTGCACAGATTTTGGCATTGTCAAAAGAGCAAGAGATGCACCACCCATTTTTATAAAATTTCTACGAGTCGTTTTTGTCTGAATTAGTTTATCGAAAAAATTATCATCATTTTTCATAAATTTATATCCTCATATGATAAACTTTGTAAGTTTATCATTATTATTTAAGCTTACCGCAGTATCTCATTAGAGCTTTAAACATCGTTGCTGATCGAGAAACCTGTTCGATAGCTTCCTCGTGAGTAGGCATGCGGTTTTCAGCACGCATTTTTTGGCTTAAATTGTATGATTTGTTTGCTAATGAAACTATAGCATTAACAACATCTGTTTCGTTATGATATCGGACGCTGTCATCTATTTTTATTTCTTTGGCAATACGTTCAGCGCCATCTATATCATATGGAACATTTTTATAATCAAGCATTGAGTCGGTAGCAAAATGATATTTTTTGTTAAAAGCATCATAAGCTGATACATGTAGCGGCATACTTAAATCTCCTACATAATGGCATAAAACAGCATAATAATAGTCATCAAACTTGCCAGAACTTGTACGTTGTTTTGCCATGCGTACGGTATGCAAAATTTCGCCTAAAAGATAGCCTGTATTTCCGTCTTGACGTTGAGCGCCAATTTCTTTCAATTGAGTATATACATCATTTGGGGTTATAGGATGTGTCGCATCGTAAAAATGAGCTTCAGCATCTGTTTTTGGTAAATTATTTAAGATAGCTACGGTATGCGATACATCGGGAGCTGAATCGTTATGGAATCCTTTGAAACCAGCAGCATATCCTATTGCTAAATGAACTTGGTCTGTCCATGCATAAGCTTTGGGTGAAAAAATGGTGAATACGCAAATAATACATAATAACAAAGAAATAATGGTGGACTGTTTTTTCATTGATATTTCTTCCCTTCTTGTTGTGAATCTTATTAAAATTTATAGGCAATTTCACCAACAATAAGATTTTTATTTTTTCCACTTACAAAATTTGTATTATATTCTGGACCTTTCTTTTGCATGCGGTAATAAGCTATATCTGCAGATATACCTTTGGCAATAGTACGTCCAAAATCAAATCGCCATCCTTTGTAACCTGGGTAAAAACCTACAGTAGGTGATATGGAAGAATAGTCCCCAATATTCTGATAGCGTAATGAAAATACTTGTGTACCAATTTTTTGTAAAGGCATTTCACCAGTCATGTCTGTAGTTGGGCCAGTGTATAATTCAACATAATATCCTTTATATTTATCCCCCATATAAGGAGTTTTAACTGGTTCTGTTTTACTGTTGTATGCATATTCACTGACGAGTGTTACATTATGCAATTTGGCATTAATACCAATATCGTAAATATTATCGGTGACATAATTATTTATTTTGGATATTGGTATTTTATAATTTATATATGTTGCAGTGGCTCTAATATTAGGGGCTACTTCTTTATCTATATTTAATGCTTTTAAAGTTTGGCCGCCATTTTTATTTCCATAATAAGCAGATATACATGTTGGTTTCCAATATGCTCCGTATGTTATGGAACCACCATTTAAATTACCAGAAGAATTATAAACCATTCCCTGTCCAAGATATGCACCAGTTTTTCCGATAATATAGGTCATATTGTTTTTGCGATCTATGTGTTTTAAATATGCCTGATCAAAATAAGCTCCATTATCATTGGTATTAGGAGCTGCATTTCCCTCTTCATCATAACCACTGTGTATTCTTGTGACTATATAGTTAGTATCATCAATTTTGTATTTTATGCCTAAACGTGTATAGTTATCAAAATAATTTTTTGTTTTGCGGTCTTTAAAGACAGATGGAGGAGCATATGTATTTAAAGTATCAGGGTCACTATAATAACTTTCTACTCCGTCAAGGGTTATTTTTAAGTCCTTAGGAGCCATTGCGGCGGAAACGTGATTAAAATTGGCAATTGAGATGATAGATAAAATCAGGGCGATAGGTATATGTTTTTTCATTATGATCCCTTCCTTCCATTTTTATATTTAAAATATTTATTTTTTTGATTAAATTAATCAACTATTAGACGTTAACTGCTGTTATAAAATACTTGAATATTTTTATAGTTTACTAGCATAATATTCCCCTTTCATATCTTGTTATCTGATTTTGCGATTATTTTCATTGAACTACAAAAATATTATATTATGCAGTATAATAAAAAAAGGATAAGTGTCTTTTTTTTACAATATGTTAATAAAATATTAAGAAACAAAAAAAGACTAATAATAACTTGAACCTATTGTAAGTTAAGTTATTATTAGTCTTTTTTATTTGTTCTGTAAATAATGATCTTTGAGCAATACTATTTTTCGTTAGGTGTAGCAACGAATTCAGTCTGATAGCGACTGACCCATTTAGGATGATTACCTATATATTTTTTTAAGGAGCGGAATTCCCAATCATTTCTACTATCAGGAACAATGGAAATAAAATCATTTTTAAGGGTGTTGGTTTTGTTCTGCCATTTATTTTTAGGTGTCCATAATGAATAAGCGGCTATTCTATAACTGTAAGTAGAAAGATTGAACACTTTTTTATAGAATCTTATTTCTTTTATTTGACCACCTGTATTATTGCGGGTTTCCTGCCATATCCAGATAATAATATCATTGCCGTGTTTTCTTATCGTGGTAGTATCAGCTGTTGCGGAAACAGCTGTATATGCATTGACATTACGCCATAATGTTATCCAACGATCGGAAGCTTTTGCCCGCTGTGTTTCACCTTCATTGAATACGTGATCAACAATAGCATCATAAAAATTCTCATCAAAAGATTGAGAATTTATTTCTTTTAAACGTGGTTTATCGTATACATGTGAAGTAAGGATATTTCCCCGGGCGTCGTAAAAAATCTCTCGGGTATATTTGATTGTCCGATTCTGGGGATCTATTTCTACGAGGGCAAGACTGTAGCGTAAATCACTGGCTTTATGAATTTCTTTGGACATATTCATGGCAGAAACAGTTTCGGCTGCTCCAGCCGCAGAATAAGTAGTTTTTATCCATGCTTCTATACATATAGGAATGCCATTTTTCCGCTGGGTTACAGTTATTCTGCTGGGAGCGTACAGCTTACCATAACGGGAATCTGAATAGACCCAGATCCACTTGGTTTCATTACTATTTGCGGCATTATGAATTATGCCTTGTGCAAATACTGTTTGTATACTTGTAAAAATAATAAACAATAGAGAAAATAAAAACAATAAATTTTTTTTCATAATGTAATCACCTCTATAAAAATTAAATTTGGGTTGTCAATTATTAGTTGTTATAATAGAAACAATATAATCAAAATAAAGAGAACCAAAACTATTATTAAAGTAAGACAGCCTAATTTTCTGCTTTGGGTATTGGAATGCTTTTTAGCAGTGTATGGCATAGTGCTTAGTGCTGTAATATTTTCATGGGCATAAACAGGTAAGTCAGCAGTTGCTTTATTATCCAGCTCAGGTATTTTTATTATTTTTGTCTTTAATTCAATGGCTCTACTGGGGATATAGTGATCATTTTTAGATAATATGAACACAGATGGACTATTTTTTCCTTTTGTTGCACTGCTGTCGGATATAGATAAATTAACTAATGTTTTTTTCTCGATAGTAGCATTTTGCATGGGCGTTGCAATATAGTCTTTTTTTCCTTCTTTAAGAGGACGGGGTAAGAAATTATCATCAAAATATTCTTCGATAAATGCGGCCGCAGCTTTATAGGCGATAGTTTTAATACCACCTGCCTTGTAATTATCAGGTAAATTTTTAGCTGTACCAAAAGCACAGAGCTGTTCCCCCTTGTAATGGCTGATAGAACGCAGGAGACGTTTATCATTAGTAGTGGCAGCAGCAAATTTATAAAAAATATCTTTATATGGATGTGTGTCAAGATTGGACTTTTTGTCATTTGATAAAAATTTGTAAACTGAAAATATAAAAAAAGCGGCTTTATTTTGGAGTGATAAACTTTTAAATATAAGATTGTAAAGATCTTTGTTGCCAATATACTGAGAAAAGTATATATCCCATCTTTCGGCAAAAGCAATTATACCGGCAGGTGGAGCAATATCATTCTTTCTGTTTATAAGACTGAGTAAATCGTCATAGCTGGCATTTTTGGGTATAATAATGCCAGCACTTTTGGCCTGTTCAAGCAGTTTATTAGTGGGGGGATCAAAAGCGATTTCTTCACATATAAAAGGAGGTAAAAGTTTTTTAGTAATTGCTTTTTGTTTGGCGGTAACATCAGAACGCGCTATAACATCAAGTGTTCGCATGCGTTTTGTCATATAATGTTTGCCCTTTACTTTGAATCTATGCCAGGCCATAAATGATAACTTCCCTTTCTACAAAAGTCTAACTTCACTATACTATAAGTTTTTCTTAAAAATCAACATTACACTTTATTTTAACATAAACAAGCATATTGCGGTATAATAAAAAAATGGAGGATAGTGAAAGATAAATAAGGTATTATGTGTGATTTATCAAGGTTGCTTAGAAATGTTTGATGTGGTAATATGGCACATGTTAATTCTAATATGAAGGGCAGTATGTCTATGTTAAAAAAAGTTTTTAAGATTGATAATTGCTGGGATAAAATATTTTCGTTTTTATTGAAAAGCATAAAATATTATTTTTTTCTCTGGATAGTATTATTTGTATTCAGATTAATATTTATAATTGACATGCATAAATATATTATAGCGCAAATCACAACGAATGATATTTTACAAGCTATAATTTTAGGGGCACAGATGAGCATGCAAACTGTTGGTGTCCTTACGCTTATAGCAATGTGTTTTTTGTTGGTAGGAAGCCTTTTTTCTAAACATTGGGGTAATATCTGCTTTCATACAGTTATATTCATTCAATTGTTTGCAGCGGCAGTTTTGTATATTGCCAGATTCCCTTTTTACCGTACATACCATAGCGGATTCAATCGAATGATATTTACAGGAATGCATGAAGACTGGCGGGCTTTATTTTGGACAATGGTAGAGCAATTTAATCTGCCAGTGCGTATGCTTGCAGCGGTGATACTAACGGCAGGGTTGTTTTATATATGGAAGAAATTTTTTGCATTGGATATAGAAAAAAAACTTCCACACAGAATATATCCATTACGCTGGCCGGGGAAGATTGTGTTTTTTATTTTATTATATCTGCTTATTCGTGTATCCTTGTTCAGTGGGAGCTGGAGCTGGCAAACACAGATAAACTGGGAAAACTCAGCAATAACTAAGGATAATTTTTTAAATGAAGCTATTTTGGATGATGGACAGGCGTTATATCGTGCCTATTGTCTGGAAAAAAGAAATTCTGCCAGTAATGGATTAAGTTATACACCTGCTGACGTAAGGACTTTTGCAGCATATTTAAGTAATAAAAAAAGTGGCAGCAATAACTTGGATTACTATCTGCAAAAAACAGCTGAAGGCGCAAAAATAAAAAAACCGGCACATATATTTCTTATTATATCAGAAAGCTATGCTAACTGGCCTCTTTTGGACGAATATGCCGGACTGCATATAGCTGATGGAATGAAAGAAATAATTAAACAGCCAGATACAGTATACTGTAAAGCTTTTCTGCCGAATGGATCAAGCACGGTAAATGCACTTATGGGAATAGTAACTAATCTTGCTGATGCCAATTTGTATTTAACGACTATGGTTAATGATATGAAGCAGCCATATTCTACAGCATCTGCACCGCAGATGAAAAAACTGGGTTATGTGACGAAATTCTATTATGCTGGACCATCTTCATGGGAAAATATAGAACAATTTACACGGGCACAGGGATTTGATAAATTTTACAGCCGCAGTGATATCCATGAAACATCAAAAGGTAGCGTATGGGGAGCGGATGATAAAGATTTATATAGTCTGGTGTTAACAGACACTGGTAAAGAAGATTCATTTAATGTTATTCTTAATGTATCCAATCATTCGCCGTTTGAAGTTGATTTAAAGGCAAACGGATTTGATTCTGCTCAGGTAAAAAATGCGCTTGCGCCTCAATATAGAAATGATACTGAACTAATAAAAGAATTGGGACATTTCTGGTATGCCGATAGAATGCTTAAAAACTTTATTGTGACAATGAGGGAAAAGTATCCAGACAGTTTATTTATAATTGTAGGCGATCATGCAGACAGATATAATATAGAAAAAACGCCGTCAATGTATAAACGGTATGTTATTCCTTTTATTATAACAGGTCCTGGGATTAAAAAGAGCTTTTTCCCGGCAGAAGCGGTAGGTAGTCAGATTGATATAGTTCCCACACTCATTGAGCTTATAGCACCAAAGGGATTTCAATATTACTCAGTGGGAAAAAGCTTGACATTTGATAATAAAATAGCAGCAAATTATGCTTTTTGGCTTACGGACGGATACATTGGGAAAACCGGTACAAATAATTTTGCACCGGAGGAATTTCTGACAGACAAAAAAGCTCCTACTAAAGCTGTTGTTACAGAATATGCGGATGCTATCCGTGCTGTTTCGTGGTGGAAGGCTAAATATGGAAATATTATAGGGAAAAATGCGTTAAAATTAACAGCCAAGCGTTAAATAATGCGATACTTTTATTTTTTATCAATGCAATGTATAATAATTATAGTAGCACTGTCCAAAAAAGCATAAATGGGATATACTGTTGTCAATATGAAAAAAGATGGCTGTATCTGTTCAATTATGATATAAATATGGGCAGGTCATTGTCCATTGTTAAGAGAATCTGTAAGATTTACATGCAGTGGGTAGGTCCTTTTATTTCTTAAGATTTCACATCTTTAGGTATGTATATTATGTCAAATAAATATGAAGGAGAAATTATTTTGAGTAATTTGGAAGTTGGTATTGTCGGACTCCCTAATGTAGGAAAAAGTACGTTGTTCAATGCGATAACGAAAGCAGGAGCAGAAGCCGCTAATTATCCTTTTTGTACAATCGAACCTAACGTAGGTGTTGTTGAGGTGCCAGATCAACGGTTAAAAGTTTTGCATGAGATGTACAATTCCAAAAAGACTACACCTGCTTCAATTCGTTTTGTTGATATAGCTGGACTGGTAAAAGGAGCGGCTCAGGGAGAAGGCTTGGGGAATAAATTTTTATCACATATCCGCCAGGTAGATGCAGTTGCACATGTAGTACGTTGTTTCCAGGATAAAAATATTACACATGTAGAAGGATCAATAGATCCGATTCGTGACATTGACATAATTAATACTGAACTGTGTTTAGCAGATATGGAAACTGTGGAAAAGCGTCTTGATAAAGTGACCCGAGCTGCCAAGAGTGGAGCCAAAGAAGCTAAAATAGAAGAAGAAATGCTTAAAAAAATTTACGAAATACTTTCCGATGGTAAACCGGCTCGCCATGCAGAAATAACTGATGATGAAGTAGTCATGCTCAAGGAACTTAATCTATTGACAATGAAACCGACTTTATTTATTGCCAATGTTGCAGAAGACGAAGCTGCAACGGCCGATCAGGAAAATGCTTATGTGCAAAAAGTCAAAGAATACGCAGCAGGTGAAAAAGCTGGTGTAGTTGTTATTTCGGCAAAGGTAGAATCGGAAATTGCTGAATTGGATGCTGATGAAGCTAAAGAATTTCTAAAAGAAATGGGACTGGATGAATCAGGGCTGGATAAACTGATAAAAGCAGCTTTTAAATTGCTAGGATTATTGACCTTTTTAACGGCAGGACCTGATGAATGCCGGGCGTGGACAATAACTAAAGGAATGAAAGCACCACAAGCTGCCGGGAAGATTCATACAGATATTGAACGTGGTTTTATCCGGGCTGAGATTGTGACCTATGATGATTTGGTAGCAGCTGGTAGTACGGCCGCTGCTAAGGAAAAAGGTCAGGTTCGTCTTGAAGGGAAAGATTATATAATGCAGGATGGCGATGTTACATACTTTAGATTTAATGTATAAATGTTTTTATAGGAGATGATAAATATGAGAAAAAATTTCCTTGTGTCTGCGGTATTATTTTTGTTGTTACCATTTGTTTGTACGATGTCTGTAGCCAATGCAGAATCTTCAGCCAGGACAGTGACGGTAGAAGGTCAATCGAGTTTTTATGTTACGCCTGATCAGGCTTCAGTGGAAATTGGTGTTGAAACAACAGGTAAAACAGCTAAAGAAGCGTCAAGCCAGAATGCTGCTATAATGACAAAAATTCAAAATGCACTTTATAGCATGGGATTCCAGCAAAAAAATATAAAAACATCATCGTATAATTTTTATCCTGTTTATAGCAAAAATGATGGTCAGAATATTATTGGCTATAAAGTAACTAATAATGTAATTATCACTACGGATAATATAGATCAAGTTGGTAACATTATTGATGCAGCAATAAAAAATGGGGCCAATAATATTAATTCTGTTACATTTGGCTTGAAAGATGCTCAGAAATATAAAAATTCAGCTATGAAATCTGCTGTTCTTGATGCAAAAGCAAAAGCAAAAATCATAGCTGGGGAATTAGGGAAAAATATTATAAATGTTGTTAGTGCAAGTGAAAGTAATACTTATATAGAAAATTATCGTGCGTCTAATATTGCTTTAAAAGCGATGAAGACTGATATGGTTAATACACCGATAAATTCCCATGATTTACAAGTTTCAGCCCGGATCAATATAACTTTTGAAATTAATTGAAGTTTATAGGCATTTTATTTATATAATATTATTATTTTGCGATTGATGATATTTTTCTAGAGCATCAATCGCTTTTTTTATGTTTTGCTGATTGACAGAATAAGGGGCATAGGAAATGTATTTATCCTTGGCAATAATAGCAGTAAATTTTTCAAGGGCATTATCATTTACATCTATATCCTTAAGACAAAGTGGCAAACCGGCCTTTTTATTAAAAGCGTAAACGCTGTTTCTTTGTTCGATAGCATTATCAAGAGTTAATAGGAATAAAACACCATAAGCAACTATTTCACCGTGCATATGCCGTTCACAGCGAGGCAGCTGTGTGCGGGCAATATACACAGCATGTGCCATACTGCTGTTATAGCTGTTGTTTACAAGTAATGATACCAGGCCGGTATTTACAATTATAGTCAATATAGTTTGCTCAAATGGGGCGGAAACTGTATGGGCCATTGCAGCAGTAAGAGCCTGAATGCCGTATTTTAATAACAAGGCGGAACAATTACGGCTTATTTGCAGTCCTAGTTCATTTTCATGGTCAAGATTAAAACGGCGGGAGTTAAAATCGGCTTCATATTGTTTAGACAAAGCATCACCAATTCCAGCACGAAGATACATAAGAGGAGCATTGGCTATAATTGTTGTATTTATAAAAGCATGGCGTGCTGGGCGTCTGCCAAAATAAAATTCACCAAAACTGCCATCATTATTGTATATTATGCATAATGATGTTACAGGCGCACAGTTAGATGCAATAGTAGGAAATGTAAATACAGGTTTCGACAGCTTATCAGCAGTTGCTTTTGCTGTATCAAGAGCCTTGCCGCCACCTACGGCAAAAATCATATCGGCCGATTTTACGGATTTATTAGAGCACAGTTTGTTGATATTATCATGGGTAACATTGCCGCCAAACCAGATGAAATCTATTATCTCAAGCTCAGAAGCCGCAACTGCTGCTGACAGGATAGCCCGAGCTTTCTGCATACCTGTTTTACCACCGATCACAACAGCTTTTGTACCGTAAGGGCAGCATATGTCAGGTACTTGTTCGTAAGCAGTGGTGCCAGCAGTATAATTTGGTAAAAATAATGTATTACTCATAAAGATATTTTCTCCTTGTTTATTATATGGATCTGCTCAGCAGGAATATTTTCATACAATTCCTGTATGGATTTTTTTAATAATGGATGAATTTTATAAGGGGCAAGCTGTGCCAATGGTGCCATCACGAAATCACGGTTTATCATATCTGTATGGGGGATTATCAGGTCACTATCATTAATTATAGCATCATCATATAATAAAATATCCAGATCAAGTGTACGCGGACCCCAGTGGATATTTCGTTTGCGGCCGGCGTCATTTTCTAATTTATGTAATTTATTCAGTAATTCGTGTGGAGTAAGCAGGGTAGATACTTTAAAAACACCATTGATAAAATCAGATTGTTCAATTCCGCCGTAAGGTGTAGTAGTATAAAAATCGGATATGGAAAACAGCTTTATCTGTTGGTCAGATTTTAAAGCATTGAGAGCATTCGTGATATAGATTTTAGAATTGCCCAGGTTTGAACCGAAAGCTATAAACGATTCATGCCAAAATCTTGAAATAGTTACTGCTGTATATTTTACTGGTAAGCCAATAGGGGCATGGGGTTTTTTTATTGTTAAATTAATTTTTTTAATTAAGGGAAAGTTTATCAGAAGACGGCGGGCAAGTTGTTCAGCGGCTGTTTCTAAAAGTTTTACAGTATGATGTGCAGTATATTGGGCGATGAATTTACAAACTGACGCATAATTAATAGTCTGGTCAAGATCATCGGATATTCCCGCCCGGCTGGTATCTGTAAACAGCTGTGCTGAAATCATAAAATTCTGTCCCAGCTTGTTTTCTTCGGGGATAGCACCATGAAAAGCATAAACTGTTAGATCTTTTATCGTTATAATATCCATAAATACTCCTGTCAAGAATCCATGCTGTATTTTATAGCTTCTGTCATTTTTATGATGCGGTAATTTTCTTTTACATCATGTACACGAACGAACATATAATTCTTCAGTACAGCCATAACCGTAGTTGCCAGGGTACCTTCCAAACGCTCGTCGGTGGGAAGATCCAGCGTAAGACCAATTACAGATTTACGTGAAGTACCTAATAGTAAAGGCAAATTGAATTTATGTAATATATCCATATGTTTTATTAAAGTTAAATTGTTATTATAAGTTTTGCCAAAACCTATGCCTGGATCGAGGATTATTTTATCAGAAGTTATCCCCGCCTGTTTTGCTATAGATAAAGTTTCAGCTAAATCATTTAGCACATCGTTAAAATAATCATTGTAATTAGTGTTATTACTATTATGCATCAGGCAACAGGCTGTTTTAGTATCAGCGATAACTTTAGCAATAGCTTTGTCATATTTTAATCCCCATATATCATTTACCAGATCTGCACCTGCTTTTATAGCGGCTTCTGCCACAGGGGCTTTGTAAGTATCAATAGAAATGGGAATATCCAGATTGTTTTTTACTGCCTCAATAATAGGACATACTCGTTCTATTTCTTCCTGGCTGCTGATTTGAATATGATTGGGACGAGTAGATTCGCCTCCTATATCTATAATGGCAGCACCATCTTCAAGCATTGATTGGGCATGGATTAAAGCAGCATCATAAGAATTGAATTTTCCTCCATCGGAAAATGAATCGGGAGTCACATTTAATATCCCCATTATATAAGTTTTATTTTTCTCAGTAAAATTTTTGTTCCCTATCAGCACGAAAAAATCTCCTTTTTAATATATTAAATTGCGGCATTTTTTTTCATCAGTCCACTTACATTTTTGGTATACCTCACAGCAAAAACAATTGCGGCTCAGTTTATCAGCACGATAAATGAGCCCGTATAAACTACGACTGTGTTCAATACGTTTGTCACTGTGACAGGAAATTGCCGTCAATATAAGTTTTTTCTCTTGCGAAGAAAATGTACAATCATTGAGAATATTTTTGGCTATGCTGGTACTGGCTGCAGCATGGTCAACGCCGGTTTTATATTGTTCATGACGGCCAATATCGTGTAATAGAGCAGTAGCATAAATAATTTCTTCATCAATGTTGTATTTTTCTGTAACATTTAAAATCATAGCAATACGGGCTACACTAAGAAAATGATTTATGTCGTGACGGCAAAATATACGGTCCTTTTCATCATGCAAAATCTCTTGATAGTGAGTGCAAAATAAAGAATGCCTTAAAATTATATTACGATTGTTCATTAAAAATTTTTCCATACTATTTGCTATCCTTATAAAAATTTGTAACAATATCAATATGTATTCTGTGATTTATGGGAATATACCTGCATTAAAAATCAGATTTTCCTATTGTCCGATTGCGGTTATTAATAAAACCCTGTATTTGTATTGTAATCTATAAAACTTAAATTATATACTTCTTTTTATGAATTGTAAATATTCATTGACTTTACTATTGCGGATAAATATAATAATTCTTACAGTGATTATTTGTTATTTGGAGGAAGTATTATATGTCATTAGGAGAAAATAAAACAGGAAATACAAAAAATACAGGCAAAATGTTAATCATATTACTTGCAGCAATAGCAGCGATCGGTCCTTTAGCTACAGATATGTATTTACCGGCATTGCCGGAAGTATGTACCCAGCTGAATACTTCAGCATCATATGTTCAGCTGACACTCACGGCATGGCTTATAGGCCTGGCATTTGGTCAAGTTGTTGTGGGACCATTAAGTGATATCATTGGCAGAAAAAAACCGTTAATTATGGGATTGCTGGTTTTTTCAGCAGCTGCGGCCGGATGCGTTGTAGTAACTTCCATAAAGATATTTATCGTGATTCGCCTTATCGGGGGATTTGCCGGCGCAGCAGCACTGGTTGTAAGCAGGGCAATAGCTAGTGACTTATATTCAGGCAGTTTACTGACAAAATTTTTAGCTACTATAATGGTGATACAGGGATTGGCGCCTATTTTTGCACCGGTAATAGGCGGTCAACTGTTACTTTTTTTTTCGTGGCGCAGCATATTCACAGTATTAACAATAATAGGAATTATTATTGTTATATTAGGAATGTTTTTTTATAAGGAAAGTCTACCGGAAGAAAAAAGGATATCAGGTCGTCTGGTTGAAGTAACAAAAGTGTTTATAAGATTATGCTGCGATCATTTTTTTGTAGGGATTTGTGCCATTCAATTTTTTGTTTTTTCTGCCTTATTTGCTTATATATCTGGTATGCCATTTATATTACAAAATATTTATGGCTTTTCACCGCAGAAATTTAGTATGGTATTTGCAGTGGTCGGCATAGGAATGGCTATATCGGGGCAGTTGACAAATTTTCTGGCAGGAAAAATAAAAGAAGAAAAACTGTTATTTTATGGATTACTCCAAGGGGTAATATTTGGTACTATTTTCTTATTGGGAATATTACAAAATTGGAATATATATATTCTTATCATATTTTTGCTTTTAACTGAAACAGCATTACCCAATATTGCTGCTACAAGTTTTTCCCTGGCAATGAAAGGAAGAGCTGATAAAGCAGGAAGTGTATCAGCTCTTTTAGGTTTTTTTTCTATGATTTCAGGAGGACTGATAGCTCCTGTAGTGGGAGTGGGAGGGCCAAATACGGCTTTGCCTACAGCAATAACGATTTTAGTTTGTGAACTAGCGGCATTAGTTATTTTTCTTAGATTTATAAAAGGACGTATGTTGTAATAACAGTAAATTTTATTAGATATATTATAATTAAAGAAATATATTTGTTAACCGTATGAAAGGCGGAAATTATAAATATGAATTACAATAATAAAAATAATAATGAAATACAGCAGCAGAATGATGAAAAAATGCAGGCAGCAGAAAAACTATTTCAACATTGTAATTATGAAGAAGCATTTGAACTGTTAAAACCATTGGCAGATGCGGATTATTCCAGGGCTTTTTATTTGTTGGGTAAAATCTATAATGGACATCTTACTACAAAATATAATAATAAAGTATTGCAGAAAAAGTATTATAGACGTGGACATGAACTGGGTGATAAACTATGTTCCTTATGGTATTATATATTGGAAAAACCTAATTATGGACAGCCTAAATTAGTTGATGAAATAAAACAGGCAGCTGAAGACGGAGATGTTTTTGCGCAATATGAATTAAGCTTTTTATATTATTCAGGACTAATGGTAGTAGTTGATCCTAAAGAAGCAGTAAAATGGTGTAAAATGGCGGCAGATAATGGCTATGCTTTGGCCCAATATGATATGGCTGGTTTTTATAACAACGGTTGGGGTGTTGTTAAAAATGCAGAAGAATCACTTGCTTGGTATAAAAAAGCTGCTGAAAATGGACATGCTGCGTCACAATGCCGTTTAGGCGATATATATTTTGAAGGAAATAACATAGTAAAACAAGATTATAAGAAAGCTGTAAAGTGGTATAATAAAGCTGTTGATAGGGGTAATGCCCTAGCTCAATGTAATTTAGGGTTTATGTATGATAATGGCTATGGCGTGGAACAGGATCAAAATAAGGCTTTGAAATACTATCGTTGCTCAGCTGAACAGGGGCATGCCCCGGCCCAGTGTAACATGGGAATAATGTACGCTGCCGGTTGTGCAGTAGAAGAAGACCTTGAAGAGGCTGTAAAGTGGTATTCATTAGCAGCAAAACAGGACTTTGTACCGGCAGAGTTTTATTTAGGCAAGATGTATGATATGGGAACAGGAATAGCGCAGGATTATAAAAAAGCAGCTAAATGGTACCATCGTGCAGCGGAAAAAAATCATATTGTAGCTCAATGTGTATTAGGAACAATGTATGATGAAGGTGTGGGTGTAGAAAAAAACTATCAGGAAGCAGCCAAATGGTATATGGAGTCTGCGCGACAAGGGTATGCTCCGGCACAATTTGAAATTGCGGCAATGTATAAAAGTGGTGAAGGAGTAGAAAAAAATTTCCAGAAAGCTTATGAATGGTTTAACCAGTCAGCTAAACAGGCTGATCCCTATGCAGCTTATAATCTTGGTATAATGTATCAAAAGGGTGAAGGTATAGAAAAAGACTATCAAAAAGCGATAGAGTGGTATAAAAAATCTGCCGGAAAAGGAATCGGTCAGGCCGATTATCAAATTGCCTGTATGTATCTTGACGGTGAAGGTGTAGAAAAAAACTATCAAAAAGCGGCACAGTATTTTGAAGAAGCAGCTAAAAAAGGTGACATTAAAGGACAGTGTAGTCTTGGTGTCATGTATGAAAACGGATATGGCGTAGAAAAAAATTATCAGTTGGCAGAAAGCTGGTATCAAAAGGCTGCTAATAAGGGAGAAATAGCAGCACAATATAACTTAGGTATACTATATGCTTCTGATAAAATAGATAAAAATATGAAAAAAGCACAGCAATGGATGGAAAAAGCTGCATCTAACGGGGATGCTGCTGCAGAAAAATGGCTCAGAGAAAATAAATAATCAATTGATAAGGATAAAAAAATGCGTGTATTGCATATTCAAACCGATAAAATTTTTGCTAAAGAAGTGCGGGATATAGTTGAAAAAAATGGGTTTTCTTATACGTGTATATGGTTTCGTGCTGATATGGATGAAATCCTTGACAAAGTCCTTGAAGATCATAAGTATAATTTTATAATTGTGGATGAGTGTATTTCATCATTGTCCGTTGAACATTTGATTAATAAAGTAAATGCCAAAGGAGTGATTCGTCCCTCCATCGTGGTCATTTCTTCACAGCATGATTTTAATACTAAAAAGTATTATTTTCAGCTTGGGATTATGGCTTTTTTTAATAAAAAAGACTTCGACAGAAATAGATTTGAAAAATATCTCCAGACGGTAAAATATGATATTGAAATGATTAATTTTTTGAAAAATTTCCATATAGCTGTTATTGATGATAGTAAATTATCGTTAAATATCATCAAAAATAACTTTTCCAGTTCGGGTATATTTGATGTTGATTATTATCAAGATTCAGCAAAATTTTTAAAATGCACCCAAAAATACGATCTTTTTTTGATTGATTTACTAATGCCGATTTATGATGGAGAAACATTGACTAATTATATCAGAGAAAAAGACCATGAAGCCATAATAATCTTGATAACGGCTTACAATAATGGACAAATAATACCTCACTGCCTGAGTATAGGTGCTGATGATTTTATGATAAAACCGTTTGATTATAATTTGTTCATGCTGAGAATACATTCGTGCATAAGTCGATATAAAATGAGAAAAGAGCTGATAATAAAAAATAGAAAACTTTTTGATTTAGCAATAAAGGATAATCTCACTGGAATATATAACAGAACATATTTTACGGATATTTATAAAAAGAAATAGAAGCGGCTCAAAAATATGATAGTAAATTTTCTCTTATAATGGTAGATATTGATAATTTCAAAAATATAAATGATGAATATGGTCATCTTAAGGGAGATCATGTCCTAAAAGAAGTTGCTATTATTTTACAAAAAGCATTAACAGAAAAAGGCATATTATATCGCTGGGGTGGAGAAGAATTTATTGCTTTGCTTGATATTGATGCGACTGATGAAATAATCCATATGGCAGAAAAAATGCGGCGGACTGTTAGTATGCATAAATTTATTAATGTAAGAAAAATTACTGCCAGCTTTGGTGTAGCCAGATGGAGATATACAGATGATTATGAAAAACTGTTGAAACGACTTGATAATTCACTATATCTGGCTAAGTTTACTGGTAAAAACAAGATTGTTTATGAAGAAAATCTGAATATTGTTGAGAATGGAAAACCGATAGAGATAGAGTGGGGACCATTTTTTTCCACAAACAATCCTGAAATAGATAAAGATCATTATAAGCTAGTGGCGTTGTCTAATGAATTGATAAAAAACAGTGTTAACGGCAGTAAAAAAGAAGTTATAAGCGGTCTGTTGGCACAAATGCTGAAAAATATTGTAATGCATTTTAAAAAAGAAGAAAAAGTAATGTATAATCTGCATTATAAAGATTTTACAAAACATCGTCAGTCTCATCGTGATCTTATCGTTAGAATATTAAATTTATATGATGAATATCTCATCAAAAACAAAGATGTGGTAAAAGTTATAGAATATTTAATACAGGAAGTTATCATTGAGCATATTTTGAAGAGAGATTCTGAATTTTACGATACATATTCCAGATGAAGAAAATATAATAAATATAAAAACAAGAGACTATTTCCCAACCCATTTTCATTCACAATAAGTGATGTACTTTTATGAAAAAATGCCGTTCGTATGATAGTCTCTTCTTTTAAGTTTTATTATTTATAGACAAATTTTTAATAAAAATCTAGAACATTTTTTGTTTTTTACTGCCGGGACCGTCATTAGCCACAGATACAGCTGCCTCAGCAAATGTCTTCATATCATTAAGCATATGCAATGCTCCATCTATAAGAATAAAACCAACTTCTTTTGCAATATAAGTATCAGTTACAGGTTTCTTTAGACAGTGGCTTATTTGAAGAATATATGGCATAAGTAAAACATTGTTTTTTATTATATCTGCCATAACAGGTTGAGGTTTCTGTAAAGCACCTGATAAATAAAGGGCAATTTCTTCAAATTTTCCCAGAGAATTTATTGGTTTAGTAAGGTTATCAATTCGTTCCTGGCAAAATTTCATTACAGTCTTATCAAGGGGAATATTTTTCAGGGAAAGGTCATCTGGAAGTTTATTGAAAACAGGCAAATTATTATGAAGTGATAAATTGAACAGATCAACAGCCAGATTGATAAATCTGGCAATTACAGAGGAACCGGCAGTTTCGCTGAGCTGCAGGTGCAGGTCTATATAAGGTGATAAATTCAAATGTTTTAAAGCAGCCTGATGTGCAGGCTCGCCGGCTAAATGCGATGGCATTATATGAGAGGCACTAGCCGGACAGATAGCTTGTGCTATCAGAGCAGCGGCAGCTGTATTAAATCCATCTAAAATAACAAGACGGTCATTAGCAGCAGCACCCAGAATAATGCCAGCCAGACAACCAAATTCAAAACCGCCGATTTTACTGAGTACATCTATACCATTAATAGGATTGGGAGTATTAATGCTTAAAGCTTTTTTTACTACAGCCATTTTTATTTTTAATCTGTTGTCAGAGATATTAGTGCCGCGCCCAGTAGATTTTTCTGGTGGGAGCTCGCATATACAAGCGGCAATGGCAGCACTGGAAGTAGTATTGGCAATTCCCATTTCACCCAATAAAAAACAATTATAACCTTTTTGGGATAAAGTATTTGCTATATCAATACCCGTTTCCAAAGATTTTACAGCCTGTTTGTAGGACATTGCTGGACCATGTACGAAGTTATTCGTACCTAAGGCAATTTTTTTGTTTATTAAACCTGTAAGGTTTTTCATATCGGCGGCAATGCCCATATCAACTACAAATATATCAGCAGCAGAGAAATTTGTCATAGCATTAGCTACTGCGCCCTTGCTGATCAAATAGTTCCTTGTCATATCAACAGTAGTTTTCTGCGGATATGCACTCACATTCATTTGTGCTACTCCATGATCAGCACAGGCAATGATGGCAGCTTCTTTTAATTTTTGTGGGACAGTTTGTTTAGTTATTGCCATATATTTTATTAAAATATCAGACAGACCGCCGATACCTTTTATTCTTCTTATTGGTATATTAGTTTTGTCAGAAACAAAGTCAATTTTTTGTATAGTTTTATTTAATAAATTCATTAAGCATTCTTTTCCTTTGGCACTTGCTTTAGGCTTAGACCTATTCTATTTCTGGCAGCATCGACATTTATTACCATAACATCAAGAATATCACCCACAGAGACAACATCAAGTGGATGTTTTACGCGTTTATAACTCAGTTCGGAAATATGGATAAGTCCGGCTGTTTTTATGCCAATATCGACAAACACACCAAAATCTGTAATATTTCTGACAGTTCCGCGCATAATAGTACCAACTTTTATATCGTCAAGTTTAACAACGGCTTTTCTGGTAAGCGGAGCAGGTAAATCTTCACGCGGATCACGTCCCGGTTTGCTTAGTGCATCAATTATATCACGAATTGTGGGAACTCCGGCATCAAGTGTTTTGGCAATAGCTTCCGGGGTGGCTAATTTTAACTTTGCCTGTAAAAAGGACAGTTGTTTTTTATCTTTAAGATCATTGAGGGAAAAGCCTAATTTGTCCAGAAGCTTTTCGGCTGTTTTATAGGATTCCGGATGGACAGGTGTATTATCTAATGGCATAGTACCTTCATTTATGCGTAGGAAGCCAGCACATTGGGTAAAAGCGGATTGTCCCAGGCGTTTTACTTTTAAAAGATCTTTGCGATTTTTAAATTCACCATTTTCATCACGATAATTAACAATGTTTTTGGCAATTGACGCATTTATACCAGCAATATGTTTTAAAAGTGCAGCTGAAGCTGTATTCAGTGTAACACCTACATGGTTTACAGCTGATTCTATCACTGTATCCAGGGCAGAACTTAATTCTTTTTGGTTTACATCATGCTGGTATTGCCCTACTCCGATAGCTTTAGGATCTATTTTTACCAATTCAGCAAGCGGGTCCTGAATACGTCTGGCAATTGAAACAGCACCTCTTATCGTAACATCATAATCAGGTAATTCTTCTACAGCCAGCTTGGAGGCAGAATAGACAGAAGCGCCAGCTTCACTAGTAATCAAATAATGGACATCAAGCTTATTGTCAGCAATGAGCTTAGCAGTAAATTCTTCTGTTTCAAAAGAAGCAGTGCCATTTCCTATGGATATAAGACTTACATTATATTTTTTTATAAGGTCAAGAACTTTTTTAGCCGATTTCGCTTTAGCTTCATCGCTCATAGTTATATAAAGAACACCATGATCCAGTATTTGACCGGTTGCATCGACAACTGCCATTTTGCAACCTGTGCGGTATCCAGGATCTAATCCCATTACTACATGGCCGGCTAAAGGAGCCTGCAGCAGCAGCTGTTTCAAATTGGCACCAAAAATATTTATAGCTTGTTTTTCGGCATTTTCAGTAAGTAAAGATCTTATTTCACGTTCAAGTGCAGGAAATAAAAGACGTTTGTAGCCATCAGTTAAAGCCTCAATTATAATTTGTCTATAAATTGATGGACCATTGATAACTTTATCGCATAGCTTTTGAATATTTTTTTCGTGGTTGGCTGTAAATTTTACTTTTAACGCTTTCCTTTTTTCACCGCGGTTTATAGCCAAAATACGATGGGAAGGTAATGTGCGTATAGGTTCAGAATATTCACTGTACATGAGGAAGGCTTGCTCAGGATCATTTTCTTCCTCTCGGGATGTTTCGATGATTCCTTCATTCCACAGTGTTTTACGCAGAGCTGAACGGACAGGGGCTTTTTCTGTTTCGCTTTCAGCTATAATATCCATAGCCCCTGCAACAGCGTCTGCAAAAGTATTGATGTCTTTTTCCTTATCAATAAACGGAGCAGCAATTTCTTCAATAGTGCTAGTAGTTTCAGCTTGACCTAAAATAAGTGCAGCAAGAGGTTCAAGTCCTTTTTCCCTTGCAGCCATAGCCCGAGTACGTTTTTTTTGTTTGTATGGAAGATAAATGTCTTCCAGTTCCTGGAGCTTTTCTACTCCTGTTATGGCTGTTTTTAGTTCTTCTGTAAGTTTGCCTTGTTCATCTACATTTTTAAGGATTTCTTCCTGCCGTTTTACCAGATTGCGCAGATAAGTCAGGATTTCAGATAAGCTGCGCAGCTGCTCTTCTTTTAATTCACCAGTAGCTTCCTTGCGGTAACGGGAAATAAAAGGAATAGTATTTCCTTCATCTATGAGCTTGGCAGCAGCAATAACCTGTTTTAAGGATATATGTAATTGCTTAGCAATATACGAATTTATATTTTGTTCGAGCAAAAAAATCCCTCATTTCATTTAATACTTCTTTGCTATTATAACATGAATAAAAAAACATATCGGTAATTATTTAGCAACACATAGTAAAATCAGTAGTATTAAAACAATAAAATAGTGTTAATAATAGCAATAAGTATTCTATTACATTTAGGTAATTTATACAATAAATTTGATTGACAAGATATTTTATCAGTGTCATAATATATCTGATGTTAGTTATACTAACTAACATCAGATATATTGTTTTTTAATTGTTATATTCAATTAAGGATAAATAAGGATAAAAAGTTATTGTAAGTAATTATTAATAAATTTTTAGAAAGGATGTTGAAATGTCAGAAAAAGAAATAACTACGACCCAAAAAATAATACAGGCAGCGATTTTTATGTTAAAAGAAAATAATTTCAGCAATATAACGATGAGGGATATTGCTAATAAGGCAAATGTGAGTGAGATGACAGTTTTTCGGCATTTTTCAAATAAAAAAGGTCTTATAGAAGCCATTATTAACACTTTATCGTTTATTCCTTCCTTGCAGAAAATATTTAACAGTAAAGTAAAGTGGGAATTAGAACCTGATTTAGAACTTATAAGTAAAACTTACCAAGAGATTATGGAAAAAAATAAAACACTATATATTATTATTCTTAGAGAAAAAACCATTATGTCAAATGAAGATTGGGAAATTTTACCGCCATATTACTTTAAAAAATTTATGATAAGTTATTTTTTGCAAATGGAAAATAAAGAGAAAATAAAAAAATATACAGCAGAAGAAATAGAAGCTTTGGCAGTAGCTTTTATTTCAATGAACTTTGGTTTTTTTCATGCCAAAGTAACACTGAAAGAAGGCTATGTTGATGTTACGACAGCTAATTATATAAATACATGTGTAAAGTTATTTGCAGGAGCAATGAAAAATAATAGTTGATGCATGTACGCAGGAGGGTTAATTATATGAAGGTTACTTCAAAGATGAAAAAAGCAGCTGTTATTTTTTTAGTTGTATTTTTGGGAGCAGGTATTTATTATTTTATTCAGCGGGACAAAATATCAACTGATGATGCAGCTATTGATGGTCAGACCGTGGATATAAGTCCTAAAATATCAGGTTATATAAAGAATCTTTATGTAAAAGACAACCAGATTGTAAAAGCCGGTGAAGTTATTATGCAGATAGATCCCAAAGATTATCAGCTTCAAGTTGAGAATGCTAAAGCAGCATTAGCAGCAGCCAATGCTGCTTTAGCTGCTGCTCAGAATCAGTCAGCGGCAACTGCAATCACGGCACCGGCAAATGTAAGCGAAGCTGACCAGAAAGTGAATGCTGCGCAGGCAGCGTGGGAAAAAGCCCTGGCTGATAAAAATCGTATGGGGATGCTCATTCAAAGCGGGGCCTGCTCACAGCAGGAATATGATCAAGCTGTGGCAGCGGAAAAGTCAACAAGAGCTTCACTCGCTCAGATGAAAGCTTCATTGGTATCGGCAAATTCTGCACCTGACATCATAGAAAGTTCCCAAAATAAAGTAAAGCAGCTTCAGGCTCAAGTCGCACAGGCGCAGGCAGAACTTGACCAAGCCGAAAATAATCTGCAGCATACAAAAATAGTTGCTCCGATGGCGGGACGAATAACCAAGAAAAGTGTCAATAAGGGAGCTTATGTCCAGGCGGGTACCAAAATATGTTCACTGGTGAGTTTTAATTTATGGGTAACAGCAAACTTTAAAGAAAATGAACTGCATGGAATAAAACCAGGTGATAAAGTAAAAATAAAAGTAGACGCATTTCCAGATATGGAATTAACTGGTAAAGTAGATAGTTTTCAGGCAGGTACCGGTTCTTATTTTTCATTATTTCCAGCAGAAAATGCTACGGGAAATTATGTTAAGATAGTGCAGAGAGTTCCTGTGAGAATAGTATTTGATAAATTGCTGCCTAAACAGGCTGATGTATTGGGACCGGGAATGTCTGTGGTTCCTACTGTGTATTTAAATGGAGCTCGGTAATTATGCAGAGGCAGGTAAGCCCGCTCTTAGTATCTTCTGTTGTGAGTTTAGCTGCGTTTATGGAAGTATTGGATACTACAATAGTAAATGTGGCATTGGCCCATATAGCTGGATCACTGGGAGCAGGTACAGATGAAAGTACATGGGTATTGACATCATATTTAGTGGCAAATGGCATAGTATTACCACTATCAGGCTGGTTGTCTTCACTCATGGGACGTAAAAATTTTTTTATGACATGCATATTGGGATTTACTACAGCATCGTTTTTATGCGGGGTATCAACATCATTGCCAATGCTAATAGTATGCAGAGCTCTTCAAGGAATTGCTGGCGGTGGTTTGCAGCCAAGCCAGCAGGCGATAATAAAGGACAGCTTTCCCCCTAATAAATTAGGTATGGCTTTTGCTATAACTGGTGCAACTACAGTGCTGGCACCTATATTGGGACCGACCTTAGGCGGTTATATAACTGATGCATTTAGTTGGCGTTGGATATTTTTTATGAACGTTCCAGTCGGAATGTTAGCAGTAATTTTAGTAAAATTACTTGTTTCTGATCCACCAAGCGCACAAAAAAGTAAGGTTGATTCCATTGACTATATAGGATTGGGATTAGTTGCACTGGGATTAGGAACATTGCAGGTGGTACTGGATAAGGGACAGCAGAATGATTGGTTTGACAGTAATTTTATAATAACATTTGCAATTATATCTGCTATTAGTATTATATTTGCAATTTATTGGATATCGCAGCAGAAAAATCCTATAATAAAACTTAAATTATTCAAGATACCCAGCTTTTCTATGCCTTGTATAATGTTATTTTTTGTCGGTTTTGCTATTTACTCGAGCTCAGCATTATTGCCGATGCTGGTGCAGTCAAATTTTGGTTATGATGCTACATTATCCGGCTTGGTACTTTCCCCGGCGGGATTGGTCATTATGTTTATTCTGCCTATAGCCGGGCGGTTAGTCAATAAGATTGAAGCTAAATATCTTATTGCGTTTGGAATGCTATTAAATGCCACAGGGATGTTTTATACCAGTTATGTGACACCGCAGACTGACTATAATACTTTTGTTGTTATGCGTACCATGCAGATGATAGGAATGCCTTTTCTGTTTATACCGGCAAGTACACTGGCTTTTTCACGTATTTCCGCAGATGACAGCAGTAATGCTTCGGCGATAGTTTCATTGATGCGTAATCTTGGCGGCAGTATCGGGATATCAGTAGTCATGAGCAGGCTAGCTGATTACAAACAAATAGAGCAGGCTAATCTGGCTCGTCATCTGACGATGGATAATATGGGTTTTCGTGATGCGCTAGCACAGTACGCGCACACCATAAGAGATTTAGGGGTAACTCCTGCGCAAGCTTCTTCTGGGACGATGGCACATATCTACCAGGAAATGATACAGCAGGCCAGCATCATTGCATTTCATGATGCATATAATTTTGTCGGTACAATATTGATAGCTTTAGCAGTTATGGCGCTATTTATGCCTAAAAATAAACAGCATGAAGCAGTGCAAAGAAAAACTGATCATTAGTTTGTATTTATAAATAATAGGGGCTGTGACAAAATGAGAAATCATTTTGTCCACAGCCTCTTTTTCTAGTGTGCCCGGCATGGGCGCAGTCTAACGGGTGAAAGTCCCGAGTGCAGGTTAATAGTGCCAAGCACATAGCTTAAGGCAAGGGTGTCCATCGCGAGGTGGAATCTAAAGGAAGCCAGCGGCAAATCTCTGGTCTGACGAACAGAAATCACATATAAGGCAGGAGTAACCGGGTAAGGTTGCTAGACAAACCAAAGCCCAAAACTATTCGAGGCCAATCCTGTAAATGTGGCAGATGGATGGAGAGAAAGACTGCGTTCTTACCCGGGGAGGTCTCGCGGACATGCAGAAATAAAATTGAAACATGGTTGAAATAAGATTTATCGTGAGAAGTCAGCTGAGGTCATAGTACTGGAAGAAATCCAGGAAGGACCGAACAATAATAGCGTTCTTGGGCAGAGGGAGGAGAAGTCATGCAAAGAAAGCAGAAAACCAATAAAATGGACTGCCCTTGTAAGGGTATGTTGGAAACAGATAGTAGCAAGGGAGCGCAGAGCATGACATCGCTGGGAACTGCAACAAAGAACCGTGTGAACCTGTTAGAAATAATCCTAAGTCCGGCAAATCTCAATGAAGCCTATCTCAGGGTAAAGCGAAAGAAAGGCGCAGCCGGAGTAGATGGCATGAAAGTTGACGAAATGTACGGATGGTTAAAAGAACATAAGGAAGAATTCCTTGAATCGCTAAAGAACGGGAAATATAAACCACAGCCGGTACGGCGGGTAGAAATACCTAAGCCAGACGGAGGGAAAAGAAAGCTTGGCATACCAACAGTACTGGACAGAGTAATACAACAAGCAATAATGCAGGTACTACAGCCAATTTTCGAACAGACATTCTCAGACAACAGTTATGGATTCAGACCGGGAAAGAGTGCGCACCTGGCCATAAAACAGGCGGAAGCCTATTATAAAGAAGGATACACTAAAATAGTGGACCTTGACCTTGCACAGTACTTTGACACGGTAAATCATGACATGCTCATAAACATGCTCCGAGAAGAAATACAGGATGAGCGCGCAATAGCACTCATCCGAAAATATTTAAAGAGCGGAGTAATGGAAGGCGGAATAATAAGCCCGACAATGGCAGGAACGCCGCAGGGAGGAAACCTGTCACCATTACTGTCTAACATCTATCTTACAAAATTTGACAAACTGCTAGAAAGCAGGGGACATAAATTTGTAAGATACGCCGATGACTGTAACATCTATGTAAAAACGCCAAGAGCGGCAAAACGTGTAATGGAGAGCTGTATAAACTATCTTGAAGGAAAACTGAAACTAAAAGTCAACCGGAAGAAAAGTAAAATAGGCAGCCCATTGCGGGAAAAGTTTTTAGGATTTTCTCTGCACAAAGTAGTAGGGAAAATAGGAATCAGGCCACACCAAAATGTAATCCGGAAATTCAAGCAAAAGGTGAAAGAAATAACCGGCCGCAGTCGCGGCCGGTCAATAGAAAGCATCTTGCTTGAATTAAAAAATTATACAATAGGCTGGCTTAATTACTTTTCCATAAGCGATATGCGCAGCAGAATACAAGATTTAAACCAGTGGATTAGGCGTAGATTGAGAATGTATCTGTGGAAACAGTGGAAGAAAATTTCCGCGAGATTTAAAAATCTGAATCGATTAGGATTGTACAAAGGCAAGGCGTGGGAGTATGCCAATACAAGACTGGGGTACTGGCGCATCGCAAACAGTCCAATATTAGGCAAAACACTAACAGATAAATATCTTGAGTCGCTTGGTTATATGAATATAGCCAAGAAATATGAGATGTTTCATTCACGTTAAATTATTGAACCGCCGTATACTGAACAGTAAGTACGGTGGTGTGAGAGGTCGGTCATTCAATTAATGAGTGACCTCCTACTCGATTACAATTTGAGGCAACAAGCAGGTAATTACTGAAAAAAGGACATAATCCCCCTTTCCCCGTAAAAACTGCTTTTCTACAGTTTATGCGGCTTTCTTCAAGCGTAGTTTTTTATTTAAGATTGTTTTCAACATACTGGTCGGGTTGTATCTGATGCCTCCGGTAACGTGTTCCGGAACATTTTTCAGGTACTTCTCCAAGTCGATTCCCTCCATAAATCGGTCAAAAACCAGCACGGGATCACAGATATTCAGATAATCTGAAATAAATAGTGGCAAAACTGCCTGTTTTATTTTAGAATGATTAGGGGTAATGTTTTTCATTGGTACGTAAAATTTTACCACAAAATGAGGACCACCGGCTATTTCCAGCCAGTGATCCTCATTTGTTTTTATTGGGACTTTATTTCACAGCCCCTTTTTTTATTCTCCAAAACTTAAAAAACCATAGTTTGTTGATGTAGTTTCTTTGTTTTTAGTGTCATAATCTGATGGATTATAAGGATCATACGCATAAATAGATCCAGCTTTTACTTTTTCAGCATCTAATCGTGAAATTGTTGCAGCAGCATTTTGCGCTGTAACATTATCAGTAAGTTTTGTTCCAATTAGCCGGGCACGTTCACTTAATGCTATTGCATTAGTGATATTAATAGCATTATTTTTTTGTTTTTCGCTTAATAAGCCATCATCTTTTAATTCAACTAAATTAGATATTGTTTCTTGTCTGCTGTTTTCATGTTGTACAACTTGCTGATACATTTCATCCGATTGAGTGTTGGTTGTGTTAAGGGCAGCACTTAATTTTTTTTCTAAAGTGCTATCGTTCATGGCATCACGTAAAATATATTACTATTAATTTTATATTGTTTTTTAGCGTTTACACAAAACTTGAAGAACTCTCTCCTTTCCTAAATTAATTTTTTGTCTTATATTTTTCCAAGAAAGTTGAAAGAGTTTCTAAAACTATTTCCGGTTGTTCTTCAGGAACAAGATGACCACATTCCTTAATACCAAATCCGGCTACATTTTCAGCCCGTTTTTTCCAATTAGCCAAAACATTCCACAAATTACCGACTACACCATTCGCTCCCCATAATACTAATAATGGTGTTTTTATTATTTTAGTTCTGTCAGCTATATCATATTTCATATCAATGGTAGCTGAGGCCCGATAATCTTCACTTACACCATGAATAGTCATTGGATCAGAGAAGCATTTAATATACTCCTGTAGTACATCTTCAGAAAAATTGTTCTTGGTTTTAGGATTAATTTTCAACTGTAAATTAAATCTGATAAAAAAATCAGCGTTACCATTTAATAATTTTTCAGGGAGGCCATTATTCTGAATGTAAAAAAACCAATGCCAATACTTAGTAGCAAACTCCTGGTTCGTATCATGATACATATCATATGTAGGTAAAATATCCATTAATGTACAGCTGATCGCTTTTTCAGGGTGATCCATAATTAAACGATGACAAACACGAGCTCCTCTATCGTGACCTACTAAATGAAATTTTGTAAATCCAAGCTTTGCCATAACTTTAATTACATCATCAGCCATTACTCTTTTTGAATAATTAGAGTGGTCAGGAAGACCTTGTGGTTTTGTACTATATCCATAGCCGCGAAGATCTGTTATTATCACACTGTATTTGGAAGTAAGCTTTGGGGCTATAAAACGCCAGGTAAGATAATTTTCTGGATGCCCGTGTAAAAATACAACTGCTTCTTTACCATGTCCGCCTATTAAAGTATTAATTTTTATGTTTTCACCTACATCTATTAACTTGTTAACAAATTTGGGAAAATATTTTTCTATTAACATGTATTCCTCCTGTATGATTTATTACTTTTATTTAATCAATTTCCATTGAGCAAATCGTTTCTTCCTGCATTTTCCGAATCATGGGAATAATACCGCCATTTTGTAATATATTCATCATATAATCGTTCATTGGTTCTGAATGTGCAGATTTCCCTGTTGTAATATTTTTAATTGTACCTGTTAGAAAATTGACACTTAATTTATCTTTTTGATGGACCATATTATGTATACCTTTACATGTAATAGCTGGAATACCTAAATTTATTGCATTACGATAAAATATACGGGCAAAGGATTCTGCCAATATTGCCCCTACACCAATCCCTTTCAAAGTCATTACAGCATGTTCACGTGAAGAACCACATCCAAAATTTGTTCCACCGACAATAATATCGCCAACTGTAAATTTTTGTACAAGATCAGGTTGACTGCTGCCACTCATGGCATATTTTTTTATATCGTCCATTTCTGTAAATTCAACATATTTACCCGGATAAATTTGATCAGTATCAATATTATTACCAAACAGATACACGATACCTTTTGCTATTTTTTTCATAGTCAATTTTCTCCTTAAAAACATTCTGCCGGATCAGTTATTTTCCCATACAGTGCAGCAGTTGCTACTGATGCTGGTGAGCCCAGATAAATACGTCCGTTTACATTGCCCATCCGTCCCGGAAAATTGCGATTAGTAGATGATATGCATGTTTCGCCATCTGCAATAAGGCCTTGATGAATGCCCAGGCAGGCTGCACAACCTGGTGCCGTCAGTGTCGCTCCAGCAGCTACAAGTTCTTGGATATAGCCATTTTTTAAACATTCCTGCAGTACAAAGCGTGTTGCCGGTACCAGAATCATACGTGTACCAGTGTGAATTTTTTTGCCGCTTAATATTTTAGCCGCAATTGCAAAATCTTCCGTTCGTCCGCCTGTGCAGGAGCCAAGATAAGCTTGATCTATGTGGATACCAGCAAATTCATTTAAATTGGCTACATTATCCACACTAAATGGTGCTGCAAGTTGTGGTCTGATTTCCGATACATCATATGTGATATCTGCTGCATATTTATAGTCCCTGTCAGTATTATAAATTTTATAATTATGATTTACATGTGCAGCAAGGTATTTCATCGTGATTTCATCAGGCTGTATATAACTTGTTTTTGCTCCCATTTCTGTTGTCATGTTGCAAAGCACCATGCGTTCAGATATATTGAACTCCTTAAGAACCGGGCCAGCAAATTCAACAGCTTTATATACGGCGTAATCAGCTTTTAAATTGCCAATGATATGCAAAATTACATCTTTGGCATAAACTCCTTTTGCCAATTTGCCTGCGAGATTTATGCGAATTACTTCCGGTACTTTAAACCAAAGCCTGCCGGTTACAAGAACTACTGCCAAATCCGTTGCTCCGACACCTGTACCAAAAGCGCCAAAAGCTCCATGCGTATTTGTATGTGAATCAGTGATCGTAATAACCTCGCCAGGATATGATAATCCATAATCTGCCATAAGCTGATGACATACACCCTGATTAATATCCATAAGTTTCTTTATGCCTTGTGATTTGGCAAATTCTCTAAATTTTTTATGATTATCTGCCTGTTTTTCTGTTGCACAGGGTGCATAGTGGTCAAAGAAAATTACAATCTTTTCCGGACTAAAAACTTTTTTCCCGCCCATCTCCCAAAAAGATTTTACGGTCTGATAATAAAGATCATTGATTCCGGCAATATCAATATTACAATTGACAATTTCTCCAGCATGTACAGAGGTTTTACCAGCGTTCACTGCCAATATTTTTTCGATAGCATGCATATTTCAAACTTCCTTTCATATTTCTGAAATTTTCTAACTTTTTCATCTTGATTTTACAGTAGGTACGTTATAAAATCAATTTTATATATTATATAAGTATATAAAATTATTTTATATATAAAAGGACGGTAGTATTATGCAGCAAGAAATGAATTATATTTATGAAGTTTATAAAATGGGTAGTTTTTCTAAAGCAGCAGCTAATTTGTATTTGTCACAACCGGCTTTGAGTATTTCTGTAAAAAAAGTAGAAAAGGAAATTGGCATGCCCATTTTTGATCGAAGTCAGCAACCTTTAAAATTAACTGAAGCTGGTAAAATATATATTCAGAAAATAATTGACATAAAGTTGCTGGAAAATGATTTAGAAAATGAACTGCAGGATATTGCGAAACTGAGTGTTGGTAAATTACGTCTTGGTGGAACACAATATTTTAATTCGTATGTCATGCCAATTGTTATAAAAAAATATATGTACTATTATCCTAAAATTGAATTATCCTTATTTGAAGATAATTCTGGTCTGCTTGATACTAAACTAGCTGACGGTTCAGTCGATATAATGTTTCATTGTGGTTCATTTGATAAAAAGTCTTTTATGGGGACCGATATATTCGAAGATCGTCTGCTTTTGGCTGTGCCTGAGGAATTATTAACAGACAAAAAAACAGCCAATAAAGGATTAACGGCAAATCAGGTAAAAAAGGATATACTTTTTACTAAAGACTGCCCATATGTTCCTTTATCGGCTTTTGCTGATATTCCTTTTTTGATTTTAACTGAAAGCAATAATTTGCATGAACGGTCATTGGCAATTTGCACAGGTGCGGGTTTTATACCTAAAGTACGATTTTATGTTGAACAGTTGGAAACTGCTTATCATCTTGCCTATAATGGTCTGGGCGCAACTTTTATAAGTGATCTTATGATAAAAAAAACCCCCCGGGATAATATGCTTTATTATAAAATTATTGAACCTGAAGCTATACGCCATTTTCAAGCAGTTATAAGGAGAAAAGGTTATACTTCTTTTGCAATGCAGACTTTTATTAAATTAACTAAGTCTATATGGGTTAATAGATTATCATGCTTACATGTACAAAAAGAGCATTAGAGAGACTATTCAGGCCAATGGCATAATTATTTTAATTTTCTTCCCATTTCTTCGGCTTTTTTCAATATTTCCGGCTGTTCCATGATATCGTCTTTTTCCCTCAAATTACCGGCAATAATACTGCCGACACTTTCCATACTAAAATAACTAAAGAACTTATCTAAGTATGTCGTTACATTACTGAATTCTTCTGCGGTTGCACCGCTGCTTGTCACTGTGATGTACTTTTTCCCCGGTAGGTATCTTGCAGTAAGATCAGAAGTTAAAAATGGGCGTAAACGATCAAGAAAATTTTTTGTTATACCACTAACTTGCAGCATATATATTGGAGTTCCCAGAATAATACAATCAGCTTTTGCTATTTCTGATAAAAGAGGTGTTAATTCATCATCAATAACGCAAAATTTAACTTTTCCAGACTGGCAGGCATCGCATGCCATACAGTCTGTGTAGTTCATGTTTGATAAATTGTAAATATTAACGTCATGATTACTTTCCTTCGCACTTTTACAAATTGCATTTACTATTTTTGCTGTATTTCCATCTTTTCTTGGACTTCCTATAAATGCTATTATTTTCATTTTGATTCCTCCTAAATAATAATGATTAGCCAGGCTAACTAATTTAGAAAATAAAATTGTCGTGTCAATATTAATCAATTTTTATTAATAAGTGAAGCAAACGAACAACTTCAGCATCAGTTAGTTTTTCAGTAAAGTCAGCACATGTCTGCCAATAACCAGGCAGAACAAGTTTTAGAAGTTGGTGCCCTTTTTTAGTTATTGTTACATTAACCATTCGCTTATCTTTTGGACATATATTTCTTATAATAAGCTGATGTTTTTCCAGCCAAATTAACTGTTTGGTTACAGATGCCCGGCGAATTCCCATTATATTAGCAATTTCCGACGGTTGTAACGATTGATTTGTACTAGTATTGAACAGTAGCAAGAGTAAAGCAAATTTGCTTTCGGTAATATAATATTTTTTTAATATATTATTGATAGATAGCAAAACGTCATCTGATATATGTAACAACACCTCATCTAACTGTGATCTTGTACTGGGGGAAGTGGTAATAATGTGTTTTTTCATAAATAAAATCCTTTACTATAATTAGCTTGGCTAATTAGTATTATATAACAAGAAAGATATTGTCGAGGAAATTTATAAATAAAAAATTTTTTACTAGTATATTAAGTATTATAAATGCAAATAATGTAAATCGAGAATGTAGTATATCGATAAAATGTCACCTAAGGCCTACGTCTCGTTTCCCCACCATATAAAGCAGGAATTGCGTCCTTTATTTCGCCAAAGCAAGTCAATAATTCCCGATTGTGGTCTGGATTACAATAATAGTTCAAACCTCCACGAAATCCAGCTGCAGAAAAATTATAGCTTAATATCTCAAATTTATTGCTGTTGTAAATTACTGGACAGTCGTTGTTTCTCGGCATTAATGCTGCTTTTTATTGAGTAGTTTGATATCAGCAGCAATGTCGGCCAAGGTAATCACACATGCAAGGCAACAGATAAAAGATTGGATTTGAAAAGCTTTGGATTGCCTCTGCCATTTTATTTTGAAATACGCAGGAAACTGCTTGCAATTGGTTTTTAAGAGAGATATTGGATTATTGAAAAAGATGACGAAAAAGTCTGCTTAAAGGTTTTAATACCAGTACCTGCCTGCATGCTGTCATGTCAAAATTATCGTAAATAGAAAATAATTGCTTTTATACCATAAGATTTATCAAAATTAGTTGGTGATTTATTAAAATCCTGAATCAATGATATAATTAATGAAAATGGTAAAACAATATTAAAAAATAATACAAAACTTTTAATTAATCTATCGCATCGGCGTTTAAAAATATACAGCTTACATTAAAACTATGCTGTGTAATGATTAAACAAGAATAATTGAAAAATTCACTTTTGGAGGGAATCTTGATGGAAAATGCAATAAGCCGAAGAGACAGGAAAAAAATTCAAATATTAAATACTTTAGTTGATATTGCAATAAATTTATTTGTAAATAAAGGATTCGAAGAAACGACTATAGCTGAGATCACAAAATCGGCAGATCTTGGTACAGGTACTTTTTATAATTATTTTCATTCTAAAGAGGATATCATTCAATATGTATTGACTAAAAAGGTTAGTCAAGCTGAAAATTCGCTAGAAAAACTAAACAAGTCAACAATCTCTTCTCAAGAAAAAATTTCACAAATTTTAGTAACATTAGGAAGGATATATGAAGATAATCGGCAATTGTTTGACTTATGTATTAATCATTTAGGCCTAAAACAACCACCGCATGGGCCTCGGTTTAAAGAAATTCTTGTTAATATTATCGATGAAGGTCAAAAAAATGGAGATTTTAAAAAAACTATTCCAATTGAAATAGTTACTGAAACGTTTATGGGGCTGATCAAATCCACTGCGGTCAGTCGTTCGAAAATCTCTTTTATGGAAAACCTTAATTACAAACTAGAGTTATTTTTGAATGGATTAGCGGGGAAAAATAATAAATAGTAAATTTGGTTTAATTATAAATTTATACTAACAATCATCTAAATTATTAACTTTGTTGCGGGTTGTTTGATAAGCTGTACGCGCTGCATTCAGATAGGTATTAGTCATCTCTTGGTGCTTGTTTGATATTTTTTGTGCAAGCTCGGGACCAGCAAGGCTGGGACTGCCTACTTTAAACTTAGGATGTGGATCGTATTCAAAAGCTAATTCAATCGTTTTTGCTATATCATCTCCACGTAGTGTAGAAATAACTTCAATTGCTGCTTCAAAACATCCATGCGCCGGGCCTGCCGTATACAAATTACCGTCAATAACAACTTCACTGGTCAACACAGGAGTAGCACCAAATTCTTTTAATGAATCTCCTACAGAAAAATTGGAGGTAGCCCGCTTGCCTTCTAAAAGACCCGCACTTCCAAGAACCAGAACTCCATAACAAATGCCGATTATTGCATTGGCATGCTTTGCTTTCTGCTGGACAAATTTTATAATTTCTTGATCTGCCGCACTGTCTGGAGCCATCATACCAATGATTAATACATCAACATCAGGGCATTCATTAAAGGTAGTTGTTGCTGCCATAGGCCAACCTGTATATGCATTGAAAGGTTCGAGGGTTTTCCATACGAGATATGTTTCTATATTGGGTGATAAGCTAAAAGCGGTATGTGCATTAACTACATCTGGTAAAAAAACGCCTGGACAAACAAGAGTAGCAACTTTTAATTTTTGATTGATCGGTTTTAACATTATATCATCTCCTCATTTATGAACGCATTCATAAATGAATACGTTCATAAATATTATATGATTATATTTTTAGTCCGTCAAGATTTTTGGTATATAAATGATTTATTTTTTTGCAGTTCTCGCTCATAAAACATCATAATGTAGTTTTTCTTTCTCAAAAACAGATGTTATATATTCTCTTGTTTATGATACATGTTAATAAAAAGTTTGTTTGGTTTACAACGTACAATGATTGTTTATTTATTTTCGCTCCGGACATTTTATTTTCAATATGGGGAAACATTGTTTTTAAAACCATAATACAATATGCATTTCATTCAATGGGGCTCTCCTTCAGCGTAGGCGGCGTACTTATTCCCCTGATCGGCTGGCTCGCCGATAGTTATGGACTGACAGCAACCATGGAATTACTCACCATCGTTGCAATATGTGCCGCTATATTTTCGCTCTTTTTGCCAAAACGTTAAAAACAACACCTAAATCTGTTGCTGTGGAAGTTGCATCATCCAAAAGTCAGTGGAAGATAATTGTAAGAAAACTTTAGTGAAATAAAAAAATGAAAATGAACTTCTATAGAAAAGAAAATAAAACTTCAAAATAATATATGAAAAAAATGGGGTTGTGAAATAACATACCTTATTTTGTGGTAAAATTTTATATAACTAACGAAAAATTTAACCATCGGTTATTTTAAAACAAAATAGGTTGTTTTACCAGCGAGGATATATTTGTCAGTTTATTTTGCACTAAATTTTGATATAGAACCATAGTAACTTTAATCGTGACCAGTGGTCCTTGTCGCCTCCGCATGGAGAGTGTGAATTTAAGCATCGTCATCCAGATTATTTTTGTCTAATACGAAAAATTGGGGCTGTGACAAAATGAGAAATCATTTTGTCCACAGCCTCTTTTTCTAGTGTGCCCGGCATGGGCGCAGTCTAACGGGTGAAAGTCCCGAGTGCAGGTTAATAGTGCCAAGCACATAGCTTAAGGCAAGGGTGTCCATCGCGAGGTGGAATCTAAAGGAAGCCAGCGGCAAATCTCTGGTCTGACGAACAGAAATCACATATAAGGCAGGAGTAACCGGGTAAGGTTGCTAGACAAACCAAAGCCCAAAACTATTCGAGGCCAATCCTGTAAATGTGGCAGATGGATGGAGAGAAAGACTGCGTTCTTACCCGGGGAGGTCTCGCGGACATGCAGAAATAAAATTGAAACATGGTTGAAATAAGATTTATCGTGAGAAGTCAGCTGAGGTCATAGTACTGGAAGAAATCCAGGAAGGACCGAACAATAATAGCGTTCTTGGGCAGAGGGAGGAGAAGTCATGCAAAGAAAGCAGAAAACCAATAAAATGGACTGCCCTTGTAAGGGTATGTTGGAAACAGATAGTAGCAAGGGAGCGCAGAGCATGACATCGCTGGGAACTGCAACAAAGAACCGTGTGAACCTGTTAGAAATAATCCTAAGTCCGGCAAATCTCAATGAAGCCTATCTCAGGGTAAAGCGAAAGAAAGGCGCAGCCGGAGTAGATGGCATGAAAGTTGACGAAATGTACGGATGGTTAAAAGAACATAAGGAAGAATTCCTTGAATCGCTAAAGAACGGGAAATATAAACCACAGCCGGTACGGCGGGTAGAAATACCTAAGCCAGACGGAGGGAAAAGAAAGCTTGGCATACCAACAGTACTGGACAGAGTAATACAACAAGCAATAATGCAGGTACTACAGCCAATTTTCGAACAGACATTCTCAGACAACAGTTATGGATTCAGACCGGGAAAGAGTGCGCACCTGGCCATAAAACAGGCGGAAGCCTATTATAAAGAAGGATACACTAAAATAGTGGACCTTGACCTTGCACAGTACTTTGACACGGTAAATCATGACATGCTCATAAACATGCTCCGAGAAGAAATACAGGATGAGCGCGCAATAGCACTCATCCGAAAATATTTAAAGAGCGGAGTAATGGAAGGCGGAATAATAAGCCCGACAATGGCAGGAACGCCGCAGGGAGGAAACCTGTCACCATTACTGTCTAACATCTATCTTACAAAATTTGACAAACTGCTAGAAAGCAGGGGACATAAATTTGTAAGATACGCCGATGACTGTAACATCTATGTAAAAACGCCAAGAGCGGCAAAATGTGTAATGGAGAGCTGTATAAACTATCTTGAAGGAAAACTGAAACTAAAAGTCAACCGGAAGAAAAGTAAAATAGGCAGCCCATTGCGGGAAAAGTTTTTAGGATTTTCTCTGCACAAAGTAGTAGGGAAAATAGGAATCAGGCCACACCAAAATGTAATCCGGAAATTCAAGCAAAAGGTGAAAGAAATAACCGGCCGCAGTCGCGGCCGGTCAATAGAAAGCATCTTGCTTGAATTAAAAAATTATACAATAGGCTGGCTTAATTACTTTTCCATAAGCGATATGCGCAGCAGAATACAAGATTTAAACCAGTGGATTAGGCGTAGATTGAGAATGTATCTGTGGAAACAGTGGAAGAAAATTTCCGCGAGATTTAAAAATCTGAATCGATTAGGATTGTACAAAGGCAAGGCGTGGGAGTATGCCAATACAAGACTGGGGTACTGGCGCATCGCAAACAGTCCAATATTAGGCAAAACACTAACAGATAAATATCTTGAGTCGCTTGGTTATATGAATATAGCCAAGAAATATGAGATGTTTCATTCACGTTAAATTATTGAACCGCCGTATACTGAACAGTAAGTACGGTGGTGTGAGAGGTCGGTCATTCAATTAATGAGTGACCTCCTACTCGATTACAATTTGAGGCAACAAGCAGGTAATTACTGAAAAAAGGGCATAATCCCCCTTTCCCCATAAAAACTGCTTTTCTACAGTTTATGCGGCTTTCTTCAAGCGTAGTTTTTTATTGTGGTATTTATAAAGATTGTGCCCAATGGAAACCAGGAAAATCTCTAAACGTACCTGTTCCAGGCCTTTTCGAATAATTCTTTTGTACCAGCGGTTATTTTTCATAATCCCAAAAGTACCTTCAGATTGAATCGAGCGATTCATACGAAGAAGCGCTCCTTGAATGCTTTCTAAGTTGTTCACAACTTCTTGATGCATAGAGGTTAGTTCCTGGTTAAGACGAATCATCCTGTTTTTGTCCGTCTTTTTACATTCGGCACCATAAGGACAATCTGTACAATTTTCGCACTGGTAAACTTCTTCCTGACGTCCGTATCGATTTCCTTTTACATTTTGTCTGTATTGCAGATGAAATGCCTGTCCTGCGGGACAACGCAGAGTACCTTCTTCATCAATCTTGAAATTTACTGGGCGAAACTGATTCTCTCGATACTTCGCATTTGTGGTTTCTTTCTTGTACATCGTGAATTTCATGTATTTTTCCATCCCGTGCTGCTCACAGTAAATATAATTGTTGTATGAACCATAGCCTGCGTCAGCTACGGGATACTTTGGATAAAATCCGTAGGTATTATGAAATTTCTCCAGTAAGGGAACAAAACAATCCATGTCTGCACGGTATTGATTTACATCAGCTACAGCTATGTATTCATCTGCAATACCAAATTGAACATTGTAGGCTGGCAGGAGCTGGTCGTTGCCCATATAATCTGTCTTGATCCGCATGAATGTCGCACAGTGATCTGTTTTGGAATAACTGTTCCGGTCTGGACCACAAATAGTTATTTTTTCAACATATTCTTTGAGTTTGGCTGTATATTCCTGAAGCCGTTCGTAATAGCGCTGCCGGGGTGTTTTTCGATGGCCTTTTCCATGGACAAATTTTGTTTCATCTATTTCATAGATTTTGGCATACCGATCTGTTACTTCATTCAGGTATTCAGGAACATATTCGGAATTCGTATCAATTTTGATATTAAATCCGGCAAGATCATCGTTGATTTTATCAAGTAACCCGGTGATTTTTTCAAAAAGCCTGTATCTGGACTTTTCAGTTGCTTTCTTCCATACCCAGCTGTATTTATTGGCATTTGCCTCAAATTTCGAACCATCGATATACAGATGGTTCAAATCCACATGATCTTCGGCAAAGATTTTCTTATTGATATCGCTGAACAATTCCTCAATCGATGGATTGAGCATATTTTCGATGAAATATCCGAAAGTTCGGTAAGAAGGTGTCTCATGATCCATAAGGTACATAAAGCGAAGATTGACTTTACAGCAATCTTCCAGTTCGCGCAGAGAGATATATCCATTTGTCATAAATCCAAATAAGATTGTTTTCAACATACTGGTCGGGTTGTATCTGATGCGTCCGGTAACGTGTTCCGGAACATTTTTCAGGTACTTCTCCAAGTCGATTCCCTCCATAAATCGGTCAAAAACCAGCACGGGATCACAGATATTCAGATAATATGAAATAAATAGTGGCAAAACTGCCTGTTTTACTTTAGAATGATTAGGGGTAATGTTTTTCATTGGTACGTAAAATTTTACCACAAAATGAGGACCACCGGCTATTTCCAGCCAGTGATCCTCATTTGTTTTTATTGGGACTTTATTTCACAGCCCCTTATAGTTTCACTTAGAAAATAAGTTTATAAATAAAACCATTTATATTAAAAGGAGTGCTTTATTATGATGAAATTAAGTTATATAGGAAATGCTGCTTATAGTGCTGGAACAACCTATAGTGTGACTTGTTTTACTGAACCTCCCACGACTAAAGTCGCGGGGTTCTTGCTTCACAGATAGTTGCGCCAAAAGCACGTCTTATATTATCTCCACAGGCTATCCCCGTAGTTCCTACGGTTCTTATATATGTTATTACGCTGTTATGTTTAATATTCTTAGTCCTTCATTGCAAATGTTTATGGTGTGTATTGTCTTGTTTATTAGCACTTTTAGTTTGGAATGTAAAAGTAAAGGAATAGCATATTTTCTGTTTATTATAATTATGCTGAAACCCTGTACTAAATAGATAAATATTATAATACAAATAAAAGACGTCATACTAAGAAATTAGTCTGGCGTCTTTTATTTGTATTATAACATATATAAAATATGACTATACTTTATATATTAAAATAAATTACTTTTTTAAAAAAAAATAAAAAAAATATATAAAATGATATATCATTTTATTGACAAAAGATATATTTAATTTTATAATACGAGAAAGAAGGAAATAATTAAACAATATACAGGAGGACATAATATGAATATTTATTTAGTTTGTAATGCAGGAATGTCAACATCAATTTTAGTTAAGAAGATGCAGGATGAAGTTGCAAAACAAAATTTATCAGATGTGCATGTAGAAGCTTTTTCAGTAGAAATATTAGATGAAAAAGTAGCTACGGCAGATGTAGTTTTATTAGGACCTCAGATCCGCCATATGCTTGACGATGTAAAGAAAATAGTAAATGGAAAATGCCCGGTAGAAGTAATAGATATGAGAGATTATGGTATGATCAACGGGAAAAAGGTATTAGAAAAAGCATTAAAACTTGTAAAAAAATAATAGGGGGAATAGGAAACAATGAGCGGAACAGTAGTATCGGCTTTTGAAAAAATACTGATGCCAATAGCAGCGAAGATATCAAGTAACAAATATCTTTTGGCTATGAGAGATTCATTCTCAATGATATTACCTTTTATGATAGTAGGATCGTTTTTCGGTATCATAGAATGGGTGGTAATTGACCCTACAGGGACAATAATGGGGGCTAAAGGTTTAGGCCTTGGTGCTAAAATGACGGGCTTGACGGGAGATGCATATCTGGCATCTGCTTTTGTGGCAAAGTTAAAAAGTATCCAGGGACTATGTAATTTAGTTGTAACAATAGGCTTTGGTGTGTTTTCATTATTATTAGTAGCCGCTTTTTCTTATCGTTTAGGTGGTATATGGGGCGGAGATAAATTTTCTACAGCATTGGCTGGTATAGCGTCATTCCTAATAGTAACACCACAGCAAGTAGGAAAAACAGGCGGATTTAGTCTTGATTATTTTGGCAACAAAGGTGTACTATCAGCACTTATAGTAGCAACAGTAGCATCATGGGTATTTGTAAAACTATCCAAGAATAAAAAAATTCGCATAAATATGCCAGATACAGTACCACCGGCAGTTTCTCAGTCATTTGCAGTATTAGTACCAGTATTGATAACATTAGGTGGATTTGCAATATTTGCCGCGATTTTATCATGGTATGATGTTCCACCATTGAATGACCTTATATATAAAATAATACAGGCACCACTGATGGGATTCTCGCAAGGTTTAGGATTCTCTTTATTATATCAGTTTATAGTATGGTTCTTCTGGTGGTTTGGTATTCATGGACATAATGTAACAGCAGCAATTCAAAACACTGTGTATATGCCGGCTCAGTTAGCAAACCAGGCAGGAAGTGCATCATATATTTTCAGTAATGGTTTTTTTGAAGCAGGATTAATGCATGTAATGGGATTAGTAATAGCAATCTTTCTGTTTTCCAAGAAAGACAGTTGGAGAGCCGTAGCAAAACTAGGAGCACCGGCCATGCTGTTTAATATACAGGAACCATTAGCTTTTGGTATTCCAATAGTATTGAATCCAATACTTCTTGTACCGTATATACTGGCTCCATTGGCAAATACCGTAGTAGGCTGGCTGGCCATATCATCAGGGCTGGTACCGATATTTAAATATGTTGTACCATGGACAATGCCAATGTTTTTCTGCGCGACAATAGGAACAGGTTCAATAGCCGGAGGAATATTGCAGTTGGTATGGCTGGCAATGGATGTATGTATTTATGCCCCGTTTGTAATTGCCTCAAACAGGATAAAAGATGCTGAAGAGGCTGAGGAATAACCAGATATATTAAATTAAAGTAAAGAAAATAATATAAAGTAATTTTCAATCTTTTATTGTTTTTGTAAAATTCAGTTATTTAATATTATATAAAATATATTAAGCTATTAAAACGTTAACCAAAAGATGAATAGTCATATTCAGTAGGAATAAAAAGCTCCTATTTAGGAAATATGTCTTGTATTGCAAAAAAATTAATGATAGGAGAGTTTTATAAATGGATGAAAAAGTAACAGAACAATCAATGCAGCTCATATTGCATGCAGGTACAGGCAGATCAATGGTAATGGAAGCCGTGAAGGATTTATTGAAAACCGGTGATGTTGATGCAGCTCGTAAAAAAATTGAAGATGCAGGAAAAGAAATAGGCGAAGCACATAATATCCAGACAGCCTTGATGTCCGCCGAATGTGATGGTAAAGAAGTAGAAAAATCAATATTGTTAATACATGCACAAGATCATTTTATGTCAGCTTTAGTCGTACGTGATATGGGACAGTTAATGGTAAGTATGTATGAAACTATGTGTAAGAACAACAAATAAGATAGTTTATTGCTTTGCAGCTTGTTGCATTTGACAGAAGAAGAGGGAAAGAAAGGATACGTGAAATGAATTTGAAATATAAATTTCCGGCAAAATTTTGGTGGGGAGCAGCAACTTCAGGTCCGCAGTCAGAAGGACGTTTTTATAAGAAAAATGATAATGTTTTTGATTATTGGTATGACACAGAGCCACAGGATTTTTTTAATCGCGTAGGACCGAATGTAGCTTCTAATTTCTATAACAGTTATAAAGAAGACATCAGTATGATGAAACAGATTGGATTGAATTCTGTTCGCACATCTATCCAGTGGACACGCCTTATCAAGGATTTTGAAACAGCAGAAGTTGATGAAGACGCAGTATGTTTTTACAATAAGGTAATTGATGAGTTTTTAAAGCAGGGTATTTTACCAGTAATGAATCTGCATCATTTTGACTTGCCAGTAGAACTTTATAAAAAATATGGCGGCTGGGAATCGAAAAAAGTTGTTGATATGTTTGTACTTTTTGCTAAAAAATGTTTTGAACTTTTTGGCGATAGAGTGAAACATTGGGTTACCTTTAACGAACCAATGGTTATCGTTGAAGGGGAATACCTCTATCAATTTCATTATCCTAAACTCGTTGATGGCAAAAAAGCTGTACAAGTATTATATAACCTCAATTTAGCATCAGCTAAAGTAATAGAAGTTTTTCATAAAAGTGTGTGTGCCCAAAATGGCGGAGAAATAGGTATTGTTCTCAATCTTACACCTTCATATCCACGTTCGCAGGAAGAAAAAGATGTTAAAGCAGCTAATTTTGTAGAAGATTTCTTCAATCGTTCCTTTTTAGATACAGCAGTAAAAGGCAAATTTACTGAATCACTAGTTGAAACATTAAAAAAAGATAATGTTTTATGGGAATCAACTGATGAAGAATTGAAAACAATACATGACAATACAGTTGATTTTCTGGGAGTAAATTATTATCAGCCGCGTCGTGCCAAAGCTAAAGAAGAGCCTTTTGATGAATCAAAAGGCTGGATGCCTGATAAATATTTTGATGACTATAAACTGCCGGGCTGCCGTATGAACCCTTACCGCGGATGGGAAATATATCCTCAGGCAATTTATGATATAGCTATTAACATTCGTGATAACTATAATAATATTTCATGGTATCTTTCTGAAAATGGAATGGGAGTAGAAGGCGAAGAAAAATATATAAAAGAAGACGGCAGTATTGATGACCAATATCGTATAGACTTTTATGAAGAGCATCTTTCATGGCTTCACAAAGCTATTGAAGAAGGTTCAAACTGCTTTGGTTTTCATGCATGGACTCCTATAGATTGCTGGTCATGGTCAAATGCTTATAAGAATAGATATGGATATATTGCAGTAGACCTTGCAACACAGATAAAGACTATAAAAAAATCCGGTTATTGGATAAAGAAGGTTGCTGCGCAAAATGGATTTTAATTAATGATGAAAAAGAGGGGATCAAATCGTGAAGATAAAAATGTTATTGAAAACAGCTGCGATGTGCGCACTTATTAGTGCAGTATCTACAACTGCAGCTTTTGCGGCAAAAGCTGATGATTCAGCGTGGAAAGATCCTAACAGTAAAATTTATGTAGATAAAACAGCTGTACCGGATAATGCTAAAGCCAAGGCACAAACACCGACCGTTAAAGAACTTGCAGCAAAAGCACCCAAGACAATTATTTTGACTGATCCGAATGCTACATCTGAAACAGTAGGTCTTTATGAATATCTTGCAGCATTGGGAAAAACCGATTATGTGATTTATGGACATCAAAACGATGCACATCATAAAATGTTTCTTGTTGACAGTGGAACTAATTCTGATACAAAAGACATTACCGGTTCTTTATCAGGAATAGTAGGAATGGATGCACTTTCCCTTACCGGTTCAGAATTAAACCTGACTAAAGAAGAAAAAGCTAAAGGAATTACTTACGTTGATAAATTAGCTGATATAGCCATTAAAGCATCAAAACAAGGTGCTATAATAACATTATCCATGCATATGCCTAACTTTGATTTGGTAAAAAAACGTGGTATGAAAAATGGTAAATATGACTATATTGGTTATTCACCAAATGTCTTTACTGGTAATGTAGTAAAACGCATTGTACCGGGAGGCGATTTAAATGATGTATATACAGGATATCTTGATTTGATAGCTGATTTTGCTGCGAAACTGGAAAAAGCAGGTGTTCCTGTTATATATCGTCCGCTTCACGAACATAATGGTTTTTGGTTCTATTGGGGAGCAAAACATTGTACAGCAGATGAATTTATTAACCTCTATCGGTATACAGTTAAATATTTTCGTGATGTCAAGCATGTGCATAATTTCCTTTATGCTATTTCGCCAAATGGACCGTTCCACACTAATGCAGCATATCTTGACAGATATCCCGGTGATAGATATGTGGATATTATGGGTGTAGATACTTATGATGACAATCCTCCCGGGGGGACTAAAGATGATCCATGGTTCAAAGATTTTGCAGATACATTGAAAGTAGTTGGCACTGTAGCAAAGCTTCATCATAAGATCCCGGCTTTGACAGAAGTAGGTATTCGTGATGGTGGCAGTCTGGCTGTAGCTGATAACAAGAATAAAACATGGTTCAGTCAAATTTCTAAGATGGTTGGAAAAACGGATATGCCATATTTTATGGTATGGTCCAACTTTGAACGTGAACCACATAATTTTTTTGAACCATATATGGTAAGCAAGACCCGCGGCCATGAAATGATTAATGACTTTATAGATTATTATAATGAAAAGGATTCGATATTTGCCGATGGAATAACCAACTATCGTCAAATGCCGCAGCCAAACATTATTAATAAATAAATTTCAGTTTTATCCTTATAATCGAGGCTGTTACAATAAATACTTTATTGAAGTATTTATTGCAGCAGTCTCACTCCTCTTTTAAAAAATTGTTTAAGATCAGTGGAATACGACCACCATAATATTCACTATACTATGGTGGTATGACCGCTAGTCTGTAATGAGATAATTATTATTTATAATAAAAGAATATTAGGAATATTTAAAATAAACATATAGAAAGACTGGTGTATATGAATAAGAAAAAAATATTGAAAAAATTTGTGCCGCTGACACTTTCAGCAGCATTTTTGCTTGGCGGGATTATGGCTGTTCCTGTTTCGGCAGCTGCAAATACTACTCCTGTTACATGGGATTTTGCACAGGGAATGGGTGCATGGAAATTTAATGGACTTTGGAATTATGATGGAAAACCTGCAGTAACTTATGATACCTCTATTGGACAGGGAGCAATAAAGGTATCAGTTGACTTTTCCCAAAAATCAAAAGAAAGCTGGAGTGAAGTCAAAATTTCAGATGGAGCTGTAAATACAGCTACGCCGTTAAAACTAGATAATTGTAATTATCTGACATATGACTTCTACTATAATCCAGCAAAATTAGTCGTAGGATCTTTTAAAACTAAACTGTATATTAAATCGTCAAATGGACAGGAAGTAGTAAATGTATGCCCTGATATTGATACAGCTTCTGGTATAGATGTTCCGGGAACAAACTTAAAAAAAGTAAAAGTAAAAGTTCCCTTTAGCGCAGTAACAGCAGATGCCGTCGATCTTGAAATAAGTATTGTAGGAAGTTTTACAAATTATAAAGGCGATGTATATATAGATAATATTACATTAGGTCAAAAATAATATGAAGAAAAAATTATTGAGAAAAATCTTACCACTGACATTATCTACAAGTTTTCTATGGAACGGATTGCCAGCTGTAAATAGTATTTTACCAACAGATTTTATGGAACCAAACATTGTTCAGGCAGCTGGTATTTCTCCTAAAACATGGGATTTTTCACACAGTATTGGTTTATGGAATTATAGTGGAAAATGGGATTATAATGGGACACCAACTTTAGAATATGCCAAAACCGCTGGTGGATCGGCAAAACTTAGTATTGATTATTCGGAGCAGTCTGGTAAAAGCTGGAGTGAGGTAAAGCTAAAGACTAATGATATAAGCAGTAGCACCCCGTTCATATTAAATGGATATAACGTATTTTCCTATGATCTCTATTTTAATCCTCAGGCAATGACAGAAGGAACTTTTAAAACAAAGCTCTATATGAAATCAGATGCGGGTAAAGAAATAGTAAATAAATATGTAGATATTAATATGGCCGCAGCTAAATCTGTACCAGGAACTGACTTAAAAAAAATAACTGTTCATATCCCGTTTGCAATGGCAGATGCGAAAATTACTTATATGGAAATGAGTATAGTTGGCTGCAATACGAGTTATAAAGGTGATCTTTTTTTAAAAAATATTTCTTTCTCGCATGAAAAAATAAAAGACGGATATGTTAATAAAACAGCTATCGTCAGACCACAAAGTAAAGTAGAGTTTGCACAGCTGGACATTCCAGCAAAAGTCAACCTTGCTGACGGACGAGCAGATAAACGGGCAGCACAGCTATATGCTTATCTAAAAGGAATTGCTACTTCAGATAAAGTTTTATATGGTCATCAGAATGATATGCATAAGAAAGCAGGCAGAGGACCAAGTGATTCGGATACATATGATATAGTCAATGATTATCCCGCAGTTGTTGGAATAGATGGGTTGGCATTGACCGGCAGTGAACTTTCTCTTACTGATGCTGAGAAAGCAGCAGGCCTGACACTTATGGATAAGGCTGTTGCTATAAGTATAAAAGCTAATCAAAAGGGCGCAGTTATTACATTGTCATGTCATATGCCTAATTTTGCGGAAGTAGCCAAAAAGGGTAAAATTAATGGTAAATATGACTATTCCGGTTATTCTCCTAATGTGACAACAGGTGATGTGGTTTCCCGAATATTGCCAGGAGGCGATCTGAATTCTGTCTATAATGGTTATCTTGATATGATAGCGCAATATGGAAGCAGACTTCAAAATGCGGATATTCCTGTATTGTTTAGGCCTTTCCATGAATGTAATGGCAGCTGGTTTTGGTGGGGAGCAGCATTTTGTTCACCCAGTCAGTATAAAAATCTGTTTCGTTATACCGAAGAATATTTACGCGACAAAAAGGGACTGCATAACTTTTTATATGTTTATTCGCCAGGTGGACCTATTACGAGCGAAGCTGATTATATGACACGATATCCAGGCGATGCTTTTGTGGATATTACGGCATTCGATATGTATCACAAAGACCCACTAAAAAAAGACAATTGGATGAATTCGCTGGATGCCACTATGAATGTAGTACGACAATTTGCCAAGAATCATAATAAAGTGCCAGCTGTTTCAGAAGTGGGAATACTTGTAGGCAATAGTGCCATGGCAAAAACAGGAAATAAGCGACTAGATTGGTTTGACGAGGTGCTTAAAAATATTTCCCAAAGCGGCATGGCCTATTTTATGACATGGTCGAATTTTGACGAAACAAATTTTGATCAGCCTTATATGGTGGGTCCTAAACGCGGTCATGAAATGGTGAACCAGTTTGTTGATTTTTATAATAAACCACAGTCAATATTCGCATCCCAGATGCCGGATTATAGAACGCTAAAAATAGAAGAACAACCGGCTCAAAGTATTTATGGTTACATTACAACCCCAAACTCATATGAAAGAATTTGTAAACCCGAAATATTAAAAGCGCATATTTCAGGCAATGTAAATAAAGTTAGTTTTGTTTACAAAAAAGCTGATGGCTCGGTAATTGATACAGTTCAGGCTGTAAAAACCACTGATGGCATTTATAATGCAGATATAACTAAAAGTGAACTCAGCAAGATAGGCAGAACAATGGGAAGTATTCAGCTGCTTGTTAATAGTAAACCTGTTGACAGCGTAAAAGTATTATTCAATATTCCTAAACCACCAATAGATATTTCATTAGTAGATAACTTTGAAAGTTATTATGGTGACAATGGATTACTGCAGGCTGCTTATTCTACAAATAGTGGACCGGGGTCAAGCGTACGTCCTGCTTTGGCAGATGCAGCGGTGCAGCATAAAAATGGTAATGCAGGTCTTGCCTTTAATTATAAAATAGCTAAAGGCAGTTATGCTGGTATTATAAAAAATATGAAGGGAGTAGATTGGTCAAATTATAATGCTGTCCAATTTTGGATAGCTCCTGATGGAAAAGGACAGAATTTTATTATTCAGATAAATACAAATGGTGAAGATTTTGAAGTTAGTCTTTCTGCATTGACAAAAACGACAAAGCCTACGCTGGTAACAATACCATTCAGCCAGTTTAAAGGAAAACAAAATGGACAATTTGACAAAACAAATATACAACATTTTGCAATTTATTGTAATTCGTTGGGAGATAGCCCAGTTGAATCCACTATGTATTTTGACGATATAAGAGCCGTAAAATAAAGCCTATTATTTATCCAATACCTTTTGGGAAATATTATGTAATGTACCCAATAAAACCATTATCATAACAATGATTTTATTGGGTACAATTTTTTATTAAGATAGATATGACAAATAAATAATGTTGTTATATCAATATAAATTAAGTTATAATAATATAGTAAAGATGAGGTGAGAGCATTGTGGTTAAATATCAAAAAATAGCTGATGATATTCGAAAAAAGATAACAGATGGAAAATATATGCCAGGAGAACAGCTGGCACTGGAAAAAGAAATGTGTGATGATTATGGCGTAAGCAGAATCACTATTAAACGAGCTGTGGATGAATTGGTAAATTTGGGACTGGTAGTAAAAAGACGTGGTTCAGGTACATTTGTAAAATCTATTGAAGATGAAAATGATATTAAAGAATTAAGTATGGCTCGTCAATTTACCGGATTTTCTGAAACAAATCGGGGCCATAAGATTGGTACCGTTATAGTTAAATTTGAAATAGGACATCCAACAGAGGAAGTTGCTGCTAAATTGCAGATTACTACAGAAGACTTTGTATATGATATAATACGCGCCAGATCTTCTGATGATAAACCAATAGTTGTTGAATATACAAAGATGCCTATACAATTAATAGTGGGATTAAAAAAAGAACATCTTGAATCGTCTATTTATTCTTATATTCAAGATAAACTTCATTTTAAGATTCAGTCAGCCCATCGGACAATTCGTGCTGTTATGCCTACACCGCTGGAAAAAAAGTATCTCGACATTAAAGAAGTTTTACCATTATTAGAAGTTTCACAGGTTGCTTTTTTCGATGATGGAAGACCGTTTGAATATTCTGTTTCCCGACACAGGGGTGATAGGATTGCTTTTAAGACAGTGAGTATAAAGTAGTAAGTATACATTGTATTTATTAGGTCAAAAATAAGGAAACTACAGCATAAAGTGGCATCACTTCGTACTGTAGTTTTTTTTCGTAAACATTAATATGAATATAAGTAATATTAATATAAATAATATTAATATAAATAAAAGACATGTCATTTTATTGACAAAAGATATATTTAATTTTATAATACGATAAAGAAGAATAACTGATATTTATATAATGAAATAAAAAATAAAATAATATAAATATATGGATATATTTTATTAAAATGAGATGATTGTTATGCGAGAAGATATGAAATATAATCCCTGCTATTATCAATTGCGTGATTATATGGTCAATACAATGCAGAAAATAATAGCAGGAAATAAAACAGCCCAGCCGCATGGAGTAGTTTTTTTTGGCGATTCTATTACTGAATGGAATCCTATAAAAACCTATTACCCGGAAATAGTAAATAAATATAACTGCGGTATCTGTGGAGCAACTTCCGAATCGCTTCGCTGGATATGTGATGAAGCCGTTATTAAATACAAGCCTTCCGTAGTAGTAATGCTTATGGGAACTAATGATTTATCCAATACTGATGCCAGAAGTCCACGCCAGATAGCATGCAATGTTAAAATAATTATTGAGCTAATTACAAAGAATTTACCGGGAGTAAAGCTTTTGCTAATGGAAACTCTGCCTTGTGATGAACATAGAGAAGGAAAATTTGCCGGTAAATATATGCGATCCAATGGAAACATCTGTTTATTAAACAGAGAATATCAGGAGCTGACCAAACAATTTACTAATGTAAAAATAGTACACACTTATAAAGCCTTTTGGGATGAAAATAATAAGGGTATTTATAAAGACTTTACAACAGATGGTCTGCATTTAACGGAAAAAGGTTATCAATGTTTGGCTGACCAATTGAAACCGGTGCTTTTAGACAGCATAAAATAAAATTTATCCTACTGTTATAAAAAAAGATATTGTAAAATTACGCTATTGTTATATTGATCTTTTCAAATGACGGTTAAAACAGAGGGGAATAACAATGGTTAAATACCAACAGATTGCGAATGATCTTCGTAAAAAAATTGCTACAGGAGAATATGAACCGGGTAAACAGATATCGCTGGAAAAAGAAATGTGCGAACATTATGGAGTAAGCCGTATTACCGTTAAGCGTGCAGTAGATGAATTAGTCAATCAAGGTCTTATTGTTAAAAGACGTGGTTCAGGAACTTTTGTAAAATCAGTAGAAGATAGGGACATGAAAGCCCTGAGTATGTCCAGGCAGCTGGAAGGTTTTACCGAAAGTTATCATGGACAAAAAGTAACAGCTAAGATCATAAGATTTGCCATAGTTCATCCTACAGAAAAAATTGCCGTGAAACTGCTGCTGAAGACAGAAGACCTTGTTTATGATATTGTCCGCGTGCGTTATGCTGCTGCTGATCCAATAGTTATTGAGTACATGAATATGCCTGTCAAGATTATTCCTGGTATAAAAAAGAGCATTTTAAAAAAATCTATTTATAATTATATACAAAATGATTTAAAACTTAATATTCAGTCGGCCCATAGAAGAATTTGTGCTGTAATGCCCACAGACGATGAGAAAAAATATTTAAATATAGAAGGACTGTTGCCCTTACTGCAGATAGAGCAGGTAGCATTTTTGGATGACGGTAAACCATTTGAGTATTCTATATCTAAACATCGTGGTGATAAAATAGCATTTAAAACGGTAAGTATAGATTAAATTATATTATTTTTAGTTTCCATATTGACAAACATAAGAAGATTAATTATCATAATATAGTAAAAAGATATGCAGTGATGCAGAAAAATACATCATTGCATATTTTTTTATTTTAGATATAAATAAAGCTCCAATATTATTGGAAAACTTTTGAGAGCTATTTGTATAAGAAAAATATTATGATAAGGTGATAAAATGGCAGTGCAGACAAGAATGGCAGAGAATTTTGCTAAAATGCAGGAATTTTCTGCTGATGGTAAAGGTATAACCAGATTGGCTTTTTCTGATGAAGATTGGCAGGCCAGAACATTTATTATCAGTTTGCTGAAGCAGGCTGGATTGACGATACGCATTGATGATTTCGGCAACATAATTGGACGCAGGCAGGGAAAAAATCCGGCTGCCCCAGCTGTATTATGCGGATCGCATATAGACAGTGTCCCGCATGGCGGCAATTTTGATGGGGTGTTAGGTGTGTTGGGTGCTATCGAGGCCGTGAACTTAATGAATGAAAATAATTTCAAAAATTATAATCCGATAGATATAGTCGTATTTATGTGTGAAGAATCCAGCCGATTTGGAACCGCTACATTAGGCAGTAAAGCTGCATGTGGTAAATTGACTGTTCGGGATATGAAACAGTATAAAGATACTGATAATAAATCGTTATATGATATTTTACATTCCCGTGGCATAGAACCGGATAAAAGAAATAAAGTAATAGATTTAAAAAACTTGAAGGCATGCATAGAAATGCATATAGAGCAAGGTAAAGTATTGGAGAACATACATAAACCCATAGGGATAGTTACCGGGATTGCTGCGCCCACAAGAATAAAGCTTGAATTGCGGGGAAAGGCAGATCATTCCGGAGCTACACCAATGACAATGCGTAATGATGCCTTATGTGCAGCAGCTGAGATAATCCTATCAGTGGAAAATATTGCGTTAACATCGTTGCAGCCTGTAGTTGGAACCGTGGGAATAGCTAATGTTTCACCTAATGTCATGAATGTAATTCCTGGAGAAGTAGAACTGGGAATAGATATTCGCAGTATTTATGCCCAGGTTAAGACAAACACTGTAAGCACAGTAAAGAAGGCAATAGAAAAAATCAGCCAAAAAAGGAAAATACAGGTTTCACTTCATACACTGGCTGATGAACAGCCAGTAACGTTGGATGATTATGTAATAAACAGCATTGAAAATGTATGCCGAGAAGATAATATTGCTTATAATAAAATGCCAAGCGGTGCAGGTCATGACATGATGCATTTAGCTGAACATGCACCAACAGGCATGATATTTATTCCATGTCGTGATGGTATAAGTCACAATGCAGCAGAATGGGCAGATATGAAAGATATATTACGGGGAACAGATGTTTTGTATAAGACCCTGTGCAGTTTATCAGCAGCGGATAGCAGCATAAATTAATTTATCTCAATGGCAGATTTATTTAGCTTCCCGTGGTTAGGATTACAACTGTTCCTATTATAGTAGCAAATTATATTGATTAATATGAAAGGAAAGTTACTCTATGTCTACATTTATGGTTATTGTTGGTATTATTGTTATTATTTCGGTTATATACTTTATTCTAAAAGGATACGATGCACGTATCGTGCTTATTGGTGCAGGAATATTCATGAGCTGTATTGGCGGTGTTCCCATGGCATCACTTAATGCCTTTGCTAAAAGCATGACAAACTCAGGGCTTATAAAAGCCGTTTGTTCTGTAATGGGGTTTGCTATGGTAATACGTTTTACAGAATGTGATAAGCACTTAATAAATGCAATGGCGTTTGTCTTGAAAAATTTTCGGCCCCTATTGATTCCCGGTGTTATAGTATGTACTTATCTGGTAAATATAGCATTACCCAGTGCTTCGGGAACAGCTGCGGCAGCTGGTGCGATATTCATTCCATTGCTGATAGCCGGGGGAGTTCATCCAGCTATGGCTGCGGCAGCAGTAAAATGTGGTACTTATGGCAGTATGCTTAATCCGGGGCTGGCCCATAATCCCTTTGTGGCTAAAATTGCCGGAGTTAGTGTTATGGAGGTCATAGGCTACCATTATAAAGCAAATTTAGCTTCATTATTGGCAGCTACCGTAGTATTGACTGTACTAGCCTATGTGTTAAAAGAAGACAGAGGGTATATTTCTAAAAATTTGACTTTGGATGATAATTTTAAAGTAAATTTCTTTTATGCGATAATGCCAATACTGCCTATAGTAATATTGGTTCTTGGAGCAACACATGTAGTTCCTATTTTTAAAATGGGGGTACCACAGGCAATGATCATTGGAACATTGCTGACATTGCTTGTTACACGAACAAATCCTTCTAAATTGGGAAAAGTTTTTTTTGATGGAATGGGGCAGGCATATGGTTCCATTCTTGGTATAATTATTTCTGCCGGAGTATTTGTAGCCGGATTGACATCAATTGGCCTTGTAAAATTATTTATTACTGAGATGCTTAATAATCCTGCTATTGTAAAAGTGTGTGCAGCCGTTGGACCGTTTATTCTGGCAATATTAGTAGGCTCCGGTGATGCAGCTACATTTGCTTTTAATGAGGCAATAACACCACATGCCGCTGATTTTGGAATGACACCGCTGCAAATGGGGACTGCCGCAACACTCGCTGGCACACTGGGACGTACAATGTCACCAATTGCTGGGGCAACTATTATAGTTGCTGGGATAGCCGGGGTAAATCCAATGGAAATAGCCAAAAGGAACAGTCTGCCAATGATCATTGCGCTTATTGTTGGGATGTCTATTTTGCTTTACTAAAAGTAATTGATAAATTGATTGCATAGAATGTGCCCTTTGCCCGCTTATAAAAAGCAGACAAGGGGCATAATTAATATATAGCAATATATAGTTATTAATTTTATTGGTGGATTCATTACGATATAACAATATTATAAATTTAGATTAGTCATTATGTATGGTTAATATGCTATTTCTACTAATACGGAAAAGGCATGTATTCTGTCCGCTATTTTAAGGGCAGACAAAGGAATATAATACAAAAAGCTGATATAAAATCAGGGAATTTTATATCAGCTGGAAGAATGTATATTAATATGGAAAAAATTAGAAATCTACTTTTTCTCCATAATATACGCAGTGGACAAATTTTTTCATATCATCCATAGATACTTTTATTGGATTTACAGCAGTAGAACCGAGCATTGAATTTTCGGTAAGTGTAGCAAAATCCGCCTGGAAATCCTTTTCTGCCACACCGGCATCTTTAATACAGGCAGGAATACCAATTCTGCGGCCTAATTCGCGTACTTTTTCTATTATATCGCTGCCAACTGCTTTAGATAGGTTTTTGTATTTAGCGGCCACAGCAGCGTCCTTTTTATTGTAATCCATTGAGTAAGGAAGAATAACCGCATTGCCCAGACCGTGCGCCAGATTATATAATCCACCAAAGGCATGTGATACTCCATGCACCATTCCCAGACCGGCATTAGAAAATGACATACCGGCCATACATTGGAATGCATGTACTTTTTGGCGACTTTCCAGTGTTGCCTGTTCACAGGAAACTGGCAGCCATTCCAATATACCCTCGATAGCTTCTTTGGCCAGGGCATCAGTGAAATCATCACCATTGGTGTTTATATAGCTTTCTAATGCATGCGTCAAAGCATCCATACCAGTCTGTGCAGCTATATGTGCGGGCAGGCTCATCGTGATATTACCATCAATTATAGCAAGATCAGGACGCAGACATTCTGTTTTTATTGCTAATTTAAGATTTTTTTCTGGGTAAGTAATGACTGATACATGAGTTACTTCACTGGCGGTTCCAGAAGTAGAGGGAATAGCAATAAAATTAGTGCGGGTTCGTTCTGTTGGCAGTGATTTATCAAATACATTATCGAAATTAAGCTCAGGAAATTCATAAAAAAGTAATACCGCCTTTGCTGCATCCAAAGGGGAGCCGCCGCCTACAGCGATAAATGTTTCTGGCTTGAATTCTCTTGCCTCTTCAAGTGCCACCATTACTTGATCCTTAGTAGGATTCTTACTTATGCCGGAATGGATTTTCAGTTCACAGCCTGGTTTTTCCATATAAGTTTTTATTTTATCAATAACACCGGAGCGGAACATTGATTTGCCACCGGTGATTATCATGGCTTTTTTGTAGGATACTTGTTTTAAATATTCCAGTGAATTAGCACCGTTTATAATATTTTTGCCATGGAAACGCAGTACTTTCATACTTTGTTTACTCCTTTCTCCTTTAAAACAACAGATTTTATTTCTGGCCAATTTACGATTCTAAAAACCTGTTCATATTCTTTTTTTAAATAATGTGCTGCATTTTCACAGGAAATACGCTGTAAATCTTCTAATGATTCTCGGGAATAAAAAGCAGCATGGGGTGTTATAATAACGTTTTTTCTATTGGTCAGTTTGCAATCACTGAGGTCGGGATCTTCCTGACTCAGGACATCAAGTCCTGCACCGCGGATAATTCCTACGTCAAGCGCCCGGATAAGATCTTCTTCACAGACACATTCACCGCGGGCCGTATTTATGAACAATGGTCGCTTGATCATTTTTTCAAACTTACTTCTGGAAAAGAAATGATAATTTTCCTTAGTCTGCCGCATATGATTAGTTATGATATCAGCCTGTTCGCAAGCAGTATCAGCATCTACCAGTTCTATATGCAGCTTTTTGGCCATAGTTTCATCGGCGAACGGGTCAAAAGCCAGTATTCGCAGGCCAAAAGCAGAAGCCCGTTTAGCAACGGCCTGCCCTATTTTACCAAGTCCGAAAATGCACAAGGTCTTTCTGTTAAGTCTTTCCAAGGATATAGAATGATACTGCCAAAGACCTTTTTTATCCACATCGTCAATATAATGTTTAATCCCGCGGCTTAAAGATAGTATTAAAGCCATTGTATGGTCAGCTACTTCATTGGTACAGTATTCGGCAATAGGAATTATAGCAATACCGCGTTTGCTTGCTTCGTCATAATCAATAAAATTATATCCCGTAGAATTAAAACTTACGCATTTTAATTTAGGGGCATGGTCCATGACATCAGCATCTATATTTATAAAAGCTGTAAGCAGGGCATCAGCATCTTTTATTATACGGTAAAATTCATTTTTATCAGTATAACTATAAGTTTCTATTTGGACATCTGGCAGGTGTCGTTTTAATACCGCTTTTTCATAATCTAGATTTCTTGCTATGACATCAGGATAATCAGCAATTACGATTTTCATAACGTATTCCTTTCGCGATATTATTTATGCAATTCTTCAGCGAGCAACTCATCAAGTATATCTAGAGCAAAATCTATTTCTTTTTCTGTAACTATTGTCGGAGCGATAAAGCGAATTACGTTATGGTATGTTCCGCATAAAAGCAGGAGCAGACCCTTTTCCAAAGATTTTTCTTTTAATTTCGCTGCCAGTTGTGCATCAGGACTAGTATCTTCATGAATCATTTCCATCGCCAGCATAAGACCAATACCGCGTACATCGCCGATGACAGAAGGATATTTTTTTTGCAGATCCCCAAGTTTTTTCTTCATATAATTACCGGCTTTGACTGCATTATCGAGCATGCCATCGTTGATCAGTACATCAAGAGTGGCAAGACCAGCTGCACAGGCAACCGGATTACCGCCGAAGGTGCCGCCATGTGCGCCGGCCGGCCATTTTTCCATATATTTTTTTCTACCGACTACAGCACTGAGCGGGAATCCGGAAGCAATACTTTTAGCGAGAGTAAAAATATCAGGGCGTACACCAAAATTTTCATAGGCAAATAATTTGCCGGTACGCCCCATTCCTGTCTGTATTTCATCAAAAATAAGCATAATACCGTATTTATCACATACTTTGCGGATATATTGCACAAAATCAACCGGAGGAACGATATATCCGCCTTCACCTTGTATTGGTTCCATTATAATTGCTGCCACAGAATATGGGTCAATTAATGTTTCAAAGAGCTGTTCTAAGTGATCCATATATTCATGTGGACATTTGCCGGGTTCCTTTTTATACGGAGTACGGTATAAATTAGGATATTCCGTAAAATAAACACTAGGCAGCAGCCCTTCATAATTTTTACGATAGGCCGAGTTAGATGAAGTTAGTGAGATAGCCCCTAAAGTCCGGCCGTGGAAAGAACCACGGAAAGCAATTACAGCTGGACGCTGTGTTACATATTTGGCCAATTTTACAGCACCTTCATTGGCTTCAGCGCCACTGTTGCTGAAATAGACCATAGTATCACCGCCAGATAACTCTACGAGCCTTTCCGCTAACTTGACATAGCTTTCATAATAAACAACATTATGTCCGCCATGGATAAGAGAATCTATCTGTTCTTTTGCAGCTTTAACAACTTTGGGATGATTATGACCTATATTGCAGACAGCTACACCACTTGCAAAATCAAGGACTTTTCGTCCGTCTTCATCAGTGAGATAGCAACCTTCTCCTTTTATTACCCCCATAGTAGTAGCTCTTTTGGCTATCGGCGGCATAACTTTCATACATCTTTCATATAAACTCATATTTAAAACCTCTTTTGTTTAAATTAGCAGGACAGGTAAAACAACTTCAGGTCATTAAAACTTTAAGAAACTTTTGATAGTGTATTTAATGAAATCAGGTAATACACCAAAAGAATAAGGCATATATACACGTTCAGTCCATTTGTGGGCATCTTTGCCAAAGCAGCCATAATTAATGGCTGGGATACCAAGCTTTTTTATCTTTTTCAATGGCACGGGATGCAGTATACTGAATGCAGGAAAATTTTTCAACAGGGCATCAATAGAAGCATCATCATCATCAATAGTCAGATAACTGCTGTCTGATAAACTCTGGAAAAACTGTTTTATTTCATAATGTTCACCAGATTTTTCGGCAAAACCGGCAATAGTATCGCTGAGTTTGCCAAAGAGAGCATTTTGCTGTGGATCTTCTTCATGGATAGTATTGTGTGGGCAGTATGGGGCAGCGAAAAACAGGATAACAGCCGGATCATTTATTTTAGCAATATCACAGAGCTTTTGTGCCATCTGCAGCGGTATTTCTCGTTTATCCACATCTTTTTCCCCACAAGCAGTAACAATCTCATTAAGAAGACTATCAAGATCTCCAGCATAATTTTTACCAGCCAGGGTATATAGTTCATCATACGTGAGAACTTGCAGGTTATAGGCAAAAGGCTGATAATCAACGTGGGAAAGCTTGCAAAATGTTTTGTATTGGTTATTTAGATGATCTTGTACATTAACTAAAGCCTGCATGGCAGCTGACTTTAATTTATCAATAATTTTATTGATAGGCATATTATGAATGAAATAATTAAAATAAACAAAAGCTGAAACAGCAGTCTGGACATTATAAGAACTTTTCAGATCTTTCATTTTTAATACAGATGGAGGAAGAGTAAATTCACCCCGGTACTCATCGCAGAAATCGCAATTTAAATTAATAATACGGATAAGTTCTGCTGCTGTCAGGGAAGCATCAAAGCCTTCAAAGCACTGGCCAACGTGAGTTTCCTTACCATGAACATAAAAGCAGGGCAGGAGTTTGCCGACAGCACCTGTATATACATAGCGGGTATGATCATTAGGATATAAAGGACAAATATAGTCATTGTTGATAGCAAACAAATAATGGAGCTGTTCTTTTTCCTGCAGCATTGTCAAAACTTCGAGGCCGTCTATAATGCCAGTATGGATGTTTTCCTCCACCGGATTGAAAGACAGCAGAATATTGCCGCCAAAATTTGCAGCCTGTTCGCAGAATAAGCGAGCCAGTACAAGAAAGACCGCATCACCGGACTTCATATCACAGGCACCACGCCCGAATAGATAATCACCGGATTCAAGATCAGTCCTGACTTCATCACTTAGATTCATTTCAGACAGCTTTTCCATAAGCTTGTCAGGTGAAAACGCATATGGTTTTAAAGAGCCATAATCATCAACACCCACTGTATCAATATGACCATGCAGCAATATAGTATCTGCTGATTTTTCTTTTTCTCCACGTATCAGAGCAAAGACATTGCGGCGATCCAGTTTATCATTTTTTAACTTTTGGATTATTATTTGTTCAGGATGCTTTTGGAAATAAGGAAAGTCGCGCAAATATTTTTCAATAAAACAAGCAACATTCTTTTCACCTTCACCGGCTGAATTAATACTGGGAATAGCCACCAGCTGTTTTGTTAATTCAAGAATTTCCTTAGATAGATCAGATTTTGATTGTAGATTATTCAAATTAATCAACTGCCTTTTAAAATCAATGAATCAGCATACGGCGATCGACATTGGTAAGATGATTAGACATTGCTGTGACAGCTTGGGAAAAATCACTAGCCTCTATTGCATCAAGAACACACTTATGTTCTTTACTGGCAACCTGGCAGTATTTTGACAGAGTACCAGATAAAATTAAATAACGTTTGATGATCGTATTAACCCATTCAACCATTTCAGCCAAAAAGCTGTTATTGGTAAATCTGGCAATATTTACATGAAAGAGAAAGTCCATTTCGATATATTCCTCAAACTCATCAGCTGCAGCAGCTTCGCATCTTTTCTTGTCGAGCTTTTTCAGTTCATTGATTTGTTTTTTTGTTATATTATTTTCCAGAAGGGATACAGCTAATTCCTCCAAACAGCGGCGTACCTGAGTGACTTGCTGTACATCATGGGCAGTTATATTGGAAACTACTATACTGTTATTTGTGTTTACTGAGGCAATGTTTTCATGTACCAGCTTAATGAGAGCAGCCTTTATAGGAGTTCTGCTTATTTCAAGCTGGTCAGCAAGTTTTTCTTCTGCTAAAATTTCACCCGGTTTAAGCTCGTTTTTTATAATAGCACCCTTTATAATTTCATATGCCTGGTCAGAAAGTTTCTTGGTCTTTTTTACCGTTGCCAATTTGGACATTCAGATTTCCCCCGTGATTGTTTATTTTCTAAGTAGAGGAAAAGTCATACAATGCGGACCGCCGCCGGCTTTTACGATTTCATTTATATCCACTTCAATAACCTTTATACCGCGTTTATCAAGCTGCGTATTCACATATTCATTGCTCTTTAATGATATGACTCGTTTATTCCCCAGAGCTTCCACATTGCATCCCAGATGAAATACTTTTTCATCTGGAACATTAATGGTTTCAATGCCTTTTTTTTTCAAAAGCTGTAAAAAATCAGCAGGCAGAGCTTTTTGGTAAACTAAAGCTAATTTTTCATCAACTAAATTGAACAGCAGATCAAGATGTAAATAAGATTCATCGCAAGGAACAGGAACCACTTCATAGCCGTATTTAGAAATACCGGCTTTTATTTCTTCGATTCCTTTAGTATTAGTACGTGCTACCATACCAATAGCTAAAGTATTATCATCGAGAAAAGTGAAATCTCCACCCTCAAATAAGCCTTCCTTTACTTCGGCAATTAAGGGGATACCTAGCTCTTCCATTCTGTTGCGATAGGCTTCTCTCTCTAAAAAACGGATCGGTTCACGAAAATTGCCTAAAACATAACCTTCACGCAGGCAGCAGCCAAAATCACGTGAAAAAGTAGAATTAGGACGTTTTTCATCAGCGTCAAGCAGAATTGTTTCCACACCATTATCTTCATAGGCCTTAACCATTGCCAGATGCTCTTTTTCCATTATATCACGGCTCAATTTGGTACGCGACCACTGTTTGGCAATCTCATTTATGGGAGCCGCCTGCAGATAAGTAGGACGGCTCATTAACACTTTTTTTAATACTCCACTGGAATTTTTTACAAACATATTTATACTTCCTATCTAATTTATTGATGATACACAGGAACTACTTTTGTGCATTGGAGATAGCTAACTTGCTGTATTCTTTAATCCATTTTTTGAAATTACCATTATCTTTATTTTCCTTGATAACTTCATTAATTATTTTTAACAGGTCTTCATTCCCCTTATTAATAGCGAGAGCAGTGTCTTTTTTATCATCCTTAAATACGGCATCACTGAATGCCAGAGAATCATTAGAAGTCAGGTACTGCTGGGCAACAATACTTTCAACAACAATACCAGCTATTTTCTTATTAGTAAGTTCAAGGACAAGACTAGGAACTTTATCCAGAGCAACTAAGCGGGAATCAGGCATTTCTGCTTTAGCTAATTTTGCCTGGGTAGTATTTTTTTCGGCGCCTATGGTTTTTCCCTTAAAATCAGCTAAGGTTTTTAAGCTGCCAGCATCCTCTTTCCTAATAAGAAGTTTTTGATGTGAAGTTAAATAAACATCAGAAAAATCAACAGTCTTTTTTCTTTCAGCTGTAGGATTGATTCCGGCAATAGCAAGATCTACCTTGCCTGCCTTCAAGGAAGATAGCAGCGCATCAAAACTCATATCTTCAATTTTTAATTTTACACCAAGTTTGTCAGCAATAGCTTTTGCTAAAGCCATATCTATACCGGTTACATGGTGATCACTGCTGGAAGTATCAACAAACTCATATGGTGGGTAGCCGGATGCAGTCCCAACAACAAGGACACCCTTTGCCTTAATAGATTTTAGCAGATCAGCCTTGGCAGACGATTGATTGCTGCTGCCACAGCCGGCAAACATCATTGCCGCAGCCATAACAGATAAAAAAACAGCGATTAATTTTTTAAAATTGAATTTCATAGATATCCTCCTCAAATTAACAGAACAAATTTATTTTAATATAATTAACGTACCATCAGGTACTTTTTCCCATATACTTTTCCATGTATCTTACACCGCAGGAAATAGTAAAAGTTATCACAAAGTAGATAGCGGCAACAATAAACAACGGCTGCATAGGCTGGAAACTTATGCCTTGGATAGTATTGGCTGTGTACATAAGGTCAGCCATTCCAATTACAGAAACCTGCGAAGAAGTTTTTATTATAGTAACAAATTCATTGCCAAGAGCAGGCAGAATATTTTTTATTGCCTGGGGTAAAACAACAAGCCGCATCGCAGAGGGACTATTGAATCCCAGAGAACGGGCAGCCTCCATCTGTCCTTTTTCTACTGACTGGATACCACTGCGGACTATTTCACAGATATATGCGGATGTATTTATTGTAAGGGCTAATATCCCAGAAGCAACCCTGTCGATACTTACACCACCTATATACATAGAAGGAAAGTTTATTCCCAGCATTGGTAGTCCAAAAAAAGCAATTGAAATTTGGACCAAAACGGGGGTGCCGCGGATCAGTTCCACATAAGCATTGGATATCCAGCGAAAAGCGCCTACCTTGCTTATTTTCATTAGTGCCAGAATAGTTCCGATTATAAGTCCGCCAATGATAGAGAAAAAGGAAATACTCACAGTCATTTTTGTACCAGCCCAGAACATATCACTGTACTTTAAAAACACATCTAAGATTGACATTACTCCACCTCACAAATTTCTGTATACAGAATCCCAAATTCCGTATACAATAACTAAATAAAAAAAAATAACAAATATATTTATTTCTGCATATACTGGTAAAATACTAATGACCCTTATCTGCCGTTAAAAAGGCGAAGAGTTAATGTAATTAAACTATTGTACAGTTAAATACTATATAAAAATTATAAAGACAGTATAATTTTGCAGCAGTGTTCATTTCTTAAAAATTAAAGTACATAAATTAAAGCACTTTTTTCAAGAAAGAACGGACTCGTTCGTGTTCACTATGATTAAAGACATGGTCGGGTGAGCCTTTTTCCACTATCCTGCCAGCATCCATAAAGACAACATCGGAAGCAACTTCACGGGTAAATCCCATTTCATGGCTGACGATAAGCATTGTCATACCTGACTTAGCCAGATCTTTCATAACCTGGAGTACTTCTCCAACCATTTCCGGGTCCAGAGCAGAAGTCGGTTCATCAAACAACATTACATTGGGATTCATAGCCAAGGCACGTGCTATTGCGATACGCTGTTTCTGTCCGCCGGATAACTGGCTGGGATAAGCATCTTTCTTATCAGCAAGGCCAACCTTGTTCAAAAGCTCCATTCCTGTTTCCTCTGCTTCCTTTTTGGATACTTTTAGTAAATTAATAGGAGCTAATGTAATATTTTCCATAACGGTAAGATGGGGAAACAAATTAAAATGCTGAAAAACCATGCCGATTTTCTGGCGAATTTTGTCAATGCTGGTTGAACCGTTGACGATAGATTGTCCATTATAGAAAATATCACCATTGTCAATACTTTCCAGTTGGTTGATGCAGCGCAGTAAAGTGCTTTTTCCGGCACCGGAAGGACCTATAATAGTAACGACTTCCCCTTTTTTTACCGAAAGCCCCACTTCTTTAAGAACTTTTATTTCTTTAAAAGTTTTAAAAACATTTTTTACATCAATAATCGGATCAGCTTCGTCATAACATGGAGCTGCTACTGCTGCTGCCTGCGTACTAAAAAGATTAAACATTTATATCCGCCCCTTCTTTTTTACAAATAAAAAATAAAAAGGCGCTCTGATAGTAAATATCAGAACGCCCTTGTTCATTTTGTTGTGATAAGTATACTATGCAAAAATACACTTGTCAACAATATTTTTACTAAAAAAATATTGATTTTAAAAATAAATGTTCTTGACAGCATAAGGGTTTATCAGTATTCTTTATTGTATACTGGATACAACAAAGGAGGACTCATATAAATGCCGCATATCGTAGATCAAATGATAGTACTTACCCTGCTTACATTACTGGGATTCGTTTGTTTTAAAACGGGAATAATGAATGAAATGGCCAACAAATACTTTTCCAAGTTAATAATCAGCATCATGTGTCCTGCCATCATAATAGATTCTGTTGTTAACATGCACCATGAAGAATCACAATCAACTGTACTGCTTGTTTTTGCTGCAGCCATAATACTGTATCTTATCCTGCCTATTTTGTCCAAAATATGCTGTAAGATATTCGGTGTAGAAACTTCGCAGGCAAAATTATATGAAGCCATGCTGGTGTTTTCCAATGTTGGATTTATGGGGATACCCGTTGTACAGGCTGTTTATGGCAATAGTGCCATATTTTACTTATCAATATTTATATTTGTTTATAACATGTTTGTATTTACTTATGGGACTTATCTCGTAAGTCAGGGAGCAACCGAGAGAAAATTCCTCATAAAAGATACATTTAACGCGGCAGTTATCGGTTCATTATTGGGAATAGTCCTCTATTTCCTGCACATAAAACCACCGGCAACTGTATGTACGGCCATTGGTATGATAGGACAAACAACTACACCGCTGGCCATGATAGTTATTGGCTCAACACTGGGCTCCACCCCTATAAAAACAATATTCAATGTGCGGAAACTTTACTTTATGAGCATAGTGAAATTATTACTGCTGCCCATAGCTGTAAGATTTATTTTTGCCCTTTTTATCCATGATCCCGTGATACTGGGAGTATGTGTTATCGTTGCCGGAATGCCTGTGGCCAGTAACCTTGTTATGCTTTGCAACCAATATGGCGGGGATAGTGCTTTATTGGCGAAAGGAAGTTTTATGACTACCGTATTATCAGTTTTTACTATACCATTGGTAGCGTGGTTTGCCATAATGCCCATGTAGCATTTTATCTATGACGGACATGTGAATTGTTATGCATTTAAAATTTGTGGCGAGAATTCCCCCACTTTTAAAGTGGCAGGATGAATCGCCATGGTCTTGATATTGTAAATATAATTTTCTCATATTATGATATTATCAGTCGAAATTATTAGAGAACTTTTATAATAAGAGAATCATATTATAATTAACATTCAGATTTTATGATGCATTACCATCTCGTTTCGGTTGTAAAATATCGTTGCAAGGTAACAAAAACTAATAGGAGGTAAGAATATGAATAAGGTATATAAATTCCGCGTATAGCCTAATATTGATCAGTTTACTATGTTAGCAAAGACTTTTGGTTGCATACGTTTTATCTATAATAAAAATGCTTAATTATAGAACTGAACATTATAAAAAAACTAAGCAAAGCCTGAAAAATACACTTACACAATATAAAACAGAATTTATTTCTCAAAAAGTTTGATAATCTTGTTTTGCTAATGCACAGTTAATAGTACAACGATAATTTATATATATTGTTTTTCTATATTTACCTTAAAGTCATAAATTTTTTTATATTTATTATATAAATTTTCAAAAAATGCAACTTTAGATTTATTAGGTAAATACTTTTTCATTTTTGTTGTTTCGACATTACAACCTTCAAAATAACATACTGCCCCATATGATACTGTCTCTGGAATATTAATGGCAATAATAGTTTTATTTAAAACATCAGCCTTTAATTGCAACCAAAATTCATTTTTTACTGCAGGCCCAATAACTTTAATAATATTAAAATTATTATTAAGATCATCAAAACAATTATATAAATTTTTTAATTCCAAGCATAATCCTACAGAAATATCAAATAAAATTTGATTACTTGATAGTTTATTTGTGAAACCATAATATAATCCCTTAGCGAAAACATTCTTTTCAGGAGAACCATTACCGCGTAAATGAGGAAAAAATAAATTGGCCTCATTTATAATAGGTGATCTTGCATATTCGATTTCTAATATTTTGAATGCACTAATTAAATTCTCATAATTATAATTAAATAATTTTTGAAAACTTTCGAAGCAAATTCCAGCACAAGGCAGTGATGCAAATAAAGTGTATTTTTTACTATCAATATAAATTCCATTAGAAAGTTTACTTTTGAATGAATGCTCATTGATTTTTATAGTATTACTTATAGATAGTAGAGCTTCAGTAGTTCCTGTAGAATTGAGTAATTCATTATTTTTTAGATCAACTGCAACAGACCCGGACATATGGTCATGTCCTGCTATATACACCTTACAATCAGATGAAAATTTTAAACATTTTTTCATTACATCGGAAACAATACCAACAGCAGAGTTATTAGGAATTATTTTAGGCATAATATCAGATGGAAGGGAAAATTTTTTTAGTAAAAAAGAAGACCATTGTTTATTTTTTATATCTAATAACATTGTTCTACTGGCAAGTGTATAATCCATCGTTTTTTTCTCAGTGAGAAGATATGCAATATAATTGGGAAGATTAAGCCATTTTACATTAATATTTGAATTAACAATAAATTTATCATATAACCATTTGATTTTAAATACGCTGTAATTACTATGAACAGGAAGGCCCGTAATGGTATATATTTCTTTAATATCAGTTTGTGATAATAAATCTAAATAATTTTCTCCTCTTTTATCATACCATGCTATCATGGGCCCGATTACATGCCCTGTTTTAGTTATTAATACGCCTGTTTCACCGACACTTGCGATAATTATTTTTTCTATAGTGTATAAATCACAAATATTAAACAGGATAATCTGTTTTTTTATTATTTCCCATAGTTTTATATAATTAAAATCTTCATCATTATTTTTTAAAATTTTTGGAGTATTAAATTTTTTTTGAATAACAAAATTTTTGCTATTTATTGAATACAATGATATCTTTGTGTTAGTTGAACCTATATCTAATACAAAATCAACTTTCATTTTTCCCATAAACATATCCTTTGGTCCATTTGTAAATGAAATATATAATAACAGCGATAACAGGAATTAATGCTATTGATAAAATATTTCCTTGGAATATTTTCATAATCCAGAAACGATAGGGATTTCCTCCATCTAAGAAACTAGAAACAAGGCCACTTGAATTAGGAGGAAAATTGAATTGGACATCCTTCGCCATATGTGTTACAAATGGAGCTATATTAGTCGCTATTAGTAAATCTCCAATCATACAAGGTATACTGATGATAATTGCTCTAAAAATATTTCCTTTAGTGGCCAAAACTATCATTGAAGCAAATACAGCTAAATTAGCTAAATCTCCCAGTGGAAGAACTTGATTTGCTGGGATAAGAAATGCGAATATAACAGCAAGTGGTGTTAACAGTAATGCTGTAGAAATTATTGCAGGACTGCCTATAGCTACAGCAATATCAAGCCCAATGTATAAATCTTTGCGGTTAGGGTATTTTTTATTGAGAAACTTCTTTATCGATTCTGATAATGGTAATAATCCTTCCATAAGAATTTTTACCATTCTAGGTAATATAAACATAACAGCACCTATGTTTATTCCTAAAATCAACGTATTTTTAAAATTATAACCGGCAAGAATTCCTACCATGATACCCAGAATAATACCAATAAGCATTGGTTCTCCAAAAACACCGAACTTTTTTTGTATGCTTTGTGGATCTATGTGTATTTTATTTATAACTGGTATTTTATCAATGATTTTATCTCCTAATAGTCCTATAGGGAAAAATACAGCAGATGATAAGGTGGGCAGTGATATACCTTCCAAACCAAAATACTTTTCTACCAAGGGAGCTGACCAATCCGCTAATTTGAATATCACTATAGCGGTTATACCAGCAGCTAAAAGACCTAACAAAAAACTATCGGTACTATAGTATACTAATGCACCAGCCAGTGCAAAATGCCAATAATTCCACATATCAACATCTACAGTTCTTGTTAAATTAAAGGCTAATAAAGCAATATTAATAAGGATAGTTAGTGGAATAACAAAAGCAGCTATGGGGGAACCCCATGTTATTGCCGCAAGAGGGGGCCATCCAAGATCGACTATAGGTAAATTTATGCCACTGTGTGTAACCATAGATTGGGCAGCAGGTCCAATATTATTGGTTAGAATACCAAAGATAGCATATATTCCGACAAATCCCATTCCTACAGTTAGTGATGATCTAAGTGCTATAGAAATTGGAATTCTAAAAAACATTGCAAGTATAAATAATACTAATGGCAACATAACTGTAGGACCAAAACTCAAGATATATTTTACAGTGTCAAGTAAAAATAAACTGAAATTCATAATAAACACCGCCCTTTTCTATTCGACTAAAATATCATAAATCTTTTTTAATGTATCTTCTTCACCAATTCCTGTTAAGAGATTTAATCCTCTGATTACTGGTATATCTAATTTATATGGAATATTAGTAGTGGAAATAATTAGATTTATACCATTACAGTTTTTAGGTACGCTAGCTACATTTGATTGATGGTACTCAATATCTAACCCTTTTTCTTTACAATACTGGGCAACTTTTTCTGCTACTACTGTAGATGTAGCAATTCCCGTTGCACATACAAATAATACATGTTTTTTTGCCATATAAATTCACTCCTTAAAATAAATTTTCGCTAATGCATTCAAATACGTCATTTTTTTTAGCTGTAGCAATTTTGGTTAATACTTTTTCTGAGCGGATCATATTCATAATCGCTTGCAGCATCCATAACTGCTTTTTATTTTCATTTAAAGCCAATAAAAATATTATCCTTGCGTCAATATAATCATTTTCACTTCCCATCACTTTAAATTTAATAGGTTCTTTTAAGACTCCTACGCTAATGGAATTTTTAATAACATATTGGGGTAAAGTATGTGGCAGTGCTACACCATATGGTTTTGTAGGTAATCCTGTTGGAAATTTTTTTTCCCGTTCAATTACGCCTGTTAAATAATCACTAGTAACAAAGTTATTATTTAATAATGGATTTGCTAATATGGTAAAAAGTTCTTTTTGGGTCTGTGCTTTAATATCTACGTTCAATAAATCTTTTATAAAAATTAAACTACCCTTCATGTAACATGCCCCTGTCAATTTAGTGCCAATATTTTTCGTTTACATTCATCATATACGGCAGATTTTGCATTTAAAGCTACTTTTATTAAGTTATGTTCCATATGGTTCTTTTCATAGGCTTGTCCATAGACCCTTACGACTTCTCGTCTTAGATCACTGGCAATATTAATTTTGCACACACCATATTTTTTAACTTCTTTTAAAATTTCAAATGGTATTCCAGAACCTCCATGTAATACCAAAGGAACAGAACTATTATGATAAATTTTATCTAGCAAATCAAAATCAATATGTGGTTTACTTTCTAATCCGTGTACATTACCAACGGATACAGCAAGCATATTGCATTTAGATTTTTTGATAAATTCTTTCACAAGTTTTGGATTGGTTTTATCATTTTTACCCTGAATATTATCTTCCTTGCCTGAAATGGCACCAAGTTCTGCTTCTACTGGAATATTGTAACAAGAACAATAATCTACAGCTTCAGCTACAATAGCTACATTTTCCTCAAAAGATTTAGCAGAACCATCTATCATTATTGAAGTGAATCCGGCTTTTACTGCTGCTTCAACATCTTCCATTGTCTTACCATGGTCTAAATGCAGGGCAAGTGGTGTTTTCATATCAATAGCAATTTTTTTAATAATATCTGCAATATAATCATATCCAGATAGTTTAACATTAGTGGGTGCAATTTGAATATAGTTGGGAATTGAGGTATCTTCTATAGCCTTTGTTATTCCAAAAGATGTTTCTATATTCGTTGTATTAAAAGCACAGGCAACGACTTTTTTTTCAAAAATTTTTTTTAAGAGTACAAAACCATTTACTAACGGCATAATAATTTTCTCCTTTATTTTTTTAAAATATTTATTAATTCTGTATAATTAGGATTTTTTAAGAACTTATTTGTGTAATTACCATGAATAAATTTTTGGTAAATATTTTTAAATACCGGTTCCCACACGCTATATAACTTTTTAGGAATACATAATAAAAAAACTATTTGAACATATGTTTTTTTCCATTTTATAGCTTCTTCCAGAACGCTTACAGCAACTGCTGCTTCCTTCATATCATTTTCTAGTGCATGGGGTACAGCCACAAAATTACCTATTTCAGTAGAAGACATATTTTCACGAACAAAAATTGATTTTTGGATATTTTTATCTATATATCCCTTTTCTATCATGACAGATGATATTTTACTAATAACTTCGTGTGTTGATTTAGCTTTAAAATTTGCGAAGAATAATTCTTGTTTGAAAAATTTTTCATAATCAATATGTTGTATATTTTTCCCGCCAGAAAGTTTTATTTCGATTCTTTCTAAATCATCTTTAGTCATTATCGGTTCAACTCGAATGATTTTATCCGTTTCTATATTGGGGATAGGCACTGTAGAAAAAATAAAATCAATGCTATTAATTAATTCTGGTGTAAGTTCATAGCAACTCATAACCTTTTTAATTTGTAATATTCCGCTGTAGCGCCGTTGCAGCTTGCTTTTAAGTAAAAGTGCTGTTGATAAACCAGTTCCACAAACGATAATGGCTGTTTTGCCTATTTCTTTATTAAGCTTATTACGTTCTAATGAGGCACCAAAATGAATAGCTAAAAATCCAATTTCATTTTCATTAGTTTTGACCTTTTTTTGTTCTTCAATAACTTCACTAGCAATAATTGCCATTTCAAAAGCTACTGGATAATTATTCTTTATAGGTATAAGAATCTCATTACGAATATTCATATTAAATTTCAATCGGTTTATAGCCGCAATTAAATGAATCATTAAACCAGAAATGAGTTCCCTGTCATCAAAAAGATTGAATCCAGTATTATTTTTAATGCGCTGTAGTATATTATTAATTAAAATTCTGGATTCATCACGGCTCTTAGATGATTCAATAAATTTTTGGCTGGCAATAAAGTGTTGCGTAAGATAATATACTTCATTATCAATATCTACGCCTAATTGTTGTTTTACGGCATAAAGTATTTCTGTTGAAGGATTGAAATAAGCAGATTGCTGGAGTTTTTGCTGTTCCTGTTTTGTATATTCTACAGTATTTTTGTTACTAGATCGTCGCATGGTTATAACAATATGAACAAGTAAATTTTTGAAAGCAACATCTGTTAGATGGATGTTATACTTCAAAATTACTTTCATAAGAATATGTTTTACTATTTCTATCTCTTCTTGAGGGAAAATATCATTAAAAAAATCATTATTATTTAAATTAAGTAAATCATCACGATTAAAAATATATTCTGATATACAATAACGTATTTGTGCTTCAGCACCATCTATTCTGACGCCGTTAAGTCTGTCAGTAACTAGTTTCAAGTTGAATCTTGACAAACTTTTTTTGATATCAGATAAGTATTTTTTTAGAGTTGATAGGCTTAAAAAAAGTTCATCAGCTAATTCTTCCTGATTAACAATTTTATTGTGAAGAGAATTTAGTAATATTCTAGCTATTATAAAGGAAATACGATCACTATAATCAAAAGGAACTATATTTACACCTTGATAATTTCCTGATAAATTTATACTATATTTTTCCTTCATCTGCATATATTTGCTATTATTTGAATTGTTAAGTTTATAACCGCTTCCCGCTTCTGCTATTACACTGGCATCAAATTGCTGTAGAAATACATTTAATTCTTTTATATCCCGTCTTACTGTACTGCGACTAATGCCAAGTGAACTAGCAATACATTCACCTGTCATAGAATATTTGCTTTGGTCTAATATTTCTAGTATTTTAATAATTCTTTTATTTTGTATACGCATCATCTTGCCTCTCTTGTATAATAAAATGATATTTTCCCTATGCCATTATTATATTTAATAAACACTGTTATATCTAGACATATAATGAACACAGCTGTGTTCATTTGTTTTTGCATAACAAGTGGTTGCAGCCTATAATTAAACTATAATATTGAAAACCAGTATCACTTCTGCTAACTAAATAAAAGGGTTTTTATCAAGTAAAGAAGAATATAGAAAATTGCCATTTATGATTTATATAATTAATGACAAAACTAACAATTTTATTTAGTAAAAATGAGGAGTGTAGAATTTGAAAATTATAAAATATTTTATAGTATTTATTGCCGTTTTTTGCAGTGCCGCTGTTAATGGTACTGCATTGGCTCAGTTTAACCAGACGATATTGTTTGTGCCGCATGATAACAGGCCGATATCATTTGAGCAGACTGCAAATAATATCAGAGCCTTGGGCTATAAAGTTATTACACCACCGGCAAATCTGCTTGGCAGCCGTGATGACTTGGGACATCCCGAAGCACTTGCCCAATGGGTAATGGATAATGCCGGTAAGGCAGATTTTGCTGTCTTATCATCGGATTCACTTGTTTATGGCAGCCTCGTTGCTTCACGAAAGCACAACATAGCAGCTCTGGTGCTGCATCAAAGGGCAGAATATGCTTTTTACGCCTTGCATAAAAAATATCCATATCTGCCGATATATGTTTTCAGCTCAATAATGCGTACACCGCAGACGAATGCTGCATCCTCTGAAGAACCAGCTTACTATCATATATATGGGACGATGATAGCACGGTATACGGCACTTGCTGATAAACAAGAAAAAGATGGGCTTACACATAAAGAAAAAAAAGAATTAGTACAACTAAAAAAAGATATTCCCTCATCGGATATTAATGACTGGCTTTCCCGCCGTGCCGGAAACTTTGCCGTAAACAAATATCTTATAGATTTAGCAAAAGACAAAGCTATAACTTATCTGGCACTGGGATGTGATGACAATGCTAAATACTCCCAGACAGATAAAGAACGCCGTGAACTGGATAAATACGGCCAAAGCATAAAAGGGGTAAACTATCAGTCAGTGGCAGGCATTGACGAAATTGGTATGATACTCCTGACACGGGCGGTGAACCAGATAAAGGGCGATATTCCTTTCGTCAGTGTACACTATGCTCCCGGCAAAGGAGCCGATACAATTCCCGCTTATTCCAATGAACCAATAAAGAATTCTGTAAAAACACATATCCGTATGGCCGATGGATTGGAAATTACCAATGACAAAAGAGCTGATATGGTATTGCTGCTGGACACTGATAAAAACGGTTTGACTTATGCTGCAAATGACCTGAATAATACCACTTTACCACGAGCAAATACAGTAGCATTTGCTGATATGGTAGGTAAATATCTTGCTCAGCATAAAAACACAGCAGTTGCCGATATTGACTTTGGCAATGGTGCAGATAATGCCCTTATGAATATAATGTGGCAGCGTGGCTATCTTGGTAAACTGGGAGCTTATGCTGGCTGGAATACGCCGACAAACAGCAGTGGGTATGCTATCAGCATGGGAATGCTTTCTTCCTATACAAACCAGGATAATATCATAAAAATGCTTGTACCAAGATATTTGGATGATTGGTTTTATCAGGCTAATATCCGTCAGGCAACGGCAAATAAGATGGATAGTTTTACCGGACAAGGAAATTATGGCGACACAAAAACACGTACAGTTCAGGCACAACAGTATGCTACTGTATTAATGCGTCAGGCAGTAAAAAAATATGGATTGGATAAACTTCCCGGACAGAAAAATTTGGATGAATTAAATGTTAAATTCCCGTGGCATCGTTTGTTTGAAGTAGCTGTTATTACACCAGTGAGTGAAAACAATAAAAAACCATCAAATAATAACTAATATATTTATTTTTATTGATGTGAAACAAGCGTGGTTTTCTGTACGCCCTTCTAAGGGCGGACAAAGGAACAATACTTTTTTTCTGTCGATTAAAAAAAATTCTGGCTGTAGACTAGATTATTAAAGGAGTTTTTTACATTGTTTTTATCGCAGAACAGACAATTGGCAAATAATGCAAGAAATTTACGGTGTAATATGACAAAGGAAGAGTGTCATCTATGGTTTGATTTTTTACGGAATTATCCAGTAAAATTTCTTCGCCAAAAAATTATTATGCACTATATTGTAGATTTTTATTGTGAAAAAGCACATTTAGTAATAGAAATTGATTAAATGGGAGCCGCACACTCGTGACTTCAGTCTGAGTTAGGCAACCAAACTAGTCAGTATGTATAGAAATATGCATATAGAGATTGGCAAAGACCAATCCAATACTGCCTGAAATGCTGGAAACTCCTAAAGACAGCATAGCCACAACGCTAAGATGAAACAAGCTCAAACGTGACGGCGACGAAAGTAAAAAAAATATGCTGTATGGTGCAAGGTTAAACCCTAAACACTAAGAAAATGGACAATCAGCAGGAAAGCTCCGAACAGGAGAATCCCCAACGACTATTCCTCTTGAGGGAAGTACAGCCAAGCGGCTGGAAGTGGGCAGACCTTAACGGATAATGCCGAAGGACAAGATATAGTCTGTGCTTTATGGAAACATAAAGGAGTTCATAAGAGAACCGCATGGGAAGCAGCGAGCCCGTGTGAACGACACCTCCCCCATACGACTAAAAAAGAACTTACGACTCTTATATATGTTACTGCAAAGAACTTGCTTTTCTAAAGCCTGCATGTTAAGTTTAAAATAATCAGGCAATAATCTTGTAAAGATAAAAAGAAAAGTGAGCAATCCCTAAAGAAAATGGGAATGTCCTAACTGTAAAGCCCAGCATGACAGAGATATAAATGCCGCCATAAACATTCGCAATGAAGGACTAAGAATATTAAACATAACAGCGTAATAACATATATAAGAACCGTAGGAACTACGGGGATAGCCTGTGGAGATAATGTAAGACGTGCTTTTGGCGCAACTATCTATGAAGCAGGAACCCCGCGACTTTAGTCGTGGGAGGTTCAGGGGAGTCAACATTATGAAGATAGTGCCATACAATATGATAATAAAAGGACAAAATGTATTGAATCTCTGGGAATAAAGGTTATTCGTTTTACCAATAATGACATTTGGAGAAATTTTACTGGTGTAAAGAAATGTATTCAGCAGTCTGTACTATCGCGATTATGCTAAAGATAGAAGGCAGAATGCAACCCACCACCGCTAAAACGGTTCCCCGCCCTTCTAAGGGCGGACAAAGGAACCATTGCTATTTATTCTTTATAAACAATAGTATTTGAAGACCTTCGTTGTAAAAAATGTATTCAGCAGTCTGTACTATCGTGATTATGCTAAAGATAGAAGGCAGAATGCAACCCACCACCGCTAAAGCGGTTCCCCGCCCTTCTAAGGGCGGACAAAGGAACCATTGCTATTTATTCTTTATAAACAATAGTATTTGAAGACCTTCGTTGTAAAAAATGTATTCAGCAGTCTGTACTATCGCGATTATGCTAAAGATAGAAGGCAGAATGCAACCCACCACCGCTAAAGCGGTTCCCCGCCCTTCTAAGGGCGGACAAAGGAGCCGTTGCTGTATTACGATACTAACAATAGTAAAATATGTATGGCTCCTTGCTATATAATAACGATGTTATAGCTTTTTTCTGCTTTTTTATTAATAATATTAAAATATTTATGGTCTTGTTATAATTAATTGTATATAATAATTATATGTTTTGCCAGCATGATCAATATTGTACAAAAGATTAGTTATAAGAGAAAAAAGGGGAATTTAACCAATGGATTTGGAAAAGAAATTAATGAAAAAACACATAATAAGTGTCAACGCAGTAAAATTATATCAAGGCAGGTTTTAATAATTATATGAAAATTTTACTTATTGGTGAGAAAGGAAGTTACACAGATTCATTTATTTATGCAGTAAAACAGCTTAAATGTGAATTGAATATATATTCTATAAATGATTTTTTTACATCAATGTCATTTTGGCAAAGAAAAATTTATTCTTTGGGCTGGAAGGATAAACTTTTTATAAAATTTGCTAAAAAACAAGAAAAAAGCATAAAATCGTTGTACGATAAAACAAAGCCCAATATAGTTTTTTTCTTAGGCGGTTGTATTGTTTCCCAAAAAACAGTAGATTATATGCGACAAGAAAGTAAAACAGCTATTTGGCTTATTGACAGTCTAAAGGAAAAACTGTTTTACAATGCAATATATCATAAATTGGCATGGTTCAATGTGATTTTTACATATGAAAAGGATGATGTGCATTTAATTCAAGAACGGTTTAAGAAGAAAACTGTATTTATCCCTGTAGGATATGATGAGCGTTTTTATAAGAAATGCAATACAGAACATAAAGATATAGATATATCTTTTGTCGGCGGACGCAGTGATTTAAGATTGAGTATATTGGAAAAAGCAGCAGAGTTTGCCTATAAAAATCGTTTGAAAATGTGTATTTATGGAATAACTATGGATCATGAATCCCGGCATTTTTGGAAAAAATATATTGAAAAAAGACGGTTTTTACATAAATATCCCTATTTAAGTAACTGTTTAGCAAATATCAGAAGGATTCCACCGCAAAAAACAGCTGAAGTTTATAGGAGTAGTAAAATAGTTCTCAATATAAACAGAACAGCATCCGCAGCAATAAACCCGCGTACTTTTGAAATAATGGCAACTAATTCCTTTGAATTAATGGATAGTAGGAAAGATTACTGCGGCATAGTAGAACCGGGTAGTAATATGGAAATATACAACGATGCTGAAGATATGGTAAATAAGCTGGATTATTATTTAAGATATGAAGAAAAAAGGAACGATATTGCTGAGGCCGGATATAATACAGTAAAAGAGAAGTATTCGATGAATCATATAGTTCAGGAAATATTCATTGAAATGAATGAAAAATTAAATTAATGAAGAATCAATAGAAAATAATAAATGAAATTTTGCTGATCTCTTATCAATGTGATTAAATATTGTTACTGGCATATTTATAGAGCATAAATTTTCTTTTTTGCTTAGTGTCTACTATTAAATGTGAATAAATTTATGCTTTATAATAATCAGCTTTAAAAATAAATATTTTTTTGCTTAATGCATTAAATTTTTAATACAAGTTTGTCTATTGAAGTGGCAATTTATGGGAAAGTTTGCTATCATATATACGTATATGCAATTATATTAAATAAAAACCACGAAAGAGATAACAATGAAATCTAATGATATAAGTACAAATATTACTAAGATGGATCATATAGCGTCATACCTTATACCTTTTTTATTATTAGCGATGGATTACCTGGCTATACTTGCAGCCCAGAAAGTTTCGATATTTCTGCGGCAGCATGTTGGCATATTTTCCGAGTATGCTGTTATGCCAAATGTTCCACCGCTATATTTTTATTTCCTTATACCGACAGTCTTTCTGGTATTTCTGCATAGTAAGGAAATTTATGTTAATCGGGCTCCATTTTGGGAAGTAATAGAAAAGGTTTTTCATGCCGTGATATGCAGCATTATGGTATGTATAACAGTGCTGTATTTTGGTCATATTGCTGGTGGTGTATCCCGTATTTACGTGGCAATACTCGGTATAATGTCATTCATCTTCCTGTGTACCTTCCGGTATATATTAAAAAAGATTCTTTTTAAGGCCAATATTTTACTGGAACCGGTTCTCATTATAGGAGCAGGTAAGACGGCAGAGCTTGTATTAAGGGAAATAGGTAATGACACAGGCTTTGGGGCAAAAGTTGTCGGCTTCCTTGATGATGCCCCTGTATCAGCAATACTGCCAGCAAAATATCCCGTCCTTGGTGGTTTTGCTGATGCGGAAAAAATAATAAAGCAGACAAAAGTAAAGACAGTTATTATTGCGGCTCCCGGACTGGGAAAAAACAAGCTGCTTGATATGATAAACAGAGTCCAGCCATTGGTAAAAAATCTTTCCTTTGTACCTGACCTTATAGGCACACCCATAGGTAATGTTGAGATACAGCGTTTTTATAATGCTCGGCTTATGATGCTTAAAATGAAAAACAATATGTCAAGACAATATAATCGTTATTTGAAGAGACTCTTTGATATAGTAGTTGGTGGTATGATTTTTCTCGTACTTATTCCCTTTTTAGTTATAATTGGTTTTTTTATTAAAATTGATTCACAGGGAAAGATATTTTATAATGCAAAAAGAATTGGGAAAAATAATAAAGAGTTTATCTGTTATAAATTTCGTACTATGTTTAATGATTCCGATAAAATTTTAACAAAATATATGGAAACGCATCCTCAGGCTGCCAAAGAGTGGAAGGTTTATAAGAAAATAAAATACAATGATCCACGAATAACTAAAATTGGCAGGAGCCTGCGCAAGTTTAGTATTGATGAATTGCCACAGATAATAAATGTAATAAAAGGAGATATGAGTCTTGTTGGGCCACGACCCTATCTGCCACGGGAAAGAAAAGAAATGGGAAATTATTTGGATACTATAGTAAAAAATATGCCGGGAATAACAGGTCTTTGGCAGGTAAGCGGTAGAAATGAGATAGCTTTTGCTGACAGATTAAAGATGGATGTATGGTATATTCAAAATTGGTCTATATGGATAGATATGGTATTGCTTTATAAAACAATAATAATGGTGCTTTTACGAAAGGGCGCCTATTAAAAATAATGAGGTCGTGTAAATATGAAAGTCATAATTTTAGCTGGTGGCGGAGGCACAAGGCTTTTCCCACTTTCCCGCAATGATAATCCCAAGCAGTTTTTAGCAATAGACTGTAAAAATAGTTTATTCCTCAGTGATAAACATATTATAGCCGGTGTCGATGTAAGCAATCTGATCATGGTGGAAAAAGATAATATTATAATGGTGACACAGCGTGGCAGCAGCTAAAAAGTAAAAAAACTGGTTGAACAAATGAAAAACATTTAATATAAGCAGATAATTTCATTATCGGGCAGGATTCCTGTTTGTTTTTTAGAATTTATATATATGTTATTTTGCAATAAATGAAACTTATTTAAATAAAGGAGCGTGTTTCCCATAGTTAAGAGAATACTTATTGCCCTTGCGGTTGCATTCTACATATCAGGCATGTCTATTGCTCCAGCACTGGCGGCAGCTGCTGATGATGCCCCCATAGAAATAATTCCCGGTGGTGATTTCAAAATAGCCAGTCTTAATACTGATCATTTGATAACGCAGTATCATCTTGCTAAATATGATGTAATAAACATTATGGTAGTAGGATTTCCTGACGGTATCGGTGTCAATGATATAACCATCGGTCCGGATGGCTATGTGCAGCTCCCCTATGCCGGAGCAGTCAAGCTGGCAGGTCTTACTATACCGCAGGCAACAAGACTGCTTACGCAGAAACTCGGGGAATATATAAAGATTCCCAGTATGTCGATTATCATCAAAAGCTATGGTCCGCGCAAAGTCTATGTAATGGGAGATGTAAAAGACCCTGGGATTAAGGAGATGCCGATAGATTCACTTAATGTATTTGCGGCGCTTTCTGCTGCCGGCGGGGTTACCAACCGCGGCCGTATAAAGCATATACAGGTACTGCGTAGTATAGATGGAACCATGTATTATAAAGAAGTAAACATGCATGATTATGTGAAGAAACATGATATGAAGCAGAATTTGGCACTACAGGATGGGGATATTGTCTATGTACCGGATTCCAACAAGATCGTATTCAGTGAAGATATCCTGCCATATATCAGCATGTACGGATTATATAAAAATCTTACAGATTAAAATTTTGTTATAAATTAAAAATAGGGAGATTACTCGATGGAAAAAGAAGAGTCAATTGACTTACGGATACTGGGAAATATAATATGGCAGAAAAAAAAGATGGTGTCATTAATCATTATTATTTGTACACTGTTGGCACTGATACTGGCATTTGTTCTGCCGAAAACATATGAATCAACTACATTAGTACAAACTCGTACTAGTGGTGTAAATGCTGCTTCCAGTACAGCTACTGCAGCAGCTGCTGCTTTGGGAATAAGTGGTAATATGGATTCACCGACCTTGGGTTATATAGAAATGATGAAAAGCCGCACGGTACTTGATCCGATAATTGCCAAGCTGGATATGCCGAAAGAAAAAAAAGCGGAATTGACAGCAAAAGATTTTGCTAAGAAAAGCCTTGATATCCAGAATACTAAGGGAACAGATCTTATTACTGTCATGGCAAAGGGACGGACACCGCAGGAAGCACAGCAAATATCCAAGGAAGTAGTGGATAATTTCCTCCTCCTTATGACGAAGATGAATAAACAGACACAGTCCCTTATTGTTACGTTCCTTTCCGGGCGTATTGACCAGGCCAAGAAGGACTCTGATGATGCGGCACAGAAATTGGAAGATTTCAGTAAACAAACAAAAGTATATGGACCGGATGACCAGGCTAAGGCGGTGTTGGAACAATTAGCTGCATTTGATAAAACTATCGGAGAAATGGAAGTACAGCGGCAGAGTGCGCAGGCGCAGCTGGACAGTACAAGTGCGCAGCTCAAAAAGCAGAATGCCAATGCCCGGGAATATAATGTATCGGATAATAAAAATGTCCTGAATCTGCGCGATAGTATTGTAGCAAAAGAAGTAGAGCTTGTAGGTCTGCGCCAGAAATATACTGATAAACATCCTAGCGTTATAGCAGCCCAAAATGAGCTGGCAAAACTGCGCCAGAGTTTGAATAGTGAAGTTGCTAGTGAAGTATCGGCAGGGACAACAACATTGAGTCCATTGCAATCTACATTGGCACAGGGAAAAGCCCAGGCTCAGGTTAATATTGCTGTAGCCAATGCCAGCGAAGCGGCAGTTAAACAATTGGAAAAGAAAGCAGAAGGCAGTATGAGCAGTCTTTCAGATAATATTTTGCAGTATACAAAGCTCAAAAGAGATGCTGATATAAAGAACGAAGTATATCTCAATCTCGTTAAAAGCTGTGAACAGGCCAAGATACAGCAAGCGATGCAGAGCATGGATATCCAGGTGGTAGATCCTGCTAATCTGCCCAAGAAACCATCAGCACCAAGAAAATTATTAATTACTATTGCAGGATTTATCATTGGTATGATAGGAATATTTGCTTATAGTATGTTTTTGTATATGAAATTGGAAAAATAAATATGGATGATAATATAAACAAAAAACAACCTATAAGAGTTTTGCAAATAATCGGTGTAGTTTGTGGTGGCGGTGTAGAAGCTGTCATCATGAATTACTATCGAAATATTGATAGAAATAAAATACAATTTGATTTTATTATTGATGGTTATGAAAAATCCCTTCTTGATGATGAAATAGAGTCATTAGGAGGAAAAGTTTATAAAGTAGAGCCATATAGCAAAAATATTTTTAAATACATTTATCAAATTTATAGAATTATAAAAGAAAATAATTATCAAATCATTCATTCTAATATGAATACATTATCGGTATTTTCGCTTTTTGCAGCATGGTTGGCAGGTGCAAAAATTCGTATAATACATAATCATTCTACGGCGGTAAAAAGTGAAAAAATGAGATCACTCTTGAAATATATTCTGCGTCCTTTTAATACTATTTTTGCTAATAAATATTTAGCATGCTCAAGAGTAGCAGGCAAATGGATGTTTGGTCAAAAAGCTGTCAAAACTGGGAAAATAAAGATAATTAATAATGCAATAAATATAGATAAGTTTATTTATAACGAAAATTTGAGGCAGCAATTACGCAAAGAATTGGATATAAAAGAGGATACTTTAGTAATAGGGCATGTTGGGCGATTTATGTATCAAAAAAATCATGATTTTCTTATAGAGGTTTTTAATAAAATATATGAGCAAGACAATAATTCTATTTTATTGCTTATTGGTGATGGTCCTTTAAAGCAAACAATAAAAAATAAAATAGAAAAGTATGGTCTTGGTAATAGTGTGAAATTTTTAGGAGTCCGCAAAGATGTGAATAAATTATATAATGTGATGGATATATTTTTATTTCCATCACATTATGAGGGATTAGGAATGGTTGGCGTTGAAGCTCAGATAAATGGATTACATTGTTTAGTGGCCGACAATATTCCAAGCGAAATAAAAATTTCTGATAAAATAAAGTTTTTGCCTATTAGTGACAGTAATTTATGGGCAAGTGAGATATTAAAGATAGAGTTACAGGCAGATAATCGAAAAATTGATTTAAGCGTAGCAAAAACTCGCTTTGATATAGCAGAAGAAAGTAAGTCATATGAAAATTTCATAAAGTGTGGGGCAACAAGCAATGATTCCTAAAGTTCAAGTTTTTTTATCAACATATAATGGTGATAAATATTTAAGTCAGCAATTAGATAGTTTAATTAATCAAAGTAATGTGGAGGTTTCAATTTTAATTCGTGATGACGGGTCTACAGATGGAACACTTTCTATTTTACAATCATATAAAAAAATATATGATTGTGTGGATTTTTATTGCGGTAATAATGAAGGTTATGCTAAAAGTTTTTTACATTTGTTGACACAAAATGTAAAGGCTGATTATTTTGCATTTTGTGATCAGGATGATGTTTGGTTACCAGAAAAATTATCTCATGGCATAAAGAAAATACGAGAAAATATTACTGTTAAAAATAAAAAAAAACCTGTGTTATATGCAACTGCATTGAAAAGGGTAGATGAAAATTTGAATTTTTTAAGTATGCAAAGATTTAAAAAATTGAATTTATCATTAGGAGCTGAATTTACTAGGCATAGATTGGCTGGCTGTACTTTTATATTTAATAGTTCATTGTATTTATTACTACAGAAGGCCTATTCTGTTCAAGAATTAGTTTGTTCACATGATAGATTAGCTACAATATTATGCCTTAGTGCGGGCGGAAAAGTGATTTTTGATAATAATTCGTATATTTTGTTTAGAAGACATAGTACAAATGCTTCCGTAGATGGAGTGGTATTTGTAAGGAAAATCTTAAAAAGATTTAATTATTTTATGATTAATAGTGGTAAAGATCATAGATTAGCTGAAACTGTATTTAAATATTGGAGAGATTTTATTGATAAAAAAAATTATAAAATTTTTTGTGATATAATTTCTTATAAAAAAAATATAAAGAGAAGATTATGCTTATCAATTTCAAAAGAAATAGATTGTGGTTTTTGGTATTATAATATATTTATACGTTTAATGATATTAATAAAAAAATTTTAAGGTGATTTGTGTTTATCCATATTTGCCTAGAGTTGGTTCTGAAAGTTTGTATTGTGAAATAAAATTTCAAATCTCCTGAATTGTATAGTATAAAGCTGCTAGGCTGAAGACGGTTTTCCTTAATGGAGGATCTTTTACTGCAAAGTATTGTGAAAAAATTGGAGAGAATATGTTTCTAAAGAACTTATAATGTGATATACGGGGTAGAATATATCACATGTTGATTATAAGATTCGATAATCGTAATATATTATTATTACTTAGATATGTTTATTAGTTAGTTTCTATCAGATGGGTGTTAAAAATATTGCTATATGGAACTATAGCAAATGGATTCTGAAATCAATTTTAAAACCTTCAAAATGAAAATTAATAGGTCATTGAGATAGAAGCTTTATTTAACATAATTTATTAATGTTGGTATTAAAATCATAACATGATATCCTAACGAGCTATCATACTTATGAAAGGAAATGTTTATAGTGATATCTTTAGTTTTAGCTACTTATAATGGTGAGAAATTTATACGTAAACAGCTGGAGTCATTAATAATGCAGACAAAACAGTTTGATGAGGTTTTGATATGTGATGATTGTTCAACTGATAAAACTGTTTCTATTATAAAAAAAATTATATATGATAATAAATTAGACAATTGGGTATTGTATACAAATAAAAAAAACAAAGGATGGCAGCAAAATTTTTTAGATATAATGTATTTGGCTCATGGTGAAATAATATTTTATTGTGATCAAGATGATATTTGGTTTGATAATAAAGTTGAGGTTATGGTAAATAGCTTTAATAATAATAATAATATATTATGTTTATCAAGTCGATATTTATCAATTGATAGTGAAGGGAAGAAAATAGAATACAGAATAGATAAAAAATCAAATGATACGGGTTTAGTAAAGAAAATAGATATAGAAAATAAAATGTTCTTCAATACTCCATCTGGCTGTACAATAGCATTTAAAAGAAAACTACTAAACTATATTGATCGTAATTATACAGATGTTTTATTGGATAGGGAACTATGTAGAATTGCAGGAATTATAAATGGATTTTATGATCTTGATTTGTCATTAATGTTTCATAGGTTCCATTTGAATAATCAAACTATAAATATAAACAAGTTAAAGATTGCTGTGGGCATAGATAATTTGGATGTTAGAATAAAAATTTTGAAACAAGATATATTGAGTTTAAAAAAATCCAAAAAAATTTTAGAAGAAAATAATGTAGAAAAAAATTTAGTAAGGAATATTGATTTAGTAAATAAATTTTTAAATAAGAGATTACAATTTTTAACTAATAATTGTAATTTTATAGTTATGTTAACGTTAAATCGAAATTTACTAAAGGGGGCTTATCAAATTATAATAGGCGATATTTGTTATAAATATAATATTAATAGATTTGCTTCCTATTTGTATAGGCTTTTTATAGGTGGATTATAAAATGAAAAATGGAATATCATTTTCTACTATTATATTGTGGATGATAGTTATTTTTGTTTCTACATTTATTTTGTGGCCAGATATTGTAAAAGGGATTGTATGTTTTTGTGTTGTTTTGGGAGCAGTTCTTTTTTTCTTGTTTTCCTGTAAAAATATTAGTTGCTTAGAGGTAAAAATATATGCTTTTTTTATGATATATTATATATATATCATATTGAATGGAATAATATTTTATGATACAATAGAAAAATTTGTATATGGGATATATCAATATATTTTCTATTCATGTGTGATGTTTGCAGCGTTGTACGTACTACCAAGAGTTAATTTGAAAAAGGTTTTATATTATATTACGATTATAGGTGTTTTGACATCGATAGTTGCATTATATGAGTTTTGTACAGGGAAATATATATTTGTTGCTTTTAATGATTTAGTCAATATGAATCATGGGAATGGTTCGTTTGTAGATGGAGAAACAGTATATAGAGCAGTATCTCTTTCAGTATCTCCATTGTCATTAGGAGTTGATTGTGGAATTTATGGAATAACAAATTATTATTTGTGGTTTCTAAAACATGAAAAAAAATATATAATATTTTTTTTCATTAACATAATGGGATTATATGCATCTTACTCAAGAGGTCCTTGGGTTGCGTTCATTATAGCATTCAGTTTTTATACTATTTTAAATAAATTGGGGGACAGAATTACATTCAGAAAAATTTTAAAAATTTTAAGATCATTTGTTTTGATTTTGTTAATAATAGCAACATGTATTTATTTTTTTAGAGATAATTATTATATAGGTTTATTTATAAATAGAATTTTTAGTATAATAATATGGAATGATAGTACTACAACAATAAGTCCTAATATGCTAAGATTTTATTATTGGCTAAATGCAATTAGTATTTTTACCAAAAATTATATTAATTTTCTTTTTGGAATTGGGATAGGAAGTACTGGGGGATCAGCTTTTGCAATAACAGTTACCGAAAGCGGAATTTTAAAGCGCTTAGTTGAGGGGGGAATAATATTATTCATTATACATTATTATATAATTTATTTAATAATGAAGGCTGGAATAAAATATAAAGGTGTAAATAGACCAAAAGTTATATATGCATTGTCAGTGATGATGTTAATTTTAACTGATGATGTAACAGAGCAGATCACAGAAAGTGTTGATATAAGTATGATCTTTTGGTTTATATGTGCAGTTATTTTGTTTTTTATAAGAAAATATAAAAAGTAGTAGTATTAGAAAGTAATAATGCATTTTTTTAAGCTCAATATTATCTCCTTAATGGGTGCTTTGCTTATGGTATATGATTTTATACGTCGAAAATTCAGTGTTAAAGTAAATTTTTAGTGGATATTGGAACTTTTAAAATGAGAAAAATATCTAAAAATGTCCCTTTTCTCGAGTTGTAGAATAAAATAGGTATTATAATAAATAGAAATGGGGTCTTATGATATGGAAAAGCTGGATTTTCAACATGTAGTCGAACAAACTTTATAAGGTCTGTCGTTGAAACTCAACAGGTGTTAAATAATTGAGTGAACCATGAATTTGCTGGTTATTAAACCATTTTACATAATTTGCCAATTCTTGGCATAATGGACATAGAGTTTCAAAGTTTCTTCCTTGTATAAATTCAGTTTTAAAAATTTAAAATATTGCTTTGGCAATAGCATTGTCATAGGGAAATCTTTTCATACTTAGTAAATATTTAATCGAAAATGTTGAAACAACTTCATCAAGATATAATGGTGTTTGTTTGCACAGAGGTATTGGTTGGGAATTTCCTAATGATTTCAAAAAAATTATATCTTTTTTCTGCTGCGTGAATAATTTAGTATCGGTATGATTTATTCATTTTTCTAGCTTGTTTTGTGTTTTTTTTTCGAAAAAGGTGCAAGATTCGAGAATATATACAACTATAAACAAACCATCTAATTAAGTAACAATGCTAGATTTGAGAAAAACTAGTGCGTGATTCCTTATAAAAATTATATATTTTGATATTGACAAGCGTGCCACAATAGAAATGGTATTATTAATAATAGTTTTTAAATAGTAGAGAGGTACTAAATGAATAAGTTAAAGTTGATGTATATTTCCAATATTTCATGGTCATGGATAAAACAACGTCCTCAATTTTTAGCTGAGGGACTATCAAAATATTATGAAGTTGATGTTTATAGCAGAAAAGCATATAGAAAATCTAAAATGGTAGAAAATACTACAAATAAAGTGAGTGTATATGATATATTTAGATTGCCATATGAAAAAGTGAAATTTATCGAAATGTTTAGTAATAAAATAGTAGGTTATCAATTAAAGAAGAAATTGAAAAAATATGATATTATTTGGATTAGTGATCCACGAGACTATTTACTTATAAAAAAACATGTAAGTGCTAACCAAAGTCTTATTTTTGATTGTATGGATGATTATGCAGAATTTCCTATTATAAAATTATCACAACAAAGATTGATTAAATATCTAAATGCAGAAAGATCATTATTATTAAATAGTACACAGATTTTTGTTAGCTCTTTTTATTTGAGTAAAACTCTTCAAAAGAGGAATAATTTGCATATAAGTTCAAAAATAGAAATTATTAATAATGCAATATGCGAAGAAAAAATAAAAATTGAAAAAAATAAATCCGATTTTTATCATTTACCACATAGAAAAAAAATAATTACTTATATTGGAACAATATCCAGTTGGTTAGATATGAGTTTAATTATAAATAGTTTGAATATATATGATGATATTGAGTATCATATGTATGGGCCTAAGGATATAGAATTGCCAAAACATGAAAGATTAAAGTATCTAGGAATATTGGACCATAATGAAGTGTTTGAAGTTATGGCTGAAGCAGATATGCTAATTATGCCCTTCCTACTTACTCCATTAGTTATGTCTGTTAATCCAGTTAAATTATATGAGTATATTCAGGCAGATAAGCCTGTGGTTTCGATTAAATATGATGAAACAGAGCAATTTGCGGACTATGTGTATTTATATAGTACGCAAGATGAATATTTTTGCATAATAAAAAAATTGATAGATAATAGACTGAATGCTTTAAAAAGTAAAGAAGAAACACTGGGTTTTTTGAAAAAAAATACGTGGGATAATCGTATAATAAAGATAATAAAAAAGATGAAAAATGGATGAGAGTTATATATTAAAGCTTATTGCTTTTTGCGGACACCATGAATGGTTGGTACAATAAAACCAGGAGGTGTCTTACATGAAAGGAAAACGATTTGATTCAGAATTTAAGAAAGATATATATATGGAGATCGCACCTGCCCCAGTTTAGCTGAGAAACTGGGCTTGCATGAAGATACAATTTATAAGTGGATTCAGCAGTATAAAGAAGATCCAAAACAATCCTTCCCTGATTCTGGGAATCTAAAGCCCGATGCGGATGAATTAAGGAAAGCGCAACGTAAAATCAAAGAATTAGAAAATGAGGTAGCTATTTTAAAGCAAGTAGCGGTATACTTCGCAAGGAATAGCAAGTAATCTATTAATTCATTTATGATCATCGCTCGAAATTTGCTGTTAGAGAGTTATGCTGCGCACTATCTATTTCGAAGAGCGGTTATTATGAGTGGGTAAAATCCCGTTGTCCGAAGCTATTTGCAAAAGATGCTGTTTTAGTGGCGCATATACAACAAATTGAACGTGAGAATGATTATAATTATGTCGGTCAGAAAATATGTGAATAATTAAACGGAAAGGGAATTTCAGTAGATCGCAAGTCCGGTACAACGTATCGTATCATGCATCAACAGGTGATCAAAGCTCAAATTAATAAATATAAGCCACAAACAACTAAAGCCGATCCCAATGAATAAGTGTTTCCCAATTTTCTGAACCAAAAGTTCGATGTGATTGATTGTAATGCCGTGTGGCTTGCAGATCTTACGTATATTAGAGACGGCGGAAAATAAAACGGTGTATTATCCGGTAGTATGAGTTGCAAAGGCAATCCGTACGACAATGCTCCTATGAAATTGTTTTTTTCACCTATTCAAAGGAGAACATGTTAAAAAACGATATTTCGTCACAATTAGCCAAGCAGCTACAAGTTTTAAAAATTGGTTATCATATATTGGAATACTTAAAAATTATTTAAGGAGAATAGTAATATTATTTATTATGAGTGTGAATTGTTTAGACCTTTTGAAAAAATCATATTTATTCAGGAAATTCATGTGAATAATAAATGAGAAATTTATCTGATGTGTTACAATACTATTTTCGAGTATAAATCAATTATTAACAATATTATTTAGTTAGTAGTGATGATTGTATAATTAATTGTTGTTGATGTAAAGTAAGATAATGATAGAATGAAAATATAGGGAGAATAAGTTTGAAAAAAATAGCAATTTTTACAATAATTGGGCGAGGTCCTGGAACAAAATTACAGAATTATGCTTTACAATTTTATTTAGAAAACAACTTTAATTGTAAAGTAAAAACAATAAGAAGAAAAAGCTATTATTATGAAAAAATTTCAATAAAATCATTGACATGGAAAGAAATTTTAAAATTTATCATAAATTATAAAGGGTTTCGTGAGTTTTTATTAAATGAAAGAAAAGTTCAAGAAAAATGGTTGGACTTTGATAAAAATATTCATTACACAAAAGAATTGATAAAGAAGAATGATGGACCCATTGATAAAAAATTTAATAGGGAATATGATTATTTTATTGTAGGTAGTGATCAAGTATGGAATCCTAATTGGTATCCAGATATTAACTATTTTAAATATATAAGTAAAAGTAAATGTATAGCATATGCAGCTAGTTTTGGTGTATATAGTGTACCAAAAAAATTGAATAAAGTTTTTTCTGTTGCACTAGAGCATATGAATTATATATCAGTGAGAGAAACAGCAGGAGCAAATATAGTTAAAACCTTGATAAATCGGGAAGTACCAGTTGTTATTGATCCAACGTTGTTATTGAGTAAAAATGAATGGTTGGGTATTGCAAAAAGACCAAATTGGTATAATGGGCAAAAATATATATTGGCATTTTTCCTTGGTGATATAACTAGTGAAAAGAAAAAAATAATCGATGTGTTAGCTTTAAATAAAGAAAGCAAAGTAATATATCCAATGAAAGATTTTAATGATGATTGGGCTAAAGTTGGACCAGCAGAATTCTTATATTTAATTGCTAATAGTGAATTAGTATTAACAGATTCTTTTCATGGAACAGTTTTTTCGATAATAATGAACAGGCCATTTTGGGTATTTGATAGAATACAAAACGGTTTAAATAATATGAACTCTAGGTTGGACACATTATTAAACTTATTTAATTTTGAAAATAGACACATTAATATAAGTAATGATATTGATTATGAAGACATTTATAATATTGATTTTAGTAATGTAAATAATATATTAGATAAAGAAAAAAAAGTAGTTATGGAATTTTTCATGAAAATATTTAAAAATTGAGTATTTTTTTAGGAGAATGAATAAATGACGTTAATAAAAAAAATTTATTTTTTAAAGAAAATGAAAATAGTAAAGTCTATATATTATACATATTTATCCAGAAAAGTTATTAAAAAAGATAAAGCAAAATGTGTTTTGTTTCAAGGAACGCATTTTGAATTGGAAAAATCTTCTAAGATTATTTTAAATGGGGTGCTGAAATTTGCAGATAATGATATATTAGGGGCGAATCGTCAGTCAACATTAAGAATGGATTCCAAGGCAATATTACATATAGAAGAAGAATTTTCTGTATATTATGGTGCTGATATAATATTATTTTCTGGAGCAACGATGAAATTGTGTAGTGGTTTTTTTAATTCAAATATAAAAATAAGATGTCATAACAAGATAGAAATAGGAAGTGGTGTTGCCATTTCCCATGATGTTACAATAATGGATTCAGATGCACATGAAATATTAGAGAATGGGTATAAAAAATCACAGCCGATTGTAATAGGAAACAATGTTTGGATTGGTACAAGAGCTACAATTTTAAAAGGTGTCACAATTGGTGATGGAGCTATTATTGCAGCAGGAGCAGTTGTCACAAAAGATGTGCCAGCTCATTCACTTGTGGGAGGAGTTCCAGCTAAAATACTTAAATTAAATATAGCTTGGAGGATATAAAATTTAATGATTGATGTACTTGATAAAGATAAGTGTACAGGATGTGCTGCATGTTATAATATTTGTCCAACAAAAGCTATAGATATGGTATATAGTACTGATGGATTTTTATGTCCGAGCATTGATAAAGATAAATGTATAAAATGTAATTTATGTGAAAAAATATGTCCTATATTATCAAAAAAAGAAGATTTTGGGGAAAGGTATAGTATTCCAAAAGTTAAAGTTGCGTGGTCATTAGATGAAGATATTCGATTGAATAGTACATCAGGGGGAATTTTTTCTGAATTAGCTATAAAGTTTATTGAAAATAATGGTTTTGTAGCAGGTGCTGTATATAATAATTCATTTTTAGTTGAGCACTATATTACAAATAAAAAAGAAGATATTGCTAGATTACGGCAGTCGAAATATGTTCAAAGCGATAAAAAAAATATATATTTCCTAGTAAAAGAATTATTGGAAAATAATAAGCAAGTAATGTTTGTTGGAGCACCTTGTGAGGTGGCTGGTTTATATTGTTTTTTACAAAAACGGTATAATAATTTATTAACTGTTGATTTTATTTGCTTAGGGGCAAGCTCAGTAAAAGTATATAAAAAGTTTTTAGATATGTTAAAGGAAAAGTATCATGGGGATATAAAAAAAGTTTGGTTTAAGAATAAAACACAAGGGTGGAATTTATTTAGTACAAAAGTCGAATTTACAAATGGAAAGAGTTATTTAAGAAATAGATTTTATGATTATTTTATGCGTGGTTATATAGGGAAAAATAAATTTTATGTTCGGAAAGTTTGTACACAATGCAAATATAAAGGATTTCCCCGAGTGGCAGATATTTCATTAGGTGATTTTTGGGGGGCTTGGAGAATTAATCATGAACTAGATGATAATAAAGGGACATCTGCTGTAATACTAAATTCTGAGGCAGGAAGAATTTTTTTTGATAAACTTGATAAAGCACGTATCAAAGAAGAGAATAGGAAAATAGAGGATGTTTTAGCTGGTAATATGGCACTAACAAAGTGTGTTATATTAGATCCAGAGAGAAAAAATTTTTTTATTGATCTCGATGAAATGAGATTTGATAAATTAATAGGAAAATATTGTCCATATACTATTAAAGATGAAATAAAATTATTATGGATTATGCTAAAAAGGAAATTTAACATTATAAAACGATTGTGATGGAGTGATAAATTTTGAAAGTTTTATTAATTGGAGGTACGGGGGTACTGAGTTTCGATATTGCAAAATATATTATAGACAGAGATGATATTGATAGGAAATACTGTTTCTAGTACTGTACCAATTGCTTTGAAAGATGCAATTGATGAAAATTGCATTCGATCAGGAAGCAACGTATTTATTGCGGGATTTGGTGTGGGATTGAGCTGGGCTGGTACAGAATTGTTCTATTGATTTTAGAGGAGAAACTATTTATGGATTATATAAAACTTGCGAATGGTGTTGAGCTTCCAACAATAGGCTTTGGCCCAGGGGAATGTGGATATTCCCCAAAATATAATAGTAATAGACATGGGGTATGGTCTATACCTAGGCGTGCATATAATAAATTTGTAAGAAGGCAGTTACAAAAGAGACAGTATATAGTAGCAATAGCTAGTGCAATACAGCAGGGATTTCATCTAATTGATTATTCTGCAGCTTATGGTGATGGTAATTTAATTCATCGTGGAATACAGCTGAGTGGATTGAGTAGAGATAAGTTAACGCTTACTACGCGTGTTAGTAATAGAGCACAGTTCCAAGGAAAAGAAGCTGTTAAAGAAGAGTTCTTTTTACAACTCAAAGGGATGCAAATAGACTATATTGATATTTTGATGTTTCATTGGCCTGTAACAGATTTTTATGAAACGACATGGCAGGCAATGGTGGAACTCTATCAAGAGGGTTATGTAAAAACACTTGGGGTAGCAAATTGTCATAAACATCATTTGGAAAAATTGTTTACATTAACAGAAGAAAGACCATTAATCAATCAATTTGAAATACATCCATTATTTACTCAGAAAAAACTTATAGACTATTGCAAAAAAAATGGAATTCAATCAGAGGCTTATACGCCAATTGCTCGTTTTGATGATAGATTAGTTAGGCTTCCTGTACTTCATAGGATTGCTAATAAGCATCATAAGTCAATATTGCAGGTAATTCTACGGTGGCATGTGCAAAATCATATAATTCCAATTGTGCGTACTTTGAATAAGCAACATCAAAAAGAAAATTTTGATATATATGATTTTTCGTTATCAGATGCTGAAATAGCTGATATTGATAATATAAACATTAATGCAAGAGTACGGTATGACCCGGATAATTGTGATTTTACAATTTTATGAATTTATAGTAGAGGAAGTTGAATATTGAATAATGGAACTCGAATTATGAAAAATACGATGTTCCTGTATTTTCGCATGTTGTGTGTAATGCTAGTGACATTATATACAGTGCGTATAACATTAGGTGCACTTGGTATAAATGATTATGGTATTTATCAGACAATTGGTGGTATTGTTGGAATCTTGGCATTTATTAATGGTGCATTGGGAACGGGATCGTCACGCTTTCTTACCTTTGAGCTTGGTCGTGGTGTTACAGAAAAGTTGAAACAGACATTTTCTACGCTGTTATTGGCTCATATTATTATTGCAATTATTGTGGCTATTGTAGCAGAAACAGTAGGGATGTTTTATATTTTTCATTATTTGAACCTACCTGATGAAAGAATTGCTTCAGCTATTATTGTATTTCAGTTATCAGTTATTACAGCAATAATGAGTATGACACAGATTCCATATACAGCAGTCATTATTGCACATGAACAACTGAAAATATATGCATATATATCATTAGTGGAAGTAATATTTAAATTGGGGATTTCTTTTGCTATTGTGGCATTACCGTCACATCGGTTAGAATTTTATGCGTTGTTGTTGTGTATTGTTCAGATTGCTGTGATGTTTTTATATCGAATGTATTGTTATCATTGTTATGAGGAGAGTCATTTTTACCGAAAAAAATTTGATCTTTCAATATTGCGTTCTGTTGGGGTATTTTCAGGTTGGAGTATTTTTGCGAATTTAACTATAGCATTATTGAATCAAGGTACATTACTTATGTTAAATACGTTTTTTTCTCCAGCAGTAGTTGCTGCACGTGTGATTGCATTGCAGGTTAATTCTGCGGCGCAACAATTTATGAATAATTTTCAAACAGCAGCATATCCGCAGATTGTAAAACGATATGCTACAGGTGATTTTACTGGTTCTCAAAAATTATTATTAAAATCAGCAAATTTTTCTTATTATCTGATGTTAATATTAGCTATGCCGATTATATTATTAGCTGATCCATTATTACATCTTTGGTTAAAAAATGTGCCGGATTATGCTGTAATATTTTTGCAATGGAGTATGGTACAAAGTCTTTTTGCTGTATTTGATACATCACTGTATTATGCATTATATGCGAAAGGGCAGCTTAGAGAAAATGCATTGATTAGTCCAACTATTGGATTGATTGTTGTTTTTGTAGAATTGATTTTATTTAAGCTGGGATATTCTCCATTGGTAATGTGTTATTTGTTTACATTATACTACGCAATTCTTGGTATTGTGATAAAACCAATTTTAGCCTGTAAGATTGCTAATTATAGATCATATGATATTATTAAAATGTTTTGTAAGTGTTTACTTGTTACTATTATATTAATACCAATAGGATATATTAGTACATTGGTATTCAATAAATTTACATTACTGGGATTTATAGAAATATGTTTTACAACGACTATGATGACTATCATAGTCGTTGGAGTTATAGGTTTAAATAACAGAGAACGTTATTTGATATGTGAAGGTTTAAAGAAAAAATTTATATCTAAATAATAATAGATTGTTTATAAAAAAGAAATAAACTAGGAAATAATAAATTATATATATCAAATTTTGCGCAATAAGAGATGATGATTTTGAAATAATGGAGGAATTTTCAGTCAGGGCTGTTATAATAGTTATTTTATGTGATAGCAATTATGAGCAATTACTATACTTTACTGAATATTGTAGTAGGTTAGTAGCATATAATAGTAAAGATAGGAAAAATTTTATTAGAAATAAGTTTTTTTAATAAATTAATATATGGAGAAAATAATGCTTTATATAATAAAATTTTTTTATCAATGGCTGCTACCTCCGGCTTGTATTATACTGGCACTGGTTATTTTGAATATTTATATGTATAGGAAAAAGTCTAAGGGAAGATACTGGCTTAGTGTATTTATTGTGTTGTTTTATTTCTTTTCATTGCGTGCGGGGGCAGATCTGTTAGTCAAGCCGTTGGAAGATATGTACACTCCGCCCGCAGTAGTGAATGGCGATGTACTTATAATGCTGGGAAATGGTTCTGTAGGCGGCGTGCCGGATATAGACGGAGTGGGGCAGCCATCGGGGACGATGGCTAAAAGTATGCTTTTTGCTTTGCGGCTGCAAAGAATGACGGATTTACCATTGCTTATTTCTGGCGGTACTGTTTTTGCGGATAATGGGACGGAGGCAGATATTGCCGGGCGTGAATTCCGTAGTATGGGGATACCGGCCAGTAAACTTTTTTTAGAAGATAAAAGCAGGAATACGGTGGAAAATGCCAGGTTTTCCCAAAAAATCTGCCGGGAACATGGCTGGAGCAGGCCGGTGCTATTAGTTGTGGCAGCACAGGCTTATCGCTCGGCACTTATTTTTAAGCGGGAAGGGCTTGCTTGTGTGATTTATCCTACTCATTACCGCCGCAATGCCGAATGGCATTTTAGCTTTATGCAGGATTTATTGCCGCAAGCAGATAATATGGATGATTCAGCAATGGCATTGAAAGAATATATGGGAATAGTTGCATTGAAATTATCCTTGCAATAAAACGGGAGGAAAATTCTCAAAATATCATTTATATTTATTAAAGCATTTACAAAATTGATACTATGGTGCTATAATGAGAATTATAGCGGATAATATCAAGTAATAGTTTTGCAATGATATCTTGCTTGTTGCGTGTCAGAAGGGTGTATATTATTGATATTGTCAGCTAAATTTTATGAAAGTTAGTGATAATGTGAATATTGTGCATGATGGAGAGATTCTAGCTATTTTGCCACGATATACGGAGCGTGGTGATGGAACTGTTATTGTAAGCTGTGATGGAAAAGAAGTTTTTTATTCTAAAGGGGAAAAACCTGTATTAAAGGAAATTTGTAATAGATATTGCAAGGATATTCATTTAATGCGGGACTGGGCAAGGCAATATACAGGCCAGAAGATATGGATGCCGCTGGGATTCAGCTGGGAACTGGTATTGGTTCCGATGCGGATACGCGGACCGAAGATTCAGGGGGATGAAACTTTAGGGTATTTTAATTATCTGCATATAAATGATGCGGTGGAAGTAGATAATAAGGTTTATCTGGTCATGGAAAATAATACAAGGTATTTAGTATTGTGGAGCCTTGATACGGTAAAGCAGCATTTGAAGGATGCAATGCTTATACACTCGATGATGACGCAGCGTTTGGATGATACTTTATGGCAGCGGCTCAGCCGGGCAATATTTTTTAATGGGCCAGTTGTGGTAAGACGGTATTATAAATAGATTATTAGAAATTTTTTGATAGGATTTATTATAGATGAAGTTACTTTATGAGATAAAATGAAGCAGCCCATGTTTGTGTGGGCTGCTTTTGTATATAAGTATATGAAGTAAAGAAAAAATTTTTGTTGCCCATATGAAATGGCAGGGCGACTTAGGAAGATGATGGCTATATTCGTGAAAACATTGCTTTGGTATAATCTCCAATATCATTTGGGTTAATCATGTTATACTTTGTTTTGATTTTACTGAAATAGGTTCCTATTAGTTTTTTTTCAATAATTTGATTTGAGGCGGCAGTTGGGGAAATGTTTTTTCTGGCAGAAATCCATGGCGTTTCGGAATGGGTGAATTGTTCTAGAATTTTTCCGCTATAGCAGCAAAGGTTTTTTATCACACTGTCGAAAATGGCTTTTTCTGTTGCAGTAAATGTTTCTGTGTTGAATTCATTAGGTTTTTTTATTGGATCAAATTGGTAATTTTTATATCTGGAATAAATTTTTCTATATACTGGACCATGGATCCATGCTTCACATTCTTCTGAGAAAAGAAATGTATGGTGAAAGGCATAATAAAACCCCTGAATATAATATAAAGTTTTTTGCAAGGCTAATGGTGTAATATCACCACATCTATTTAACAAATATTCTATAACAAGATCTATTTTTTCTGTATTGTTTTGAAAATCTTTTATAAGTAAACTGGTTGCTTTTTTACTTTTTTCATAGGACACTGCTGTTTTTAAGTTGTTTTTGTTAGCTTCTAAGAGTTTCATATAAAAAGCAGGATCATTATATATTTTTTGTAATATGGCGGAATACTGTTTTGTTGGGATATCACCATCGTAATAGCGTGAAAATGTCTGTTCTCCCCAGCCAAGTAAAAGTGATAATGGCCTTTTTCCAATATTATATTTTGGGTTTATAGCACGAATATCTTCCAGGGAAATAATATTTTGTTTTTTACGATAAACACTGTATAACGCGTTTAAATTGAAGTCATTTATAGACGGAACATAGATTTCATTTTTACAATTTTTACAGTATGCTGTTTTACCATTATAAGAATATAGTTCACCTTTAATTTTACCTTTTTTTAGTGTTTCTTTAACAGAAAAATTAACATCGGTTCTGCATTCTTCACAAAAAACTTTTTTTTCCACAATAATTTCCTCCCTTTTCATTAATCATTTGAATAAATAGCTAATTGGCTTGTTTTTTTTATGAAAAGAAATTACTATTGTTCTAGTTCCGTAAGGTAGTTCAATAATATTGAATTTCATATAAATATCAATTATTTCATTAATTCCATCAGAATTAAATAAAGATACTTTAGGTACAAAAACATAAAGAATTTCATATTCATAGCCGGGGTTAGTATTTTGTAAAGTGTAGCAGAAATCTTTTACTTGAAGATTAAGTAAAAGATTTTTTTGTTTTTTGCTGTGAATATTATATTCATTGATAAAATTTATGTTTTCCTGCCTGTTTTTATTCAGTGAAATTGTATATTTATTATTAATTATGCAACTTTTTATTTTTGCCAAAATTGTTGCGATATCTTTTTGTGAATAGTTTTGGTTATAATGCTGAGCCACTACACCACTTCCCTAAATAAATGATAGCTCTTTTTATTAGCAGTGTCAATAAAAATGCACTAATTAATGCATTTCATTAAATGAGCTGCATTTGAATACAGTCCACCACCGCTAAAGCGATCCTCTGCCCTTCTAAGGGCGGACAAAAGGGGCTTTATTGTAAAGAATGTGTACAGTCTTCTATACTAGCATTGTCTTAAGTATAAAGTACAGACAAAAAATATACTAAATAAAAGATATGATTTCTTTTTATACAGTTTGTTATTTATATTGGTATTTTTTCGATGTCATAAATAAATACATTTTTTGTCATAGTTTTGACAAATAAATTTTATATTATATTGGTGAAGCAAAAAATATGTAAAATTTTTGTTTTTAATAAAGGAGTAAGAGTCTTAATTGCAGAATCATTATTCATATAATTTGGTTGCTTTTTATAAGGTGGATCAATTACTGGATAATTGGATATTTGTAAAGTATATAAGGAGGGTAATTAATATGTTTAATATGTCTAAAAAAAGATGGGGCGTGCTTGCCGTAGGAACTATGCTTACTGTAGGAGCGGCATTTCCCGCGTTGACAGAAGCTGCCAGTCCTGATAATTTACCGGGAATACAACAGAATATGCCACCACAGGGTATACATCATAAAAAACATCATGGCCCAAGAGATGGAATGGGAGCATTTTTCCCTGAATATGAACAGCAACTGGGGTTAAGCAAAAGTGATTTTGACCGTTATGCTAAAAAGGGCTATAGACACGGTGCTATAATGAATGCAGCACTTATAGCTAAGACCAGTGGTAAATCTTTGGATAAGATAATGAGCTATAAGACGGCTGATAATTCTTGGAAAGATGTTATGGAAAAGGTTGGAATAACTTTTGATCAGCTACGTCAGGTACATAAAGATTTAGCGTCAAATGCCATAGCAAAAAAGACAGGCATTGATAAGGCTTCTATTGCCGGTTTGTTCGATCAGAAATACCATGATCGTGATATTATGATGGCTGCTGAACTTTCTAAATTATCATCAAAGCCTATTGGGGAAATAATTGGAATGAAAAAAATCAATAACAGCTGGCGTGATGTTGCCCAGCAGCTGGGTGTCAGTGATTCGGCTGTAAGAAATGATATGATGCCTCCTATGCATCATCATCAAAACAGAAATAATTGAGCATTTGATTGCTTAAATGGGAGCCACACACTCATGCCTTTGGTTGTGTGTGGGAGGTTTAGATACAATTACCCATTTATCCCCCTATAATAGTTAGTTGAAATATTGCCTAAAGTTGTAAAAGGGAAGTCAAAATTTTTTTAATTTGACTTCCCTTTTATAGTATTGTGTGTATTAATTAATATAAATTGCAAAAAACTATTTATTTTCTATTCTACAAAGATATTAAACTTATCTGCACTTTTATGGGATGAATAAAAATCATTTATGTTGAATTGTTCTGTTAATTTTTGCGGGCATTATTTTGGCTGGTATTTTTTTGTGCTTTGACGAATCTTTATTACTGGTTCGAAGATGATGTGTTTGGGTGGGGTATGTTCTGTTAGATCATCGAGTAACAATTCAGCTGCTTTTTTACCCATAGTGTAAGCAGGCTGGCTGATTGTGCTAAGAGGAACTTCTAATATCTGCGAAAAAAATATATCATCAAAGCCCATGACGGAAATGTCATTGGGAACATTTATGCCTTGTTCTTTTAATGCTTTTATGGCGCCATAGGCCATCATATCATTTAGGCATAAGATAGCGGTTGGCCTTTGCGGCAGTAACACAGAAATAGCATTATAGCCGCTTTGATAGCGAAAGTTTCCTTCATAGATAAGTTCTTTTCGATAAGGAATGGCGTGTTTTTGCAAAGCTTTTATATATCCGTTGAGTCTGTCTGTATTTGTTTGGGGACCGAGTGGTCCTGTAATACAGGCTATGCGTTTATGGTTTAGTGATATAAGGTATTCAACAGCCATGTAAGAAGCCTTGGTGTTATTTATGGAAACGGTACTGAAATTATCGGTTTCATTAAAACAGTCGATTATTACTGTGGGCAGGGAGGCTTTTTTTAAAAGTGACAGGCTGGCTTGCTCCTTGGTACCGTAACTTTCTGCTGACATTATTATTATTAATCCATCGATGCTTTGGTCGATGAGCATATTTATGGATTCTATTTCGAGGGCATGGTTATCATTGGAATTACATAATATAAGGTTATAGCTTTTTTTATGGGCAAAGTCTTCGATGCCTTTAGTTATTTCGGAAAAAAAGACATTACTTATATCCGGTATTATTAATCCTATGGTATTGGTTATTTTTTTTATCAGTCCTACAGCCAGTTTGTTGGGGCGGTAGTTCATTTTTTGGGCAATGTCTTTTATAAGCCGGCGGTTTTTAGCAGAAATGCGATTAGATTTTCCGTTGAGTACTAACGATACTGTAGTGACAGATACACCAGCGGCGTTAGCTATATCTTTTATTGTTGTTCGAGTCATATAAATGTCCTTTATTTGGCAAAGTAATTTAATAATAATTTATTATAACATAATATAGAGGCGAAGTAATCTTTGTCTTCTACGTATTCGTTAGTAATATGGGCATTATATTCTTTGCCGGGACCAAATAATATGCAGGGCAGAGTGTTTTCTTGCTGGACAAAAATAGAAGCATCGGAAAAAAAGTTGATGCCGGTGCATTTGGGCTGTATATGGGTGATGGATTGTATGGCATTGGATAGCTGGCTAACTGCCGGGGCATTCTGGCTTATGCTTACGGGTGGACGATTGTTAAGCAAAGAAAATTTTATATGCAGACCTGGAATATTTTGCATCATGTTGCTGCAGACAGAAGCAATTTTTTGCAGAAAAAGCTCATTATTGATGAGGGGTATCGTTCTTATGTCCATTTTTATGTTGCAAAAATCAGCAACCATATTTATTTTGGCGCCGCCGGAAATTTTTGTTATTGTACAAGTGGATTTTTTTAATAAGGGATCTTCGTGTTCATTGCATAATTGTTCTAATTCCTGATGTATTTTATAAGCAGCTTTAATAGCATTAATACCTTTTTGGGGATAGGCTCCATGGGCGCTTTGTCCGTAAATATTGAAATCAAGCCATAAAGTCCCTTTAGAAGTAATGCCAATGTCATTGCCGGTGGGTTCGGCGATTATCATGGCGGAAGCGGTTTTTAACGGGAGAACTGCTGATAATGCCGTGGCGCCTGCTCCATCTGTTTCCTCATCGGCAGTAAGTGCTAGTATAATGTCGCCGGCAGGTCTGTTTGTGGTTTGTGCAGTTTGTTTAAAGGCATATAATATAGCGGCCAGGCCGCTTTTCATGTCACTGGCGCCTCGTCCATAGCAGCGGTTTTTTAAGTAGGTAAGTTTATCAGGTGGAAAGTTCCATAATTCTTTTTGCCCATAAGGAACAGTATCCATATGTCCGCACAGGATCAAAGGTTTTTGTCTTCCAGTCCCCTTTATGACAGCAGTTAGGCTGCATCTGTTTCCGGATAAGGGAATTTTTTGTATAGAAACAGGTGTTTTTTGCAGATAATGACAGATTTTATCTGCCAGGAAAGTTTCATTTCCCGGTGGATTTACGGTATTAGTTTCAATAAGCATTTTTAGTAACGCAAGGGCATTTTTTTTATTAAGAGTATTCATTTTGTGTCATCCTGGATGTAAGTGTTTATTTTTGGGTAATATAATCAAGTATTCCTTTCCAGAGGATGTCATAGCCTTTCCATGAAAGAAATTCTTTTGGGCCCCAATGAGGAGCGCAGTCGGAAGTGAATACGGCTGTACTGCCCTTACCAAATTTACCAAAGGCTATTAATGGATCATCGTTTATGGTAAAAGGAACGGGACAGTCTTGTTTAGGAAGGACTTTGTTGTATCCGAGAAAGTGTGGCCATTTTTCGGGTAAATCGACTAAAGCCGGATGAAGCATCTGCATCTGCGGCTTTATACCTTCAGGATGTTCTTCGCGGTCATCACCGTTGATGCATGTTACTGGCAGGATATCTGCTAAGGCGGTTTGTCCGTAACGGGCTTTCTGGTCTATACCAGAGAATGACAGGTAACCACCGATCATCAGGAAGGCACCGCCATTTTTTACGTAAGAAGCAATAGATTGACAACGGTTTGGTGTTTTTTTGCCTTGTTTAAATGTTTTGTCTGATAAAAGCAGGGTGTTTGAGCCTATATCTGACAATATAATACAATCATAGGCGGCTAGTTCTTTTACGGTATAGGGGAATTTTTCTGCTATTTTGTGGCCAGGCAGGTACACTAATTCATAGCCGGCTTTTTCTATTGATTTTGCTATATATTCGATGCCTTCTTCGTAAATACTGGTTGTAAAAGTATCAAAACCTTTTACATGTGTGGTAAAACTTGTCCATGATTCGCCGCCGAACAGAATTTTTTTCTTCATATACAAATCTCTCCCTTAGCTGCACCAATCTAAAATTAAATTGGCATAAATTTTTATAGCATCCAAATATTGGTTTATTTCTACGTATTCATTGACAGAGTGGCATTGTTCAAGTCTGCCGGGACCGTATTGTAAAGTAGGACATTTGGCAATGTTATGCCATGAACGTGAATCACATCCAGCTGGTGAGCCTACTATTTTTGCAGGATGGTGCATGGCTTTTTGGTAGGCATTTTGAAAGCTGCCAACAAGGGGATGGGTTAAATCCATCTCAAAGGGGCTGCCGGTTTGGTATATACTTATTTTTGGTTTGTGGTCTTTCAGCCATTCATCACCAGCGCTGCGTATCATTATGGCATTGGTGTATTCTGCTGCGACTTGTTCATAGGTCATGCCGGGTTGATAATGGACACAAGTTTGAAAACAGCAATAATCAGGTACAGTGGAACCGGCTTCTCCGCCTGATATCATACCTATGTTCCCGGAAGGCGGTGGCAGCAGAGGATGTTTGTATTTTAAAAGCCAGCTGTGTTCCAGTTCGTTTACGGCCTCGATTATTTTTATGGCTTTTTCAATGGCATTTATACCCTTGTTTTTTAAACCGGAATGTACGGCGATACCTTCAAATTCTACTTTGAAAAATATCCAGCCCATGTGGGCGGCGATAAGTTCGTAATTAGTCGGTTCACAGACTATAACGGCATCAGCTTTCTGTCCAGAAGCAGCAGCGATGATAGAACCATTGCCGCCCCCTTCTTCATCACAGACTGAAGTGATTTTTACTGTGCCGGGTAAGGTGAAACCGGCATCTTTTATTAGTTCAACGGCCATTATTGAAGCCATAAGGCCAGCTTTCATGTCACAGGCACCTACACCGTATATTTTGTTATCATTGATGGTACCTTGAAAAGGATCATAGCGCCATGCGTTTTTATTTCCTACGGGCATGGTGTCAATATGCCCGTTGAAAAGCAGTGTCTTGCCACTGCCTCCCTTAAATTGAGCATAAAGATTATAGCGGTCTTTGTAATCATGGGCAGGATTTCCTTCGTGGTATTTCTGTCGACATTTGGTGATAACTTCTTCGGTAAGCGGTTCTCGGACAATATCGGAAGCTCCCATGTTATTAAACAATTTTTCCAGGTATTCCTGGCCGTTTTTTTCTAGTCCGCCGTTAAGTCCATGGTCTATATCATGGGTATCACATTTTATGAGGTTGATAAGGTTTTTTATATATTTCTTTTTATTTTTTTCTAAAGCAGCTGTCAAGATGTTATTCATTATGGTACTCCTTAGAGTCCTTCTGCAAAAAATTTACTAAATCACTGCGGAAGATAATGGAATCATTTATGTTAAGTTTTTTTGTTATCTGGCCTATTTGTGGCCGGCTTATGCAGCTTTTTTTTATTATTTCATCATTTTGGAAGATGTTTTCGGGTGTATTATCAGCAATGATATGTTTATCTGCCATGACAATGATTCTTTGGAATGTCTCAATTACGAAATCCATATCATGGGTTATGACGATAACGGCAACGCCGGCTGTATGAAGGTGGCTGATTATATTTTTCAGTATTTGGATGCGTTTATAATCCTGTCCGGCGGTGGGTTCATCTAAAATTATATATTTGGGTTTTGTTGCCATGACTGCTGCAATAGTTACGAATTTGCGGATGGAGTAGGGAATGTCAAAAGGGTTAGCATTTTTATATTCTCCTAGTTCGGTCAGGGTTAGGACTTCATCAACACATTTATTAATTTTATTTTTTTCTATTTTAAAATAACGCGGCATATATTCTATTTCATTGATAACACTTTGGTTGAATATCTGGTCATCAGGATTTTGAAATACATATCCTGCGAGCCTGGCTATTTGTGCGGTAGTTTTTTCTTTTGTATTGATACCGTCAATTGTTACACTGCCTATAGAAGGTTTATAAAGACCGTTCATTAGTTTTGCGGCTGTGGTTTTGCCGGCGCCATTTTGTCCTATTATAGCGACACGTTCACCGCTGTTAATGACAAGATTAAGATTTTTATTGGCTGTAAAGCCGTTGGGATAGGAGAAAGAAACATTTTCAAATTTTATTGCCATTAATACACCACCTCTTTTTTATAAGTTCACAGCAATCGGCAGTTGTTATGGGAATACGTTCTAAAGGCAGGTCAAGTTTTTTTAAATCATGTCCCAGTAAAGCTGCTTCGGGCGGTTTTATGCCATGCTGATAAATTGTGATATCGGAGAGGATTTCCTGTGCTGTACCAGTTTTTACCAGCTGACCATTATCTATTATCAATATTTCATTGGAATATTCTGCTATCATGTTTATTTTATGTTCAACTAAAATAATGGTCTTTCCCTGTTGTTTTAATTTATTTATTATGGAAAAAATAGCGGCTGTTCCATCTGGATCAAGCTGTGATGTCGGTTCGTCTATAACAAGGACATCTGGTTCCATTACGATAATGGAGGCAAAGGCAACTTTCTGCCGCTGCCCACCAGATAAGGCCGAAGGATCTTTCTGTGCCAGGTCGGTAATTTTTAGCAATTCTAATATATTTATGACGCGATTTATTATCTGTGCAGGAGGAATCCCAAGGTTTTCCAGACCTAAAGCTACTTCTTCAAAAACAGTTTTTTTAATGCCGCTTATTTGAGTGAATGGATTTTGAAAAACATAGCCGATAGTGATGGAAAGCTCATCAATATTTATATCTTCAAGGCTTTGTCCGTCAAATAATATGCGGCCGGACAATTTACCTTTATAAAAATTGGGGATGAGGCCGCGCAGTAAGCTGCAAATAGTTGTTTTACCGCTGCCATTTGCCCCGATTATTCCATAAAATTTTCCCTTGGTAAAAGTAAAGGAAATATTGTCGAGTGCTTTTTTGGTAGTAAGTGGATAATAGTAACTGATGTTTTTTAGTTCTATTTTATCCATGTAGTGATCCTCCATGCTAAAATAATAATAAAAGCTAGATCAAATAAAATTACAAGCAGGTGCTCGGATAATGGAATGCGGCGTAGTGTTACCAGACTTGTATGCCTGCCCGGGGCAGAAAATGCCCGGGCATCCATGGCGATGCTTTTTTCTTCGGCTCCGGCAATTGCACTGAGAACAAGGGGGCCTAATATAGGAATAAAAGCTTTGGCTCTTTGCAGAAAATTTCCCTCGGTTTCGATACCGCGGCATTTTTGCGAATCCATGATTGTAATTGCTGATTTACCCAGATCATTTATCATTTGAAAAGCAGATAAAATTATATAAGAAAAAATGTGTGACATGCCATGTTTTTCCAGCATGTAGACAAGGTCAGACATATCAGTGGTTTTCATGAACAAGATGAAAGCACCGCTGAACTCCATGACGAGAGCTGCCGATATAAGACCGAGAGCAATACCTTCATTAGTAACATGGATGCCGCCAAACTGAAAAAGGATTTTTGTGCCGCTGGTGAAAGCCGCCCGGACAAGAAACAGCAGGCTGGCAAAAAAAACAACAATTTTCCAGTATATAGAAATGAATCCTTTAAACTTACGGGCAGCGGCAGCTAGTAATATATATACCAGAGAAAGAGCAAAAGCATAGTAATAGTTAAATATTACAAAAGCAGATGCAGCCGTTACAAATAATATATTAGCTTTGCTCAGGGGATTCATATCAAGTATAAAATTGTTTTTGTGTTTAGGTTTTAGATAGTCATAGGCAAATTGCCATTCCAGTTTTTTCACCTTCTTTTTAGATTGAGAAAATTTTGTTGCCTGTAAGTGTGCTGTTTTCATATAGGATTTGGTGTGTTGGGGAATTTATTTTACAAAAAAATCGCCCATTGGTAATTTTACGAGGAAATGGGAAGGCATGCTTTTTATGATAAAATAACATACTAATACACTTAAAACTTTATCGACAAGGCCAAAACAGAAAGAACTTATGGCAACAGCAATTGGCGTTGAAAATCCCATAGCCATAAGGCCGGCAGCAACTACGCTGTTACCAGTTCCCACAAAACCGCCAAATATTATAACATCCATGGGGACGGCTATAGCAGTGGTGACAACGGCAACAATTATACCTAAAAGGAGTGCTTTAGGAAATGTAGCAAAAAAATGTCTTTTAGCAAAGAATGAAGCAATAAACGCCATGGCAAAACCGACAATCATATATGGTAAAATAGTCGGTAATGAAATAGCATTTATTATTTGTGTAATACAGGCAACAATAAGTCCCGGAATTAAGCCACAGATAGCACCGATTAAAATGGTTCCGATGGCATCCAGCCAGATTGGCAGTTTTAATAAAATAACGATTTGTCCGCCAACAATGTTAACAGCAATTCCCACTGGAATAAGAAAAACTGTTAATTTACCTAATTTTCCCATAATGATACCTCTCTTTAAATAATAATATATAATTATATATAATAATCTCATGATAAAACGTTTTATCATGAAAAAATAACATGCTAAATATATTTTTACAAAAAAGATAAAACGTTTTATCTAATAAAATATTTTAATAAATGATTAACAGTTTGTCAATATTATATTTTATGGTATTCGTCATATAAACAAAATATTATTTATTTTTTAATACTAAAAGCATTGTTTTTATAATTAATGACTTCGTTTAGACTAGGAATGGAGCTTTGTGCCCCTTTTCTGGTAACAACTATGGCAGCTGTTTTTGTGGCAAAATTTACAGCTTGTATTATATTGGGTGATTTAGTCAATGAAACAGCAATGGCTGCTGTAAAGCTGTCGCCGGCAGCTGTAGAATCAATGGCTTTTACTTTTAAGGCAGGAAAATGGTGGAAAGTATTTTTTTCAATGAGATAGGCACCGTGGCTGCCAAAAGTGGTTATAACGCTATTTACACCCATATTTAATAATTTTTGGGCAGCTTTTTTTATGTCTGTTTCCGAATTTACAGGCATATCTGTCAGAAATGAAAGCTCAGTTTCATTGGGTTTTATTATATCTATTTTAGCCATTATTTCCTGAGAAAAGTTTTTCACTGCCGGGGCAGGATCTAGAATAATTATTTTTCCTTTTGCTTTGGCTGTGGTGATGGCGTGATAGACTGTTTTTAGGGGAATTTCAAGCTGAATAACTACAATGTCGCAGTCATTGATTTTATCTTCATTTTCGTCGATCCAATCACAGGTTAATGCGTTATTGGCACCGGGTATTACAATGATGCTGTTTTCCCCTGTATTATTTATGGCTATGAAAGCTTTTCCTGTTTCCTCTTTAGTATCTATTTTTATACCAGATGTTTTTACATTTGCTTTTTTTAGATTATTCAGCAATTTTTTGCCATATATATCGTTCCCTATAGAACCAATCATTGATACTTCTGCTCCTAATTTACCGGCAGTATATGCCTGGTTTGCACCTTTACCGCCGGGAATAAGGCTGAGGGTTTCACCTGTAACTGTTTCACCTTCTGCTGGTATTCTGGCAGTATGGATAGCAAAGTCCATATTTAGGCTACCGATGATTAATATTTTTTTCATTTTATCAGATCCTCTTTAGTTTTTTTTAGAATAACAAAGTTTTAATATTGTGTCAATTTAAATTTTATTGCTAATTTTAGTGCCTTTTCTATAATTTATATATAGATAGTCTGCTGTTAGGCTGTGTATACTTATTTATTTTTGTGGGGAAGGTGTTAATGTTGTTTGGTTTAGCGGAGGTATTAAAATGGATGTTTTCATTTTTGCTAAAAGTTGTGTTATAATATGTAAAAATATAAGTCCATAAGTTAATAAATATGCAATGATGAGGGATTTTTATGGAATGGATGGATCGTTTTGTAAAAGTAATGAATGTTTTATCGTCGAAGCAGTATTGCCGCGGCGCGGGAATTACTGCTTTGTCGGAAGAAACGGAAATCAGTAAAAGTACGCTGCATCGGATGCTGCAGGATATGATTGATCATAATTTGGTTATTCAGCAATCTGACACGAAAAAATATGAGCTGGGGCCGCTGTCGATGATATGGGGCAGTAATTTTATCAAGGGACAGAATGTGGCACAGATTCTGGGAAAATACTGTAATGTTTTAGCTAAGAAGACAAATTTGTATTCTTTTTTATGTCGGTTTTCTGCTGAACAGGTTTATTGTATAGTAACTCGCCAGCCTTTACAGGAAGCTCATACCTATTTTGTGGGTATCGGGCAGATAATGCCATGGCATTGTTCTGCTTGTGCTAAGGCTATACTTGCTTATCAGCCGCCCCAGTTCATTGACAGGGTTTTGCCGCAGAATGAAAAATTGTATACAAAGTATACTGTAGCTGATCCTGCTGTGTTAAAAGAACAGTTAAAAAAAGTACGCCAGGATCATATTGCATGGTGTCGGCAGGAAATGGAGGTAAATATATCGGCGATGGCTGTGCCGGTATTTTTAGCGAATCATAAGGCTGTATTCAGTTTGAGTATTGTCGGCAGTAATGATTATATTATGGATAATGAAGAATATTTGAAGAAGATACTGTTAGCGGTGGGGGAAGAAGCAAGTCGTGATATATCTTTGGCAGGTACATTGACGGCTATGACATGATAAATAATGATTTTGTAAAAATACTATTGACAAATATCAGATGATTATTTATTATAATAGCTAAGAACAATTATTTGAATACAAAAAGACACATGCAATGGTGCATATTAATTAATATATGTAGGTTTCGTGTGCCTTTTTTTTATTTTCATTTAATGGAATTATGTTCCACTTAGAGGAATACAATAGGAGGAGATAAGTAAAATAAAGAGAAATAATAGGGGATTATTACTTGTGGAGAATATGGCGTAAGTTAATTTTAAAGGAGGAAGTTTTATGCAGGCAGAAATGAGTCACAGAGAGGGAGAAAGGGGACAACACATAAAAACACTTATAGGCGCTGTCCTAGGGTATGCGGCTGACGGGCTGGATGTGTTTTTATTATCATTTGTTTTAATTTTTATTATAAAGGATTTTGGCCTTACTACGGCACAGGCTGGTGATCTTACATTAGCTACTACGATCGGTATGTGGGTAGGTTCATATATTTTTGGTTATTTGGCAGATAAATATGGCAGGACTAAGACTTTATCAGCTTCGATAATTTTGTATGCAGTAGGTACCGGATTAATATATTTTGTTAATAGTTATTCAGTATTGCTTACATTGCGTTTTTTGATTGGATTGGGTATTGGCGGTGAATTTGGTATAGGTATGGCTATGGTAACGGAAACTTGGTCGGCAAAGATGCGGGCAAGAGCTACTTCATGGGTAGCACTTGGCTGGCAAGGCGGCGTACTTATTGCTGCTATTGTTCCGGCAACGATTGTGCCTTTATTCGGCTGGCGAGCAGTATTTCTTGTTGGTTTGGTGCCGGCACTTATTGCCGTTTATGTTCGTATGCATTTGAAGGAACCACTTTTATGGCAGAAGAGAAATCAAAGACAAAAAGAACTGGAAGCAAAGAAAGAACAAAATACACTTTCTGCTGCTGAAGAAAAGGAATATTTTCATATTGCGGGAATGCCATTGAAAAAACTTTTTTCAAGTTCCCGAATCACGGTTACAACTATCGGGCTTACGGTTATGTGTCTGGTACAGAATTTTGGTTATTATGCTATTTTTAGCTGGATGCCTACTATTTTATCACAGAAATATGGTTATACGCTGGCTAAGACAAGCGGTTGGATGATTATTTCTATTGCTGGAATGATTGTTGGTATAACATTGTTTGGACTATTAGCAGATAAGATAGGCCGAAAGAAAACTTTTGCTTTGTGGTATATTTGTGGGACGATTTACTGTTTGATTTATTTTTTCTTGTTTACAAGTCAGACCAGTCTGATGTGGGGGAGCTTCCTTTTAGGCTTTACTGTTAATGGCATGATGGGTGGTTACGGTGCGGTAATTGCAGAAAATTATCCATCGGAAGCACGCTCGACCGCAGAAAATCTTATTTTTGGAACAGGCAGGGGACTGGCTGGCTTTGGCCCGGCTATTATTGGTTATCTGGCGGCTGGTGCCAGCCTGATGAGTGCAATGAGTCTCGTTTTTATAATTTATCCTATTGCTTTGGTATGTATGCTGCTGATGATTCCGGAAACAAAGGGAATAGATATAGAATAATTTAAAGATAAAAGAAGGTATATTATGTATGATTTAATGATAAAAAATGGAAAGGTCGTTGACGGCAGGGAAATAAGAGAAACTAATATTTATGTTAAGGACGGCAGGTTTGCGAAGGTTACGACGGCAGATCTGCCGTCGCAGCATATTGAAGATGCTGATGGAGCATATATTATTCCCGGATGCATAGATCCACACTGTCATTTTCGTGATCCAGGGGCTACTTATAAAGAGGATTTTAAGCATGGAACTACAGGAGCGGCAGTTGGTGGTATAACAACGGTTTTTGACATGCCTAATACGAATCCGGCGGTTTTAGATGAAAAGAGTTTTTTATATAAGAAGGATTATTTTGCGGATAAGGCTTTTGTCGATTATGGACTATGGGGATTATCACTGGGAGATATAAATCTTGCCAAGTTGAAGGAAATAAAAAAAGCTGGCGGTGTTGGTATAAAGTTTTTTTGGGGATATGCTATAAATAAAGCTACGAATGCGCTTGTTTATAATTATGTACCGGGAGAAGAAGGTGTGATCCCGCCGCTTGACGATGGTGAAGTTTACCAAATTTTTGAAGAAATTGCTAAAAATGATCAACTACTGGCAATACATGCTGAAAATAATGAACTTATCAGTATGCTTACCAAGCGGATAAAAGACAGCGGCAGAAATGATTATGCAGCTTTACTGGAAGCACGGCCGGATCTGGCAGAAGGGCTTACTATACAGACAGCTATTGCTTTTTCCCAGGCAACAGGAGCGCATCTGCATGTTTTACATGTTACTTCTAAAATGGGAGTAGAAATGATACGTAAGGCTAAAGCGGAAAAAATAAATGTTACGGCAGAAACTTGTACACATTATTTATTTTTATCTGATAAGGATTATGGTAAGATAGGAGCAGGGATAAAAGTTTATCCGCCAATAAAGCATGAATATGACAGAAAGGCTCTTTGGGAAGGACTGCGTGATGGGACGATAGATTATGTTTCTTCTGATCATGCGCCGCATGCAGTCAGAGAGAAACAAGGTGGTTTGTTTGATATTCCATCAGGCATGTGCGGTGTGGAAACAACGTTGCCGCTGATGCTTAATGAAGTAAGCAAGGGACATATGACTCTGCCATTTTTGGTGCGGGTGTTGGCAGAAAATGCTGCACGGCTTTATAATATAGATTATTGTAAAGGTTTCATAAAAGAAGGCTGTGATGCTGATTTTGTTATTCTGGATATGAATAAGAAGCAGAAAATACTAAATGAAAAGCTTCACAGTAAAGAACCTTTTACACCCTTTAATGGTTTTGAAACAACGGGCTGGCCGCAGAAGACTTTTCTGCGCGGCAGACTTATTGCACAGAATGGGGAACCGGTATCGCCGCAGGCATTGGGTAAATTTTTATCTGTTAAAATGTAAAAAAGTGTATTTTGGAGGGAGGAAATGGCGTTTAGCCGCTTGCTATGATGAATTTATTAGTGGTAAATCCTACGAGTAATAAGCTTCTGGATAATAAGATTTATGACAGGGCTATTTATTCGGCGAAGATAACAGCAAGAAATAGTGAAGATCATACAAATATATCGGTTATTAATTTAGCAGAAGGACCAAATGATTTTGCGGGCAGTTCTTTAGAAACTATACCGGAACTGCTTCTGGATATGTTAAGCCCGATAACTGATGTTTATGATGGTATTGTGGTAGCACACAGTAGTGATATCGGGGTGGGATTTCTGCAGGAAAAATTAAGCAGAAATATTGTTGGTACAGGTTTTTCAGGAATATACACGGCGTTGTCATTAGGAAGTAATATAGGATTTTTTGTTAATGCTGCTGAACTGGGAGTGATCAAGACTACTATCGGTCTGTATGAAAAGAAATTTTCGTGTAATATAAAGTTTTTGCCTGTAGATGTTAATGAAGGTGAAGATAAAATGTTTTTTCATATGAAGATGCAGGCTGATAAGGCTTTGGCTGCCGGGACAATAGATACTTTTGTCATCGGAGATGTAAATATGAGTTTTGCCATGAAACAGTTATTTGCGCAGTACCAGCTGCCGGTTATTGACGGGATAATGTCGGCTGTATCGGTGCTGGAAAATATCGTATTCAATAAGAAATGGCTCAGATGATTTATACAGTGCCTGGTGTTTGGCATTATGATGATTAAAATTACTGGTGTTTATTCTGTGTTTATTTAGGATATTATTTAAAGCTGGATTGTGGTAGGGAAATAGGCAGATCTGTGTTAGGTGATATGATGTGAATATAGCATATAATAACAGAGGAGAGATTTTTTGAAAAAATTTGTTTTGACGGGGCAGGTAGTAAATAATAAGCAAATAAGCAATGGTATTTATCATATGGCTGTCCATGCTCCTCAGATAGCAGAAGCTGCCCAGCCGGGACAGTTCCTGCATGTGAAAAAACCGGATGGGGCTAATTTCCTGCGACGGCCTCTGGGTGTTGCTGATGTAGATAAAAGTCAGGGAACGGTTGGCATCATGTATCGTATACTAGGGAAAGGAACAACAGAATTTTCCCGGATGGCGGCTGGTGATGAACTGAGTATAGTTGGTCCTATTGGTAATGGATTTGTTCTTAAGGATGGTCAGCCGCTGATAGTCGGCGGCGGTATGGGAATGGCACCGCTTATTTATCTTGCAGATATGCTGAAGGATAAAAAGCCGATCGTGTTAATTGGCGGCAGAAATAAGGATGAAATATTCTGGCAGGAATATATGAAAAAATTTACGGACAGGATATATGTTACAACTGATGATGGCTCGGCAGGAGTTAAGGGTTTTACAACAACATTGCTGCCGCAGCTTTTACAGAAAAACGTTGTAGATGATATTTATACCTGTGGCCCTGATATTATGATGCGGGGAATTGCGAAAATTGCTTATGAATATGGTAAAACCTGTCAGGTTTCGCTGGAAAAACGTATGGCCTGCGGCATTGGTGTATGTCTGGGCTGTACTTTTCCCGGGAAGCAGAGTGGACGGCGGCGTAAAGTTTGTACGGAAGGGCCTGTTTTCCCGGCTGAGGAGGTTTTTTAATGGAGAAGAAAAAGATTTCACTGGCTGTGGATATTGGAAAACTGCATTTAAAAAATCCGGTGATGGGAGCTTCGGGAACTTTCGGTTTTGGCAGGGAATATGAAGATTTTCTTGATGTCAATGAGATTGGTGCTATTGTTACGAAGGGAATAACGCCGCTTCCCCGGGCGGGAAATCCCGGAGTACGCATAGCGGAAACACCGTCGGGAATGCTGAATAGTATTGGCTTGGAAAATCCGGGACTGGATGTTTTCATAAAAGAAATACTGCCTGAGATTAAACATTATGATACACCGGTCATTGTAAATATATCCGCCGGTACAGTAGAAGATTACGCTAAGATGGCATATGCTCTTGATATTGACGGAGTCGATGCCTTGGAAGTAAATATTTCCTGCCCTAATGTTAAGGAAGGCGGTATCGTTTTTGGTACTGACCCTAAGTCGGCGGCAGCAGTTACTAAGGCTGTAAAGGGACATACTAAGAAAACTGTTATTGTCAAACTATCTCCTAATGTGACTGATATAGCAGTAATGGCAAAGGCTGTGGAAAATGCTGGAGCGGATGCTGTTTCACTCATAAATACACTTACTGGTATGGCAATAGATATAAATAAGAGGACGGTTTTACTGGGAAATGTTACGGGAGGACTTTCAGGCCCGGCAGTAAAGCCTGTTGCCTTGCGTATGGTATGGCAAGTGGCACAGGCGGTAAAAATTCCTATTATCGGTATGGGCGGAATAGCAAATGGAGAAGATGCAGTGGAATTTTTACTGGCAGGTGCTAGTGCTGTGGCAGTCGGAGCATATAATTTTATTGATCCGGCAGCAGTGAAGCATGCAGCAGATGGAATAGAAGCTTATATGGAAAGTAATGGTATATGTAATTTGCTGGAAATTATCGGCAAAGTCAAAGTACAGGGCTGATAATAATATGTATTGAAAACTCTATAGTGCAGAAAAATAAAAGGTCAGGACCATGTTTTACAATTGGTTTTGACCTTTTATTTTTTAGGAATTTTATTAAATTAGTATTGTAGTAAAAATAAAAAATAACTATAGTCAGTAGCCTTAACCTTATATGAATGCCGCTAAACCTGTAATTGCAATATAGGTTTAGCGGCATTTTTGTTATACTAGTTAATCGCTTAACTTTTGTCCGCCCTTAGAAGGGAGGGGAACCGCTTTAGCGGTGGCGGGTTGCATTCTGCCATCTATCTATAGGATAAGTACGATAGTATAGACTGCTGAATACATTTTTTACAACGAAGGTTTCCAAATATTGTTTTCGGCTAAGAATATATAAGAATATAAAAATAAATACAAAAAATAAAAAAAGTTTAAAATTTAAGTTGTATTTTTTGTTACTTAGGGCATGTATATAAGTGAAAGGAGGAATGCAGCATGGCAGTAACAAAGACAGACCAAAGTACTAAGCTTATAGTCAATGTACAGACAGGTGTAGATGCTAATGGTAAAGCTAAATATGGGCAGCGTAATTTTGCTTCCATCAATCCAGGCGTATCTGATGATGTTCTTTTAAGTACAGGAAAAGCTTTAGGTACTTTACAGTCACATCAGCTCGGCACTATTATGCGTCAGGATGAATGTACTTTAAGTGAAGCGTGATTGTGACCGGGGCAGCAGGGAGGTGAAAATATGGCTGTAACTAAAAAGCTTCAGATGGTATTTGCTTTAGCGGATGGGAAGAAACTGACATATAGTCTGCCTGATCCTAAAGATGATATCACAAAAGATGGTGTAGATGCAGTAATGAATGAAATGATCGCTAAAAATGTTATTGTAAAAGGCGGTGCTGCTGCATCTAAAATTGCTGAAACTTCTATAAGGACAACTGAAACTGTTGCATTATAAAAGTTTTGGGGAAAGATTAATCCTATGCCTAAAGACAGTGGATTATAGAGTACGAAGAACCTTGCCGGCAAAATGCCAGTTATGAGTTTTCTCAACTATATCTTATCTTTTACTCCGAGAAGAAGATTTTAGCTTTTTCTCGGAGTATATTTATGTTGGAGCGTTACAATCAACTGGACAGATTTTATAAGATCATGTAAAAATAGAATACAAGAAATCGAAAGGAAGATTTACATGACAAGCAGACGCGAAAAAAGAGAATTTACAAATGATTTTAAAGAATAAATGGTAAATTTATTCAATAATTAAAGTTTAATCTTTATATAATGTATTGACGTACGCTATTAAGTACGTTATAATATCTGTAGAGGTGATTATTATGCTAACAGCTAATGCTTCAAAATTCAGGAAGAATTTATATGGTACTCTTGAACAAGTTGCAAAATATAATCAAGTAGCAACAGTAAATACTAAAGATGGCGATGTTGTAATGATTAGTGCGGATGATTACAATAATTTAATGGAAACACTCTATATATCATCAGTCCCTGGACTAAAACAGGATTTATTAAAAGCAAAAAATGCACCGGATTCAGACTTTGTTAGCGAAGATGAGGTCGAATGGTAAGTGTATAAGATTCTATATCATAAGAAAACTGTTAAGGATATTCAAAAGCTAAAAGATGCTAATTTAGATAAAAAGGCAAAAAACATAATCGAAGTCATAAAAGAAAATCCTTTCCAGAATCCACCGCCGTATGAAAAGCTGGTAGGCGATTTAACCGGTTTTTATTCCAGGCGTATTAACGTACAGCATCGATTAGTTTATGATGTTGATGAAGAAAAAAAAATAGTTAAAATATATCGCATGTGGACGCATTATGAATAATATATTCAATATAGAAATTTTGAAACCGGGCATAATTGTTCAGTTCCATTTTATATGATAGTTAATAATGATGAATTAGAGAGTTCTCCAAGTTTTGTGTAAATGCTAAAAGTTAATATAAATTTAATAGTAATATATTTGAATGGCATCGCTTATAAAAGTGATGCCATTTAAATATTTCTGCTTGAAAGGTGTTCTTCAAAATAGATATTTTCTAAGCCGCCTATGCGGCGGATAATTTTTGATTGATTAGTTATTTATAAAAACTGTATTACAATGGTCCTATGTCAAGATTTAGTACAAAATAAAATGAGAAGTGTTTCATGTATAGGATTTTCTTATTTTGGCTTGTACTATTTTTATTCTAATACTAATCTGTGAAGAAAATGTTTGTGTTTGGCAGTTTTTTATATGCCTTCTCCATCCATACCAGTAAATTCCTGGAAACGGTGTTTTTCGGTTTTTTCAACCTGTACGACACGTCCTGATTTTATTACTATAACGATATTGCCAAATTCAAGGTTTTTAAGTTGTTCCTGGATTTTATTATAAACAGGCGTATAATTTACAGGTTTCGTATTTTTATGGTGCTGTTCGTATTTATTAAAGTCAGATAAACGTATTTTTTCATTCCTGACAATTTGCATTAAGCAGGAATTTTGTATTATTAAAGTTATTTCTCCGTGAAATATTTCTTTTAATAAATTGGTTATGATATTTATCTTTTTTGCATCCAGTTCTAATGTTTTAATCATATCTTTCCGTCCTTTTATTAATCATATATTACATATAAAGTATGATTGTGCAATATCAACTATTATATTCATATATTTATTGGATGTCAAATGTTTATAAATTTTATATGTGCCAGGCATTAAAAATAGATGATATATATTAATATTAGGAGAAGTTTTTGAGAAAATAATTTATTGACAGCTTGGTGTACTAATGGTATTCTATAGCTATTATATTTGATGTTGACTGATTAGAAAACTAAAGGTCAAGATAAGCAGATTTTGATGTCTGTTTGTCTTGGCCTTTTTGTTTATTTATCTGGGAGGATGATACGTGTGAATATTACAGTAAATGGAGAAAATTTTGTTTTGGAAAGAAAGGTCAATGTTATTGAATTATTAGAAGTTACAAAGGCGCAGACGCCTGAATATGTAACAGTGCAGATAAATAATGAAATTATTGATTAAATGGGAGCCGCACACTCGTGACTTCAGTCAGAGTTAGGCAACCAAACTAGTCAGTATGTATAGAAATATGCATATAGAGATTGGCAAAGACCAATCCAATACTGCCTGAAATGCTGGAAACTCCTAAAGACAGCATAGCCACAACGCTAAGATGAAACAAGCTCAAACGTGACGGCGACGAAAGTAAAAAAAATATGCTGTATGGTGCAAGGTTAAACCCTAAACACTAAGAAAATGGACAATCAGCAGGAAAGCTCCGAACAGGAGAATCCCCAACGACTATTCCTCTTGAGGGAAGTACAGCCAAGCGGCTGGAAGTGGGCAGACCTTAACGGATAATGCCGAAGGACAAGATATAGTCTGTGCTTTATGGAAACATAAAGGAGTTCATAAGAGAACCGCATGGGAAGCAGCGAGCCCGTGTGAACGACACCTCCCCCATACGACTAAAAAAGAACTTACGACTCTTATATATGTTACTGCAAAGAACTTGCTTTTCTAAAGCCTGCATGTTAAGTTTAAAATAATCAGGCAATAATCTTGTAAAGATAAAAAGAAAAGTGAGCAATCATGGAAAAAGCCTTCAAATTTAGGATATACCCCAACAAAACACAAGAACTACTGCTGCAAAAAACATTTGGCTGCGTAAGATATGTTTTTAATCACTATCTCGACATGCGAATCAAAGCATACAATAATGATAAAACCACACTTACCTATACCAAATGTTCCAGTAATTTAACGCAGTTGAAAAAAGAAAACACCTGGTTAAAAGAACCAGATAAATGTTCCTTACAAAACGCGTTAAAAGACCTCGATACAGCTTACCAGAACTTCTTTAAACATAAAAAAGTTGGCTTTCCTAAATTCAAGACCAAAAAAAACAGGCATAAATCCTACAAAACAAACTTTACCAATAGCAACATTGAATTTCTGGGAACAAAAATAAAACTTCCCAAACTAGGTAAAGTAAAAATAAGAGATAAGCAAGTACCGCAGGGCAGAATCTTAAACGCAGTAATATCACAAACCCCTGATGGTAAATACTTTGTATCCCTATGCTGTACAGAAATAGAAAAACCTGTTTTTAATCGTACTGACAACTATGTCGGTATCGACCTTGGCCTAAAAGAATTTGCAATCACCTCCGATGGTGATAAACATCCCCATCACAAATACCTGAAACAGTCACTACGAAAACTTGCCAAACTGCAAAAAAGCTTGTCCCGAAAAACAAAGGACAGCTCAAACAGGAACAAAGCAAGAATCAAAGTAGCAAGGCTGCAGGCACGTATTGCAAATCAGCGAAAAGATATGCTGCATAAACTATCTCATAAACTTATAGAAAACTACGATGTTATCTGCTTAGAAGACTTACAAATAAATAACATGCTGAAAAACCACAAACTTGCCCGAAGTATTATAGATGCCAGCTGGTCAGAATTTACCCGCCAGCTAAAATATAAAGCTCAGTGGTATGGCAAAGAAATAGTACAAATAGACAAATTCTATCCATCAAGCCAGCTGTGCCATAATTGTGGTTACCAGAACAAAGAAATAAAAGACCTTACTATAAGAAAATGGGAATGTCCTAACTGTAAAGCCCAGCATGACAGAGATATAAATGCCGCCATAAACATTCGCAATGAAGGACTAAGAATATTAAACATAACAGCGTAATAACATATATAAGAACCGTAGGAACTACGGGGATAGCCTGTGGAGATAATGTAAGACGTGCTTTTGGCGCAACTATCTATGAAGCAGGAACCCCGCGACTTTAGTCGTGGGAGGTTCAGCGATTATGAACAGGCAAAATGTGAGGCTAAAGGGTGATGAAATGATTTTTTTAAAACAAAGTGATTACGATGAAATAGTCAGATATGCCGAAAAAAATTTACCGGAGGAAAGCTGTGGTCTTTTGGGAGGAATAGCTGATAGTGATAAGTTTTGGGTTAAAAAAGTATATTTTTTGACAAATACCGATCACAATAGTGAACATTTTTCTATGAAGCCAGAGGAGCAGTTTAGTGCTGTTAGGGATATGCGTAAATTTGGTTGGAAGCTGCTGGGAAATTTTCATAGTCATCCGTTATCACCAGCTCATCCGTCACAAGAGGATAAAAGACTTGCGTTTGATCCAGATGTAAGTTATCTGATTTTATCATTGGCACAGAAAAAACCGGAATTGAAAAGTTTTAGAATAAAAGAAAAAACTGTGCATGAAGAGAAAGTTGAAATATTGCAGGAGGAAAGTTAATGGGAGAGGTAGATTATAGGGAATTAAAAAAGGGCGGATTTATGCGCCAGATACAAAAAAATAATTTTTCAATGCGTTTGAAATCAGTGGGTGGGCATTTAACGGCAGTTCAGTTAGATGTTATCCAGAAGGTGGCTGAAAAATATGGACAGGGATATGTTCATTTGACTTCACGACAGGGAGTGGAGATCCCTTTTATAAATATAGACAAAATAGAGGAAGTAAAAAAGCAGCTGGCAAAGGGAGGCGTGTCTGTTGGGGCTTGTGGTCCCAGAGTGCGGACTATTACAGCGTGCCAGGGAAACAGCATATGTCCTTCAGGTCTTATAAATACTACTTCTGTAGCGAAAGTTCTTGATGATAGATATGGTGGCAGGGAGCTGCCACATAAATTTAAATTTGGGGTAACAGGTTGTTGCAATAACTGTCTGAAGGCAGAAGAGAATGATATAGGGATAAAGGGAGGCATGAAACCGCGTTGGGAAAAAAATGATTGCTGTTTTTGCGGGTTATGTGAGGTTGTTTGTCCAGTTAATGCAGTTAAGATTAATAAGACCAGACAGAAACTTACTATAGATGAGGAAAAATGTGTATATTGCGGTAAATGTGTCAAGGTATGTCCTGCCGCAGCATGGCAGGGAGAAAGTGGATTTATTATTTCTTTTGGTGGTTTATATGGAAATAGAATAACTGTGGGAAAGCGGTTGCTACCGATTATTTTTTCTTCTGTTGTTTTATATAAGGTAATTGATACAGCCTTAGAATTTTTTGCTCAGCATGCTAAAAAAGGGGAACGGTTTGCCAATATGCTGGATCGGGTAGGTTGGGATCTGTTGGAAAAGGAGATAAGACAGGTATTATGAAGAAAAAAGCAGATGCTGTTGTGGATATAACGGATGTTGTATGTCCGGTAACTTTTGTAAAGGCGAAAATGAGTATTGAAGATATGGCTGATGGTCAGGTTTTAGCAGTGCGAATGAATGAAGGAGAGCCCTTGCTAAATGTACCGCGTAGTTTTAAGGAGGAAGGGCATAAGGTTGTAGAAGTTTGTAATAATAATGATGGAACCTATACAGTTTTGGTGGAAAAGAGTGCGCTGGTATGAAATTTGCAACGAAACTTTTACATGCAGGGACGGCAGGTTATGGTGAATATGGCAGTACCACTCTGCCTATTTGTCAGACAACGGCATTTAAACATGATACTGCTGAAGAGATGGAAGCAATATTTACGGGGGAAAAAGCTGGATTTGTGTATTCTCGTGTTAATAATCCTACTGTTAGTGCATTTGAACGCAGATTAGCAGAATTGGAAGAGGGGAAAAGCGCAGCTGCCTGTTCTTCTGGAATGGCAGCTATTTCATTAGCGGTGCTTAATATTGTGAAAAGCGGAGATGAGATAATCTCTGGCAGTGGTATTTTTGGCGGAACATATTCTTTTTTCGGCGGGCTTTATAGATATGGTATAAAAACTGTTTACCCCAGACATAGTACGGCTGAATGTTTTGAAAAATATATTACTGATAAAACACGGTTGATCTTTATTGAAGCAATAGGAAATCCTAAGCTGGATGTTCCTGATATTGTCCAAATAGCTGCGTTTGCCCACAAGTATGGGCTGCCACTGATGGTAGATAGTACGTCAGTTACGCCTTACTTAATGCAGGCAATTAATTATGGTGCGGATATTGTAATACATTCAACTTCAAAGTTTATTAATGGTGGAGGTAATTCCATAGGCGGGATCATTATAGATAGTGGCAGATTTGTCTGGGAACGAGAGAAATATCCGTTGTTTAAAAATTTTTCTAAATTCGGATCATTTTGTTATATGGCGAAACTGCGGGCAGAACAGCTAAAAGATTATGGCAGTTGTATGGCTCCTTTAAATGCTTATTTGACAAATACGGGGCTGGATACTCTTGCTGTTAGAATGGACAGGATATGTGATAATGCGAATAAGTTGGCAAGGTATTTGAAAATATGTGATAAAGTGCAAAATGTTAATTATCCAGGACTGACAGATCATCCTGATTATGAAACAGCAAAAAAACAATTTGGCGGCAGATATGGTGCAATATTGACGATAAGAGTCGGCACTAAGGAAAAGGCTTTTTCTTTTATTAATAATCTTAAATATGTGTTTAATGCTGCTAATATAGGTGATTCTAAGACTTTAGTAATTCATCCGGCTTCTACAATTTATGCGGCAGATAGTGATGAACAGAAAGTTGCTGCCGGTATATATGATGATTTGGTAAGAATTTGTGTAGGTCTTGAAGATATTGACGATATCCAGGCAGATTTTGGGCAGGCACTGAATAAAATATAATCAAGTAGAAGAAATTAATTAATTGAATATTAATCTACTTGATTATATTTAATACCACAGGTATCTATTAAATACAGCCCGTCACTACTTTTTTATAAGCGGTGGCGGGCTGTATTTTACGGGATAAGAATATTTAGTGTGTTATATAATTTTCTATTTAAATAAATCTTTTATCTTATCGGTCAATGTTTTTTTTTTGCTTCACTAGCATGGGGAACACTACTTTTACCTGCAAATTCAGCTAATAATTCTTTTTGCCGACCGGTCAGGTTCTGCGGAGTGACAATTTTTATTTTCACATGCTGATTACCACGTCCGCTGCCGCGTAAGTGAGGAATTCCCTTGCCTTTTAAGCGCAGAACAGTACCATATTGTACACCTGCCGGGACAGATATTTCAACTTTACCGTCAAGTGTAGGTACTTCAATTTTATCTCCCAAAGCAGCCTGCACAAATGATATGGGAACTTCGCAAATAACATCATCACCGGAACGCTGGAATATGCTATGTGGTCTAACAGTAATGTATACATATAGATCACCGGCAGAGCCACCGCGCAGACCGGCTTCACCGCCGCCAGATATGCGAATGCGTGAATTATTGTCTACTCCGGCAGGGATTTTGACTTTTATTTTACGACGTACTCTCACCTTGCCTTGACCATGGCAGTCAGGACATGGTGTTTTTATTATTTTACCAGTGCCGCCGCATCTGTCACAGGTGCGGCTGTTGACCATGCGTCCGAAAGGGGTATTATGGACTTCCTGTACCTGTCCTGTACCGTGACATTTAGGACACTGTTCAGGTTGGGTTCCCGGAGCAGCTCCAGTGCCATGACAAGTTTTGCATTCTTCAGTGCGGGGAATGGTAAGTTCAGTGTCTTTACCAAAAGCAGCTTCTTCAAAGGTTATTTCCAAGTTGTATCTTAGATCATCACCACGCTGTGGACCATGGCGTTTACTGGAACGGCTGCCGCCACCACCAAAAAACGCATCAAAGATGTCGCCAAAGTCACCTGAAGAATCGCCGAAACCACCGCTAAAGCCGCCAAAACCACCAAATCCACCAAAGCCGCCAGCACCCCCGGCGCCGCCGCCTGCTTCAAAGGCGGCATGACCAAACTGGTCATATTGGGCTTTTTTCTGTGGGTTTGATAATACTTCGTAAGCTTCATTTGCTTCTTTGAATTTTTCTTCAGCTTCTTTAGGATTATCTTTGTTAAGGTCAGGATGGTATTTGCGGGCCAATTTTCTAAATGCCTTTTTTATATCAGTCTCGGTCGCATTTTTGCTGACGCCGAGAACTTCGTAATAATCTCGTTTTTCGCTCACTTTATCCACCTTGATATATAGATTAACCTGACAACTTTGGATAGTTCAAGGTTGTCAGGTCATTATTTATTACTTGTTGCTTGTTAACAGTGATGAAAATAATCTACTGGTGGATTATTTTTTATCATCATCAACTACTTTATAATCAGCATCAACTACATCATCATCGGATTTTGGTTTATCCTGCTGTGCGGTTTGCTGCTGACTACCGCCGGCTGCGCTAGCTGAAGGACCACCTTGAGCCTGCTGAGCCTGTTGTGCCTGTTGATAAGCAGCGCTGCTCATTTCATAAAGTGGTTTCTGCAATTCTTCAGTAGCTTTTTTAATGGCTTCTATATCAGTACCCTTTAAAGCTTCTTTTACTTTGTCACAGGCTGCCTTGATTTTTTCAACAGTAGCTTTATCGGCTTTGTCACCCATGTCTTTAATAGCTTTTTCAGCCTGGTATACCATGCTGTCAGCGGTATTTCTTGCTTCGATTTCTTCTTTGTGTTTTTTATCTTCTGATGCGTGCGCTTCGGCTTCTTTTACCATGCGGTCGATATCTTCTTTGCTCATGCCGCTGTCTGACTGAATGGTGATTTTTTGTTCTTTACCGGTACCAAGATCCTTGGCGGAAACATTAACAATACCGTTAGCATCAATACTAAAGGTAACTTCAATACGAGGTACTCCTCTGGGAGCTGGTGGAATATCGGATAATTCAAACCGACCCAATGTTTTATTACCGGCAGCCATTTCACGTTCACCTTGTAATACATGAATGTCAACGGAAGGCTGGTTGTCAGCAGCTGTTGAGAATACCTGGCTTTTAGATGTAGGAATAGTTGTATTTCTTTCAATGATTTTAGTGCATACGCCACCCAGTGTTTCAATACCAAGGGATAAAGGAGTAACATCAAGAAGAAGAACATCTTTGACATCACCAGCTAGAATACCACCCTGGATTGCTGCGCCGATAGAAACACATTCATCTGGATTTACGCTGCGGTTTGCTTCTTTGCCTAGTTCTTTCTTTATGATTTCTTGAACTGCAGGAATACGTGTTGAACCACCAACTAAGATGATTTTATGGATATCATTTACAGTAAGTCCAGCGTCTTCCAAAGCTTTTTTAGCAGGTTCAATAGTTGCTGCTACTAAATCTGAAGTTATTTCATCAAATTTTGCGCGGGTCAATGTGAGATCAAGATGTTTAGGACCGCTGGCATCAGCAGTAATAAACGGTAGGTTAATATTTGTAGAAGTCATGTTTGATAATTCAATTTTAGCTTTTTCGGCAGCTTCGATAAGACGCTGTGCACTCATTTTATCTTTCGACAAGTCAATGCCATTGGATTTTTTGAATTCATCTACCATCCAATCCATAACGCGTTTATCAAAGTCGTCGCCGCCTAAATGAGTGTTGCCATTGGTTGCCTTAACTTCAAATACACCATCACCAAGTTCGAGGATGGAAACATCAAATGTTCCGCCGCCAAGGTCAAATACAAGAATAGTTTCATCTTTATCTTTATCAAGCCCATAAGCTAATGAAGCGGCTGTTGGTTCATTGATAATACGCAATACTTCAAGACCGGCAATTTTACCAGCATCCTTAGTGGCTTGACGCTGGCTGTCATTAAAATAAGCAGGAACAGTGATAACTGCTTGTGTTACTGTTTCGCCTAAATATGCTTCAGCATCAGCTTTTAATTTTTGTAATATCATAGCTGATATTTCCGGCGGAGTATAATCTTTACCGTCTATTGATACTTTATAATCTTCTCCCATATGACGTTTTATGGAAGATATTGTTCTATCTGGATTTGATACTGCCTGTCTTTTAGCGAGCTGACCAACAAGGCGTTCACCATCTTTAGTGAAACCTACTACTGAAGGTGTAATACGGCTTCCTTCTGGATTTGTTATGACAGTAGGTTCGCCGCCTTCCATAACGGAAACTACGGAGTTTGTCGTACCTAAATCAATACCAATTATCTTTGACATTATAAAATTCCCCCTGTATTTTTATGTGCTGTAAAATATTAATTTACTTTTTAATATTCCCTGGTTAAGTCAATTCTTATTGTAAAATTTCTACCCTTAACAGGGAATATGTATTTTTAATTGGAAACGACTTTTACCATCGAAGGACGTATTACGCGTCCGCGAACCATATAGCCTTTTTGTAATTCCTGTTCAATGGTGTTGTCTTCTTTTTCTGGGTTTTCTACACGCATAACAGCCTGATGAAAATTAGGATTAAACTTTTCTCCTTCAGTTTTTATTACTTCCAGCCCATTTTTGGTCAAAGTTTCATGGAACTGGTTAAAAACCATTTCTATGCCCTTTTTTAAGGCATCATTATTATCGCTGTTTTCAACAGCTAAGGCACGTTCAAAGTTATCTAAAATGGGCAGCATATCTTTTACAAAACCTTGAAGAATAACATCAGAGATTTCCGATTTTTCCTGATTACTACGACGACGGAAGTTAACAAAATCAGCCTGGAGGCGTTTAAAACTGTCTTGGGTATCAGCCAGAATTTTTTGTGTGTTTTTAAGTTGTGTTTCCAATGAATCACCATTAGAAGTGTTTTCTTCCGGTTGGGAGGCTGTAGCCTGTTTTGGAGCAGATTCTTCTTGGTTATCAGCTGCAGCAGTGTCGTTTTTAGATTGTTTTTCCATTTCTTCAGTAACAGCTTCGTTAATTTCTTCTTTCATTTCATCAAGTTTTTCGCTGTCTTTTTTTTTCATTTCATCTTTCATATACGGCATATTACCTCATCTTTTCTATAATATAAACATTAACTCTATAAATATCGCTTTAAAATTTGTGCCATGTTTTCATTCATAAATTCCAAAAGAGCCATTATTTTGCTGTATTCCATACGTGTAGGGCCAAGAACAGCTATAGTTCCGAGAGGCTGTCCATCGAGATGATAAGTAGCTCTTATAATGCTACAGTCCTTAATAGTATTGTATTTGTTTTCCTGGCCAATTGTGACAGTGAGTCCGGTATTGTCAGATGTATGACTATAGAGAATGTCGCGCAGGACGGGTTCTTCTTCAAGCATCATTAAAATATTTTTTACTTTGTTTATATCGTGGAATTCCGGCTGTTCCAACAGCTGTGGAGTACCTTCTGTATATATCCTGTTGCGTTTTTCATTAGCCAGAATTTGTTCAAGAATGTTTATTATTTTATTAAAAGCAGCAGCATCAACTATTTGTGAGCGCATTTGATGCAGTGCTCCCATACTTATATCATGAATTTTTTTACCGGATAAATATTCATTGATTACGACAGCCATTTGCTCAAAGTCTGCTAATGAAGTATTTAAAGGCATTTTTATTATTTTATTTTCAATATAACCTGTATCACTCATAATAGCAGCAATTACATGTTCATCGTCAAGCGGCACAAACTTTATATAATTAAATACTGATTCAGCCAATTGCGGCGTTATAACCATTGAAATATTATTAGTAAGGTGTGATATTATTTTAGCCGTTTCACGAAATACACCGTCTAAACGCTGCACTTTTGTGTCATACCACTGTTCTATTAAGTTCATTTCACTATCGCTGAGCATCGTAGGTGTCAAAAGATCATCCACGTAAAGACGATACCCTTTTGATGATGGTATGCGCCCTGAGGATGTGTGAAGATGTTCTATATAGCCAAGAAATTCTAAATCTGCCATTTCGTTACGTATTGTAGCAGGACTTATGCCAAGATTATATTTCCTGGCGATTGTTCTTGAGCCTATGGGTTCAGCTGTTGATATATAATCATCAATGATAGCTTGTAATATTCGTTGCTTCCTTTTATTGAGCATAATAACATCACCTCTTACTAAATGAAGTGCCCTGATTCTTTATTAGCACTCTCAGTAAGTGAGTGCTAATTTCTAATTAAAAATATACAACCATTTAATCAAAATGTCAAGAAATTTACAAGAAATTTTTCTATAGAATTGCTAGGATCTTCACTAATTAAGGTGAAAAAGGTTATGGCCTTTTGTCTGACCTTAGAAGAGCTGACAGAAGAACCCGTGGGTATTTATGAATGAAAATATTATATGGTTATTTTCTTGTTTATATAGCATAATATAATAAGGAAAAGATACATAGTCTAAAAATTTTAGGAGTTAAGAAATAGTAATTATGGATTTTAGAAAAAAAGAATTATTAAAAGCTGTATGGACAGGTTTTGCTGATGAAAAGGTTAATTCGGCAAAGGAGCTGCAGCCGGAACTTATTTATAATGATACAGAACAAGGAAAAACGGTAATAGCTTGTCTGGAAGAAAATTTAAAAACAGCTGAAAGTTTTTATTTTATTACGGCATTTATAACTAAAAGTGGTTTGATTATGTTAAAAGATTGTTTAAAGATGTTGGCTAAAAAGGGTATTAAAGGGAAGGTACTGACTACAGATTATTTGTATTTTAGTGAACCTGCTGCTATAGAGGAACTAAATAAATTTTCCAATATAGAGATGCGTATCTGTACTGGTGATAATTTTCATATAAAGGGTTATGTTTTCAGCAAAAAAGACACAGATACTTTTATAATTGGCAGTTCCAATATGACACAAAATGCTCTTAAAGTAAATAAGGAATGGAATATAAAATTTACTTGTTTAAAAAATGGACAGCTATCGAATAATATAAAGAAGGATATTAATAAGTTATGGAACAATGCATCTATTTTGACAGGGAAATGGCTGGAAAAATATAAAATAAATTATTTATCTATAAGAAAAATCTATCAGGAGCATAATATGCTTCATAATGATGTAGTGCCGCTGACCGCTAATGCGATGCAGAAAAAAGTATTGCAAGCTTTAACGGAAATGCGTTTCCAGCAGAAAAATAAGGCTCTTTTGATTTCGGCTACGGGGACAGGCAAAACTATTTTGAGCGCAATGGATGTGAAACAATTTAAGCCGCATAAAATGCTATTTGTTGCTCATCGGGAACAAATATTACATCAGGCTGAGGCAAGCTACAGAAGAGTTATGGGGAATGATATTAGTACGGGATTCCTAGCGGCTGACAAAAGAAATTTTGCTGCTGATTTTATTTTTGCTACAATAAATACTATTGCAAAGGATGATATATTAAATCAATTTGCTCCAACGTATTTTAATTATATCATAATTGATGAGACACATCGAGCTGGGGCAGTAAGCTACCAAAAAGTCATTGATTATTTTCGGCCGTCGTTTTTATTAGGAATGACAGCGACACCGGAAAGAACAGATAATTTTGATATATATAACATATTTGGTAATAATATAGCATATGAGATACGGTTACAGGAAGCAATGAAGGACGATATGCTGTGTCCGTTTCACTATTTTGGGCTGGCAGATATAGAAATAAACGGACAAAAAATTACGGATGATGTTTCTTTTAATGACTTGGTAAGTGCTGAGCGGATCAATCATATAATAGAACAGGCGGGCTTTTATGGATACAGTGGAGAACGTGTCAGAGGCCTTGTCTTTTGTCGTAATATAGATGAAGCAAAGGAACTTTCACGGCAATTTAATAAGCGGGGTTTCTATACGACGGCTTTATCGGCAGCCACTCCTGCCGGACTGCGTGATAAAGCTGTATTGCAGCTGGAACAAGAGAAACGGGAAAATGGGCTGGACTATATATTTTCTGTTGATATAATGAACGAGGGTATTGACATCCCTAATATAAATCAGATAATTATGCTGCGCCCGACAAAGTCACCTATTGTATTTGTACAACAAATGGGAAGAGGTCTGCGTAAATATAAGGGCAAGGAATATGTTGTTATCCTCGATTTTATAGGGAATTATGATAATAATTTTATGATACCAATGGCATTGTTTGGCGATAATTCTTGTAATAAGGATGATATGCGGCGCTGTATCGGTGAAGGTAAAACTATGTTGTATGGACCGTCAACAGTGAGCTTTGATTTGATAGCGCAAAAACGTATTTATGAGTCAATAGATAAGGCACGTTTGAATAATACAGCGTTGTTGAAAAAAGCATATGAGGATCTGAAAAATAAGCTTGGAAGAATTCCTGAGCTTAATGATTTTGCTTATTTTGGTACAATCGACATAATGAAATATATTGATAAGTTTGGGTCGTATTATTCTTTTTTACAAAAATATGAACGGGAATATAATATCCGTTTTAATAATGTACAGGAAGAAATATTGCTATTTATCTGTCGGCGTTTTGCCCGCGGTAAAAGAGTTTACGAGATAGAAGCATTAAAGCTTCTTTTGCAATATGATGATAAATTCTTTAGTCATTTGCAGGAAACATTGGCTGTGAATTATAATTTGGGGATGTCAGATGAAGTGAAAAAATCAATAATAAATAATCTGACTAATGTTTTTACAATAAGCAATGAGCAGCAAAAGTACCAGCATTGTGTATTTATAAAAAAGAAAAATGATGGTTATGTAATTGCTGATGAATTTAAGGAATGTATTCAGGATAAAGATTATAAGGCTGAACTGGAGGGAATCTTGTTATTAGCGGAAACCAGGTATAAAAAAGAATATGTTAATAATTATAAAGATACTTCATTATGTTTGTATAAAAAGTATACGTATGAAGAAGTGTGTTATCTGCTTAACTGGCCGCAAAAAATAAATCCTAATGCCATGGCCGGATATTTTTATGAAAAAACGACACATACAATGCCGGTTTTTATCAACTATATGAGGCCGGATGAAAAACGTGTTGCGTATGCCAATAAGTTTATATCGGACAAACAGATAACGGCCTATTCAAAACTTAATAGAAAGCTTGATTCCCATGATGCCCGGCATATATATGAGGCGGAAAAGGAAAATAACCATATATTTTTATTTTTAAGAAAACGGCATGATGACAGGGAAAATAAGGAGTTTTATTTTTTAGGAGAGATAAGAGCAGTAGGCAGGCCTGTTGCTGCGCCCCAATACAACGGGTTTAAGATAGTTTATGAATTGATTACACCTGTGCGGGCAGATCTTTTTGCTTATTTAACAAGCTGATTTATAATTTTTAGTTATGATGTTTTATGAGATTTTCTCTTTATTAGGACAGCAAATAATTATGTATTCCTTTTTTGGGCAATAACTTTGCGCATTTTGTTGATATTTTTTACATAAGAGGTATGTTTTTTTATGGACATACCTGTATACAGAAGGTCGACAATAGCAATATGGATCAGTCTTGAGGCCATTGCTTCGGAACGGTAATGGACTTCACGCCCCATTCCTGTTAATGTTATATCAGCAAGTTTAGATAAAGCTGAGTTGCTATAGCTTGTAATGGCAATTATTTTGGCAGCGTTTTGTTTAGCAATTTTTACTGATTCCAGCAATTCTGTCGAGGAGCCTGTATGGGATACGGCGATGATGACATCGTTTTTGTTCAAGAGAGAGGCAGAAGTAAACTGCTGGTGTGAATCTGAGTAAGCTTGGACAGGAATACCAAAGCGGATAAATCTTGTTTCGATATCTTTGCAGATGGTGGCGGAGTTGCCAAAACCATAAGCTGCGATTCGTTTGGCCTTGCTGAGCAAAGTTACAGCATGGTCGACATCAGCAAAGTTTAATAATTTTAAGGTGTCATTTAATCCATCAGTAATATTTTGAAAAATTTTTCCTGCTATTAGCTGATAAGAGTCAGTAGTTTCAATGTTTTGGTAATTAAGGTTGTTTGATGGCTTAATTCCACTGGCTAGGGCTATTTTAAGATTCTGTAAGCCGTTGAACCCTAGTTTTTTACAAAATCTTGATACAGTTATTTCAGAGCTTTTGGTAGAGGATGCGATATCAGATACAGTTTGTTTTATGAATGTATGGGGATTGTCCATGATATAATCGGCAATTCGTCGTTCAGCATTGGTGAGGTTTTCATAGGAACTGCGTAAAATTGGCAATTGGACAATTGGATTTTTTTTCATATATATCACTCATTTTACAAGATTTATGCTGACAAAAAAGCTGTTGCATGAAACACTTTCCTTCATAAAAATATACAGTAATAGGTTTTATTTGGTCACCATTAGGAACCAAAAGCCGAGTAGTGGCGGTAACTGCATTCTTATGAGGTCAATGCCGCTCATGCAACAGCCCCAAAATAAATTTAAGCTTATATTATTTTTTATAGTGTTCTTGCCATTCATGATGGAAAGAGCCGTCTATATCTGTGCGTCTAAATGTATGTGCACCAAAGTAATCACGCTGTGCCTGAATAAGATTGGCACCAAGCTGAGTGCTGCGATGTGCATCTATATATTGGAGGGCATTGGAAAAAGCTGGAATAGGGATACCTTTATTTACAGCTAAGGAAACAATTTTTCTTAAGCTGGACTGGTTTTTGTTGATATTAGCAAGGAAAAATTCGTCAAACATCAGGTTGGAAAGGTTTTCATTCTTTTTATAGGCTTCAGTTATTTTGTTGAGAAATTTTGCCTGAATGATGCATCCAGCACGGAATATGGAAGCAATTTTGGCAAAATTGAGCTGCCAGTTATATTCGTGGCAGGCAGAACGGTACAGGGAAAACCCTTGGGCATAAGCAATTATTTTGGCAACATAAAGGCTTTTACGTACTTCTTCGATAAAATCAGCACCTATTTCTGCATTATATGACGGGGCGGCAATTTCTTTGGATGCTTTTTTCCGTTCGTCTAATAGATTGGAAACCACACGGGTGTTGCAGGCGGCAGTGATCATAGATATATCAACGCCTTGCTTCAATGACTGGATACTAGTCCAGCGGCCTGTTCCCTTTTGGCCGGCACTGTCTAAAATTTTATCAACAATCTGGCCGCCTGATTTTTCATCATTTTCGGCAAAAATATCTGCTGTAATACCTATCAGATAGCTGTGCAGTTCTCCTTGGTTCCATTCATTAAAAATTTGTGATAATTTCTGGTTGTTGAAACCACCAATATGGCGGAGCAGCAGATATGCTTCTGTAATAAGCTGCATATCTGCGTATTCGATACCATTATGAACCATTTTTACATAGTGGCCTGCACCATTGTCACCAATATAAGTACAGCATGGTTCGCTGCCTACATGAGCAGAAATTGCTTCTAAAATCGGCTGGATATGGGGATAAGCTTCTTTGGAGCCACCCGGCATTATGGAAGGACCAAGTCTGGCTCCCTTTTCTCCGCCGGAAATACCAACACCGAAATAGTAAATGTTTTTTTCTTTCAGATAGTCATAACGACGAATTGTATCTTCAAAAAATGAATTGCCACCGTCAATGATGATATCTTCAGGAGATAAGTGAGGCAGAAGTTCCTCAATGATCATGTCAACAGGTTTGCCTGCTTTAATCATAAGAATAATTTTGCGGGGACTTTTTAATGAAGCTAAAAAATCCTCTAAATTATAAAAACCGTCCATATTTTTATGAGGATGTTTTGTAATTACTTCTTTAGTAACTGATGCAGTGCGGTTATAAGCAGCAACTTTAAAGCCGTGGTCAGCTATGTTAAGGGCAAGATTGCTTCCCATTACAGCCATTCCTATCACGCCGATATCCATTTGTGACATTGTTATATCAATCCTTTCCCAAATAAGGTATTTAATTATTTAATTCGGATAACGCTATTTTAACACTTAATAATTACAGGTGCAATATATGTTTCATTTTTTATATAATAAATGAAATATTGGAATCAATAAATGATTGACTTGTAAAGAGAAACTGCCGCACATATATTTGTTGGAAAATATAATGTGCGGCAGTTTTAGAAAATTTATTTTATTTTTATATGGAGGTGTAAGCAAGTATATAGCAATATTGAAAATAATTTGGTAAAGTTTATAGGTCGAAAGATTTTTTTATTTCAGCAATGGTTACAGGCCGATTTTCGTCAACAGACTTTTTGGCGGCCAGCCCTATTAAAACAGGCTGTAGACCATCATTGGCATTAACGGCTGTGGGTTTATCATTGATGATAGCATCAATAAAGGAATTTATTTCAGCTGCATAAGCCATCATATAGCGCTGCAGGAAGAAATACATTGGTTTTTCACCAGTTACGCCGCTTTCATTGCTCAATACAGCTGATGAATTACTGTCGTTTCCTATAGCAATGGAGCCTTTTGTGCCAAATACTTCTGCTCTTTGGTCGTAACCGTAAACAGCTTTGCGGCAGTTATCTATTACAGCGGTGGCTCCGTTGGCCAGTTTCATTGTTATGACAGCAGTGTCAATATCGCCTGCTTTGCCTATCTCAGGATCGACGGTCACAGAACCGACGGCGAATACTTCATCGACTTCACTGCCGGAGAGATAGCGAACCATATCAAAATCATGTATTGTCATATCAAAGAAAATGCCACCGGATACTTTTACGTATTCAATGGGAGGTGCTTCAGGATCGCGGGAAGTGATTTTTATTATTTGCTGTTTGCCGATTTTGCCGGCATCAACAGCGTCCTTTATTGCTTTGAAATTGTGGTCAAAACGACGATTAAAGCCAACCTGATATTTTAAGCCGGACCGTTTTACAATATCCATGACTTCTTCTATTTTTTTTACACTATGGTCAATTGGTTTTTCGCAAAATACATGTTTACCAGCATTTATTGCCTCAATGGAAATAGGAGCGTGGGTATCGGTGGAAGCACATATTAGAACAGCAGAGATGTCTTTGTCTGCAAGGATTTTTTTATAATCTGTATAGGTGTTTTCTATGCCTAGTGAAGCAGCCCATTTTTTACCGTCTTCATTTAAAAAAGGATCAGCTACAGCTTTAATTTTAGCGTTTTTAACAAATTTTGTAATGCTTTCACCATGTACACGGCCAATACGCCCAATGCCAATAATTCCAATGTTTATCATTTATATCACCTGTTTATAAAATTTATTATACTAACAATATTATGAAAAATTAAAACAAATATATAATTAGATTATTTTACCTGCAGTTAAACAAATATAAAATATTATTTACGCAATTCCTGGTATATCTCAATCATTTGTTCAATGATTTTTTTATTGAGAATTGCGTTGTTTACATATCCTTGCGCGTGAACTAACAATATGGAAAATTCATTTTTTACCCCATTGGCTTCTTCTCTTATGAGGTCTGTTTGCAGTTGATGGGCTTTAATCAATAAAGTATCAGCTTCCTGCATTTTTTTTTGTGATGCGGCAAAGTCATTCTTTTTAGCACAATCTAGTGCCTTAAATTGTAATGCCTGAGCATCACCGGCTGAGGCGATCATGCTATAAGCTAGTTGATCTGTTTTTGACATTTTATAACTCCTTTCATATTTTTATAAAATAATGGTAATGTTATGATTAATTAATGATTATCTATTGAATATAAAATAGCATGATTTATTATAATTGTCAATAATAAATATAAAAATTTAAATATAATTATCATGGCTTTAGTTGTAATAGTTATTTTTTTATAATAGTTTAGGAAATTTTAATAGAATCAGGATATTGACATATTGCTATGAATGACCTTTTGTCCGTTTTTCAGAACTGTAGATAAAGAACATAATATTTTATGTAATCATTTTCTTATAAAATAGAAAAAAACGATAAAATACTTTTTGTAATTTATATTAACTAACACAACGCGAGAGTCCATAAGAATGTTATGCCGAATTAACGGGAAAAAAGCAGGAGAGTTATATGATAAGGCTATTGTATCAATAGTAATAATGTATTATAATGTTATCAATAAATGACAAAAACAATACCAATATATTTTAATGATATATTGGTATTGTTTTTCCATACTAAATTTGAGAGGAATGTTTTCCTATGAAAATAGATCGAATAAACAATATAAAAGAACTGCTGCAGGAAACTAATACAATTTCCATAGATAGGCTCTGTGATAAATTTGGTGTATCTAAAAATACAATACGGCGTGATATTAATGAATTGGAAAAACAGGATATAGTAAAAAAAGTATACGGGGGAATAATGCTCAAGCAAAATACGGGGGAACCGGAACCTTTTGCGTCCAGAGAGGTAAAAAATTCTGAGCAAAAGAAAATTGTAGCAAAGCTCGCAGCAGGTTTTGTAAAAGATAATGATGTCATATTTATTGATTCAGGGACAACAACGATGCATCTTATTCCTTATCTGGCAAATGTGAGAAACCTTACCATACTGACTACCAGCCTGTATATAATTAATGCAGCTGCTAATTATGCCCAATTTAATATTATTTGTACGGGTGGAACTTTTTATTATCCTTCTAAGGCATTTATCGGTTCTAGTGTCTTGAAATGCCTGAACAATTATAATATATCAAAAATATTTCTAGCATCAGCAGGAGTTTCTTTGGAAAATGGTGTGACAAATACATCTCCGCTGGAATGTGAAACTAAAAAATTTATGATGGAGAAAACTGCACCTAAAATATTGTTGATTGATTCATCGAAACTTGATGTATCGTCACTTATGACATATGCGCAGTTGAAAGATTTTAACGATGTTGTTATTGATAATAGACCACCTCAGAAATATTTGAATTATTTTAAAAGTAATAATGTGAAATTATATTACCCAGACGAAGATAAATATTAATAAAATAAAATATATTTGTGCAAGGCTGCTATATCAAAAAATTTCTGTTATAGTACTATAGGTTTTTGACTATATATAGTAAATAGAGTTATTTGATAGAGCAGTTTTTTAGTATGTTTATATTTAGGCTGAGAATATATATTTTTTTTATTACTATAGATAATATATAACCAATGCTGTATTGAGAAATAAGGTATTGATTTTGTATTTTTTAGTAGAAATTATGTTGACTGGCATAAGATAAATTAAATATTATTTTATATCACTTTTTGATAAAAATATATTGATATTTTTGTTATTTTGTATTATATTATAACCATAATATAATCAATTTATAACTTAATATTACAAAATATACTCAAAAAGGAGATACGTTAATGTCTAAAATATTTTTTGTTCCTAATAAAATTTTATCAGGTGAAGGCGCCATAAATGATATAGGTAAATATTTAAAAAACAAGGGAAGTAAGGCACTTGTAGTTACTGATAAATTCATGGTGAAGTTTGGTAATGCGAAAAAAGTCACAAATGCGCTTGACGCATGTAATATAGGATATACTATTTATGATGGAGTAAATGGGGAACCTACCGATATTATGGTAGAAAAAGGTGTAGAATTATATAAAAAGGATAATTGTGATTTTCTCATCGGACTGGGAGGCGGAAGCCCTATGGATACAGCTAAGGCAATAGGGTTTATGTCCGTAAGCAAGGGAAATATCAGTGATTATATGCACAAGTCAATAGATGCCCATGTCCCATATTTGGTAGCAGTTCCCACTACTGCTGGTACGGGATCGGAAGCTACCCAGTTTACGATTATTTCAGACACGAAAAATAATGTAAAAATGCTTTTGGCTGGGCCGTCAATTTTACCACAGCTGGCAATAATTGATCCTTCATTTACGCTAACTGCACCGCCAAAAGTTACAGCCGCTACGGGAATAGATGCATTATGCCACGCGATAGAAGCTTACACTTCCAGAAAAGCACAGCCTCTTTCCGATATATTTGCTCTTTCGGCAATAAAACGCATTCATGAAAATCTGCCAATATGTTTTAACGATGGTAATAATACTAAGGCCAGAATGCAGATGTCCTTGGCTGCTACGGAGGCGGGTATAGCTTTTAATAATTCTTCTGTTACTATTGTTCATGGGATGAGTCGGCCAATAGGGGCACTTTTTCATGTGGCACATGGCATATCAAATGCAATTCTCCTTGTTGCCTGCATGGAATTTGCAGTTAAGGAAAATACAAAGCGTTTTGCTGAAATTGCTCGTATTATGAAAGTAGCAGATAAAAGTATAAGTGATGATGCGGCAGCAGAAAATTTGGTTAAAGAATTGTCACGCTTTTGCCAATCTTTAGAAGTGCCTACATTAACACAATTAAATATTAACAAGGAAGAATTTATGGGACAATTGGAAAAAATGGCTGAAGATGCAATAGATAGCGGTAGTCCGGCAAATACTATGCGCCAACCTACAAAAGATGATATCGTGGCGATATATAAAAAATTGTTTTGAGAAATATGATATAGGGGGAGTTATAGATGGCGCTTGTAAAAATGGGGGAGCTTCTGCAGTCAGTAAAAGATAATTCTTATGCTATAGGGTCATTTAATGTATCCAATATGGAAATGGCAATGGGAGCAATAGAAGCTGCTGAATATATGAAAGCACCTATTATGATCCAGATAGCAGAAGGAAGGCTGCGGTATTCACCGCTTGAATTGTTGGGACCAGTAATGATAGCTGCAGCGAAGCTGTCAAAGGTTCCAATAGCAGTTCATCTTGATCATGGGTTTTCATTAAAAACGATAAAGCTGGCCTTGGAACTGGGATTTACTTCGGTAATGTTTGATGGGTCTAAATATCCACTAGAGGAAAATATAAGGCTTACTAAAGAAGTAAGGAAACTTGCTGATGAGTACGGTGCGGATGTTGAAGGGGAAATAGGAAAAGTCGGTGGGGCTGAAGGTGACTATAAGGATGTAGATATAGCTATTACCAGTGTGGCAGAAGCAGAACATTTTGCTGCGGCTACAAAAGTCACGGCAATGGCAGTCGCTATAGGAACGGCACATGGCAATTATAAGGTAGAGCCAAAACTTAGGATTGATCGGCTTAGGGAAATAAATGCAGCAGTAAAATGTCCTTTGGTTTTACACGGTGGTACAGGGTTGACTAAGGAGGATTTTCATAATTGTATTCATAACGGAATCAAGAAAATCAATATTGCTACGGCTTCTTATGATAGTGCTGCTGCCTGCGTGAGAAAAACAATCGAGAATGATAAAACTGCTGGCTATTTTGCGGTCAGTGATGCAATAGTAAAAGGAACAAGGGAAAATATTGTTAAACATATGGAAATCTTTGGATTAAAAAATAAACTTTAAGGCAGTGATAAAAATGGCATTATTGGATTTTGATGAAGGCAAACCTATGGATGTAATACCCATGGGGCGCGCAACAATAGATTTTAATCCTAATGAACTTAACAGAACACTGGATAAAGTCAGAACGTTTACTATGTATCTCGGAGGAAGCCCGGCTAATATTGCGGTTGGATTGGCAAAATTGGGCAAGAAAGTGGGATTTATAGGAGCTGTATCAGATGATCAATTTGGAACTTTTGTGGAAAGTTTTTTTCAGGAAAGGGATATTGATACAAAATATATTGTCAGAGTAAAAAATGGGGCAAAACTGGGACTAACTTTTACTGAAATATCCAGTCCTGTTGACAGCCAGATTCTAATGTACCGTAATATGGCGGCTGATTTGATGATTTCCCCGGAAGATGTATCAGAAGAATATATCAGCAATAGCAAAATATTATTGATTTCTGGCACAGCTCTGGCTGCCAGGCCATCCCGGGAAGCATGTTTTATGGCAATGCGCTATGCCAGGGAACATGGCACGAAAATAATTTTTGATATTGATTATCGACCCTATAATTGGGATAGTCTTTCTGAAGTGAGTATATATTATTCACTTGCCGGGCAGATGAGTGATGTTATCATGGGGTCACGGGAGGAATTTGATTTAACGGAAAATCTGCAATATGGGCATAATAAAGTTGCTGATCACGAAATTGCTGATAAATATATAAGACTGGGAAATAAAATAGTCATAATAAAACATGGGAAAAAAGGCTCAGTTGCTTATGGTGCTGACAAAAAAGCATATAAGGTGGATTCATATAAGGTAAAACTTTTGAAGTCTTTCGGTGGAGGCGATGCATATGGATCAGCGTTTATTTATGGCTTATTAGAACACTGGGAATTGCCACAGTGCCTGCGTTGTGCAACGGCTCATGCTGCTATGGTGGTGGCAAGTCACAGCTGCTCGGAAGCAATGCAAGATATAAAATCCATTTATAAGTTTATTAATGAACGAAAGGATGAACAGGTTATAATTCCTGTAGATTGGAAGGTTATATTATGAATGAAAAGAAATTTGGGCGTTTAGGCAGAATTTTAAAACATGGCTATAATAGAATGGTTACAGTACAGAGTAATGCAATGATGGATATTGGCTATCAGGTAATGAATAAAGGGGAAAAAGTTTCTTTTACTGCTGCGGATAAAGAAATGGCCTTTGTGATTTTAACTGGTGAGATTACTATAGCATGGGAAAATAATAGTAAAAAGATGAAAAGAATATCGTTATTTGACGAAAACCCATACTGTCTTCATGTTTGCCGGGGACTAACGGTAACTATTGAAGCACTAAATGATGCTGAAGTCCTGATACAAAAGACAGAAAATGACAAAGACTTTTCTGCTAAATTTTATCGTCCTGAAGATGTACAATGTGATGTCTTTGGTAAGGGACAATGGGGCGGTTGTGCGGAACGGACTGTGCGGACGATTTTTGATTATGAAAATGCACCGTATTCCAATATGGTAAATGGTGAAATAATAAATAAACCAGGACGCTGGACGAGTTATATACCTCATTTTCATCCGCAGCCGGAAGTGTATACTTATAAATTTGATAAACCACAAGGGTTCGGTGGATGCTTTATTGGTGATGAAGCTTTTAAAATATCGCATAACAGCTGGTGTTCTGTGCCGGGAGGGCAGACTCATCCTCAGGTCGCGGCACCTGGCTATGTTATGTGGTATAGCTGGATGATAAGGCATTTACCCGGTAATCCGTGGGTAAAAACACGTACTGACGATAAGGAACATATATGGCTTTTAGATAAAAATGTAAAAATATGGCCAGAAAAATAGTTTATATAAGTAATGAGGGGAATGGATAAAATGGCTAAAACGATCCGCCTTACTACGGCACAGGCACTAGTGAAATTTTTAAATAATCAATATATTGAATTTGATGGCAAAAAAAATAAAATGTTTAAGGGAATATTTACCATTTTTGGTCATGGCAATGTAATTGGTCTGGGACAAGCATTGGAGGAAGATCCGGGAGAGCTGATAGTTCACCAGGGACGCAATGAGCAGGGGATGGCACATGCAGCGATGGGATTTGCCAAGCAGAAGCTGCGAAAACAGATTTATGCCTGTACTTCCTCAGTAGGACCAGGAGCAGCTAATATGGTGACAGCAGCGGCAACAGCAACGGCAAATTGCATTCCGGTGTTGTTTTTACCAGGCGATGTTTATGCTACACGGCAGCCTGATCCGGTGTTGCAGCAAATTGAACAACCGACAAATCTTTCTATCAGTACTAATGACGCATTTAAAGCGGTGAGTAAATATTGGGATAGAATAACAAGACCCGAACAACTTATGACAGCTATGATTAATGCGATGCGGGTGCTTACTGATCCGGCCGACACTGGGGCAGTAACGATTGCCTTACCACAGGATGTTGAAGGGGAAGCTTATGGTTATCCGGAATATTTTTTTGCTAAAAAAGTACATAGAATTGATCGTAGACCGCCGACTACAGATATGATCAATGATGCTGTAAAGCTTATAAAGGCAAAGAAAAAACCGCTCCTTATATGTGGAGGCGGAGTAAAATATTCTGAAGCATGGGATACTTTTAGAAATTTCGCCCATAAATATAACATTCCATTTGGAGAAACTCAGGCAGGACGAGGATTGATAGTCTGGAATGATAAAATGAATCTTGGTGGTATAGGTGAAACTGGTGGATTGGCAGCTAATATAATAGCAAAAAAAGCTGACTTAGTAATCGGAGTTGGGACGCGTTATACGGATTTTACTACTTCGTCCAAATGGTTATTTCAAAATCCACAAGTGAAATTCCTTAATATAAATGTGTCGGAATTTCATGCATATAAACTCGATGGGATGCGGGTAGTAGCTGATGCTAAGGCAGCATTGGAGGCAATAGACAGTGCTTTAGACAAAGCGGGCGGGTATAAGTCAGCTTATGTTAATGAAATAAGAGAAGCAAAAGAAAAATATGATACAGAAGTAGACAGGGTATACCATGTAAAATATACTGGAAAAGATTTTGTTCCTGAGGTGAATGATGCGCTTGACCATGAAAAAGTTTTTGAGGAATTTCATAACATTACTAATTCATATATGACACAGACAAATGCTTTAGGAATATTAAATGAGTTTTTGGATGATAAATATGTGGTAATTGGATCTTCGGGTTCATTGCCCGGAGATTTGCAAAGAGTATGGAGAGTGAAAGAAAAAAACAGTTATCATGTTGAATATGGTTTTTCCTGTATGGGATATGAGGTCAATGCAGCTTTGGGTGTAAAAATGGCAGAGCCTGACAAAGAAGTGTATGCTTTTGTAGGTGACGGTTCGTATATGATGCTGCATTCAGAGCTTCCTACTTCTATTCAAGAACATAAAAAAATAAATATCATTTTATTTGATAACATGGCATTTGGCTGTATTAATAACCTTGAAATAGGACATGGAATGGGAAGCTTTGGTACTGAATTCAGATTTCGCAATGAAAAAACTAACAAACTTGATGGTGGATTGGTGCCTGTTGATTTTGCTATGAATGCAGCTTCTTATGGTTGTAGAACTTATAAAGTGACAACAGCCGAAGAGTTGAGGCATGCTTTAGCAGATGCCAAAAAGCAAAGTGTTTCTACACTTATAGATGTAAAAGTGCTGCCAAAAACAATGGTGCATGGATATGGAGATTGGTGGCGCGTAGGAGTTGCTGCAGTATCAAAAAATCCACGTATTAATAAGGTATATGAGGAAACCTATAAAAAAATAAAGCAAGCTAGAGAATATTAATAATACGAAGCTGCCATATCAATAATATTGGTTTTGTAAATTTACAGTCGAGTGCCGCTCTGTAGTTTATCTCCTTTTAATGCGGATGAAAAAATGAAATATAGTATATTTACGGGAAAATATATGCATGTAGCAGCTTCGCAGAAAATAATTATAGCATCATTCATAATAATAATTTATTTATTAATATATTATTATTATAAAATATATTAATAAACATAATAAGGTATATTGCTTTAAATGCATTAATGTAATATTTTTTATACTGATTGTGAAAAAATTGTCATTTACTGTAACCAGAATGGTAAGATAGTAAATCCACTATTAATTAACAGAATTTTTCCATTTACCTATATTAAATAGAATCTTAAGAACAATATAAATTATTACTAAATGGTTACTGCATATGAAATACAGTTATTATAAAAAATAATAACTGTATTCAGAAATGTGATTATCTATAAACTGGATAATAATTGTAGATGTTTTAAAAATGGGAGGATAAAATATGGCTACTCAGTTAAATATTAAAGGTAAAAATTTTTTGCGAAAAATAGCATTTTCTGCTACATTTGGGGCATTATTATTTGGGTATGATACCGGTGTAATAAATGGAGCATTGCCTTTTATGGCTGCCCCTGATCAGTTGAATCTAACTCCGGCTATGGAAGGAATGGTTGCCAGCAGTCTTTTGCTGGGAGCTGCTTTGGGAGCTTTTTTTGGTGGCCGCATAGCTGATATTAAAGGCCGACGAAAAATGCTGCTTATTTTATCGGTAGTATTCTTTTTTGCTACAATAGGTTGTGCTTTATCACCAAGTTTTGATGTGATTATAGTTTTTCGCTTTATCTTAGGGATTGCAGTGGGCGGTGCTTCGGTAACAGTTCCTGCGTATTTGTCAGAAATGTCACCAGTAGAAGGGCGCGGTCGGTTGGTTACCCAGAATGAACTGATGATAGTATCAGGACAGCTGATGGCATTTGTTATGAATGCTATTCTGGCAGTTTTTTTTGGTGAAGCTGGTCATATATGGCGCTGGATGTTGTCTGTTGCCACAATACCGGCAGTTTGCTTGTTTGTAAGTATGTATCGTATGCCGGAAAGTCCGCGTTGGCTTGTTAGACAAGGTTTAATTACAGAAGCACTAGGTGTTTTAAAGAAGATACGTAATGAAGAAGAAGCTGTTGTGGAATTAGAAGAAATTAAGACTAATATTGAACGTGAAAGTTCGGTAAAACAAGTTAAATTGAAAGAATTAGGAACACCGTGGATTCGCCGGATTGTTTTTATAGCAATTGGTATTGCCATGTGTAATCAACTTGGCGGAGTTAATTCTGTTATGTATTATGGCACGCAGATTCTCCAAAATGCAGGATTTAGTACAAATGCAGCAATTGTTGGTAATATAGCTAATGGCGTCATTTCGGTACTCGCTACATATTATGGTATTTATCTTATGAAGCGCCACGGTGTTCGTAAACTTTTGATGCTAGGGTTTGTTACAACAATGGTCTGTCACATTATTATTGGGACATCAAGTCTTTTATTTGCTCATAGAGAATTTTTCCCTTATTTTATATTATTGATGACAGTTACCTTTATGATGTGTAATCAAGGCTTAATTGCACCAACTACATGGCTGCTCCTTTCAGAAATATTCCCGATGCGCTTGCGTGGTATGGGTATGGGGGTGGCAGTTTTATGCATGTGGCTTACAAATTTTGCAATAGGACTAACATTTCCAGTGTTGTTATCTATTGTAGGATTATCAGGAACTTTTTATACTTTTGCTTGTATCGGCGTAGTAGCTTTGATTTTTGTAAAGTTCTGGGTCCCTGAAACTAAAGGACGTTCTTTGGAAAAAATTGAAGAAGACTTTAGAGCCTATGGGGCAAATGATGAAGAAAAAGCAAAACAATATATAGAAAAATTATGAATATATTTAAAGAATTAATAATTTAAGTAAGGAGGAAGAAGGGTGACAGTACAGCATTATTTGAAAAATGGTTTTGAACCGGGGATCGAAAAAGATACACAGCTATTATATGTATCTGAAGCAGACCAAACACAGGCAAATTATCCATCATTACTGCATCTGCACACTGATAGGCTGGAACTTGTCTATGTATATGATGGTGAAGGAATACATCGTATAGGTAATAATCTATATAGTGTAAAAGCAGGAAATTTATCAGTTTTTAATTGTAATGTGCTGCATGATGAAATGGCTAGTCCTGATGTGGGAATGAGTTTTTTTAATTGTGCTGTAAGGGGAATAAAAATTAAGGGACTGCCGGAAAATCATTTGCTGGCTGATAATATAAATCCAGTATTACAGTGTGGAGATAATAGTGGGTTTATAGAAAATATTTTTCGCCAGATGAAGTTTCAGCTGGCAGAGAATAAAAATGGAGCAGAAACGGTATGTCAATATCTGACTGAAGCCTTACTGTGTATCATTACCAGACAGATTCCATTGGAAGTGATTAATAAGGACAATGGAGAAAATGAATTAATAATACAGGTAAAGGAATATATAGATAAGCATTATTTTGAAAAGCTTACATTCAGCAGGATGTGTAAAATCATGCACATAAGTGAATCTTTTTTATCACATAAATTTAAAAAAATAACAGGTTTTTCTCCGATACAGTATATAACACGGCGGCGAATAGGAAAGGCCCAGAGTTCTTTAATAAGTTCTGATGTGAGTATTACTGATATTGGTGCGGAAGTAGGCTACGACAGTACCAGCTATTTTAATATGATTTTTAAGAAGACTGTAGAAATGGCACCTTTGGAGTATAGACGTTATTGGATTGGTGGAGAACAATATAGAAAATTGGATGCTTTAAACCATTGCCGAATATGATATTTGTCATCTTCCTAAACCACTGTGCCAGATTTTTACATTTTTGTTTGTGATATAGTAAACTTTTTTGAATATTCCAAGTATAAGTTTTATATAAGTATGCAAGATACTGTAAGTATTATAAAAGAGAAAATATTATAATATAAGTACAAACAAATATATATATGATTTACTGCGATAATGAAGGGAGAACTATAAAAAAATGAAATTAAGTATGAATGAAGCTACTGCTTTAGAAAAATCATCTTTAGTTAAAGATTTGGAACTTTGCGAAAAATATAATTACGATTATATTGAAATTCGCACGATGGATTGTCTGCCTGACTATTTGAAAAATCATAGTATTGATGATCTGGCTGAATTTTTCCAAACGCATAAGGTAAAGCCGTTAGCGTTTAACACTTTGTGTTATTTTAATAATCGCAAGCCTGAAGATTATAAAAAAATACTTGGCGAGTTGAAATATATGTGTGAAGTAGGTAATAAAATAGGCTGTAATACAGTCATAACAGTACCTACTGTCGATTTGGAAAAAGTTACTTGTTCACAGATACGTAAATCAGCGGTTGAATGCCTCAGTGAAATGGCGGATTTGGCTGCGAATTACAATATGCGTTTATCAGTAGAATTTATCGGACATCAGGCAGCGTCAATAAATACTTTTGGGCAGGCATATTCTATAATTAAAGAAATTGACAAAAAAAATCTGGGTATTACTCTTGACTGCTTCCATTTTCATGGAATGGCTTCCAGAATTGAAGATTTGGAAAAAGCTGATGGGAATAAAATCTTTATTGTGCATTTGAATGATACGGAAGATTTTCGAACCGGAGTACTGTTGGATGAAGACAGGGTATGGCCTGGTGATGGCTGCATTAAGCTGGGAAAAATATTCCATGCCTTGAAAAAGATTGGCTGGAAAGAAGATATAGTTTCTCTGGAGTTATTCCGCCCAGAATATTATCGAATGGACCTGGATGATGTATATCGTATTGGTAAAGAAAAGTCTATTGCGGTTATTGACAAGATAGACATGATAGAAAAAGGGTGGATATAAGCAGTAAATAATATAGTAGATATCAATAAAAATAATCAATTGTGATAATTTTGAATATAAAAGCTTTGATGGATTTTGTTGACAGGTATAATAGATGTGTTATACTGATGGCAATAAATTTAGGGGGCTTTTATAGTGAAAAGATTATTGGTGTTGACCACAATGATTACCTTAGCTGGTGGGACAATACTTTCAATAATAGCGGGATCATGGCTTTTACTGGTAGTAGCTGCAATATTCATGGGCGGTAGTATCATCATTAGCTATATCGGGGGAATGCTGGCCGTATCTGGTATGGAAAATGATGAACAAAGGCCGAATACTGTTTGTTCACATATATGTACAGAAAAGCAATGATACGGTTAAGAAGAAAATATATTACGAAAGTGTAATTATTATTGATTAAGTATGCACCTGTTGATGGTATTTGTGTTTATCATCAGCGGGTGCTTTTTTTGCATAAAACATAAGAAGATAAATTATTTTACCATGGATTGGGCTTTTTCGGTATTCTTAAGGATAAATGTAATTTAGGCTGGTTTTTATAGAATAAAATATTTTAATATTTCGTAGTCGTTGGTACAATGTGAAACAATATAATAATAATTTACAGGAGGAAAAAATGGGAAAAATACAATTGGGAATTTGTCCTATCGGCTGGACAAATGATGATATGCCGGACTTGGGGAAGGAAAATACGTTTGAACAATGCATAAGTGAAATGGCACTTGCTGGTTTTACTGGTTGTGAAGTCGGAGGTAAATTTCCCCGAGATACTAAAGTATTGAAAAAAGCTTTGTCTTTGCGCAAGCTGGTAATTGCCAGTGCTTGGTTCAGTTCTTTTTTAACAAGTAAGCCATATGATGCAACTGCAAAATCATTTATTGAGCATCGGGATTTTCTTTATGAAATGGGAGCAAGAGTTATTGTTGTAGCAGAACAGGGAAATAGTATTCAAGGACAGATTGATACGCCGTTATTTGCTAATAAACCTCATTATACAAAAGAACAGTGGAAAATTGTACCTGAAGGATTGAATAAACTGGGGGTGCTTGCCAAGAAAAAAGACATGACTTTGGTTTATCATCATCATATGGGTACAGGTGTTCAGACCGAGGAAGAAATTGATAAACTTATGGAACTTACAGATCCTGATTATGTTTCGTTGTTGTATGATTCTGGTCATTTAGTATGTTCAGGTGAAGATCATCTGCGGATATTAGAAAAATATATTGACCGGATTAAACATGTGCATTTGAAAGATGTCAGGACGAAGATAGTAAAAAAAGTAAAAGAAGAAAATTTAAGTTTTCTAAAAGGTGTAAGAATGGGAATGTTTACGGTGCCGGGTGATGGTGATATAGATTTTAAACCAATTTTTTCTATTTTGAATAAACATAATTATAATGGTTGGGCTTTAGTTGAAGCAGAACAGGACCCTGCAATTGCTAATCCGCTAGAATATGCACAAAAGGCACGTGCTTATGTTAAAAAGATAGCAAATTTATGATTGTTTTTAGAAAAAATAAATATGGTTTTTATTATGTCAAAATGTATTTGTCTATGGTATGGGGCAAATAAAAATTTATTGAATATTGTTGTCAGTAGACGGAGTATCTTTTTGGAGAAAGTATATTTGGAGCAGCAGATCTGTTTGTAATAAAGCTGTTTGTTTATTTACAGTCATTTTTTTTATGATGTTATAACGTGGCAGCTCATTCAGATCACGCAGAAATAGCAGTAGACTAAAATAATCTGCTGCTATTTTTATTTTTATAAGATGGCTGCTGTATGGATCAGAGCTGTTTACGGTGTCAAGTGGTTCGATTGACAGGAGGGATATGTTATCTTTAGTGGCAGCAGTTTGGATTTCGGTGATAAATTTTGTGTCGTTAGCTGTGTCAGGTAGTTTATCCTGCCAATATTGTTTTTGCTGCTGTAGGCGGACTTGAAAATCTTCCATATTGTCATGCTGGGCGGCAAAGTTTTGTAAGGCAGTTATCTGCTGTTCATTTTTAAGGAAGTTTGATTTTAGCTGTTCCATGTGACCGCGGTAAGGAATGTAAATCAGGCAGTAAATAGATAAGGACCAGATAAAAAAAATAATGATGGTAATAATAAGATATTGTTTGTCTTTTCGTTGCATAGGATTACCTTTATTGGACTAATTTGAGGGTGAATTCAAGAGGATAAGCGGTTTCTTTTTTTATTACTGATGATAAGGAAATATGGGGCAGGGAATGATCTTTTACGGCGGATATGTATTTGTTTAAAGAATTACTATCATTTGCCCGGCCGCTGATAAAAACAGTGTTTCTTTCATATTTTATGCTGGTAAGATATACAGAACTTGGGCAGACGAATCCCAGACTGCCCATTATGGAATAACATGAAAAGGTATGGGGATTAAGTTTTATTAAGATTGCCTGACGTCTGGCTATATCCTGGCTATATAATATTGTTTTGTCTTTTTGTCTGGACAGTGTTTCCATGTTATGCAGCTGAATAGTCTGCTCGCTGATGTTTTTATTGGTGGCAATGGTTTTTAATCGGCAGGTCAGCATGATTGTTATTGTTAAAATCAGCATGATCGTCAGGAACAGCAGTGATAAACGGTGCCAGTTATAAAAGGGAGGTTTTAGTGTATCTGGCAGAAGGTTATTAGTGTCACTTTTAGCTAATATTGTCTGTGCAGTCTGCAATAAATAGTCGGGAGGAATTTCGGCAGCGGTCAAGGGAAATTTGAAGACAGCATGGTCATTGTTGTTTTTCAGCATAAAAGTGTTTGTTCCCTGATAGATATATTGATAAGGCTGTATGGGAAATACACCGTATAGTTTAAGACCAGCCTGGGAGCAAAGCTGGCATATTGTTGAAATATATGTTTTGGTTATGGCATATATAGTGACTATAAATGTTTGGGGAAAATGTTCTACAGAAAAAGCATAAAGGGCTGCATTATCTAAAGGACTGCTGCCTTTTATTTCCCAATAAACGGCCTTTTTAAGTTCATTATTAGTCATAGGAGGAAATTCATTTTGCCAGGCAGATAAAAATTTGTCTGATATATTTATAATTATAGGATAGTTTTGACAGCCATTTTTTAAAATAAAGGCTTTTAATTTTTCAAGTGGTAAGACATTACCTGAATTCAGTCCATCTATGGTATGGTGTTCAATGTTTTTTATATACCATATGTTTTTAGAATTGGTGACTATTGCCAGGTAAATACCGCTGTCAGTTATTGTAAGGGCAATTGTTTTGCTTTTGCGTTCTACGAAAAGAAAAGCAAATTTATTGATTATATTCATTATGATAGTCCCATCGTAATATGGAAAATATATGTTTGTCTTCCTTTATATAAACAGTTACAGATTTTGCTGCGTTATCGAATTTGCTTATGGAAGTCAATGAAAATAAGGAGTTGGTATAATTAAAAAATTGAAAATAAACGTCACACACAAGATGATGATTTTTATTATAACTGTCGACGTGCAAAAGGTTTTTCTTGTAAACTGCCGGCTGTTCCCGGGCCGCACTATATATTTGGTCATAAAGTGTTGGATTATTACACAGCTGTGCAAAGGTTTTTTCCAAGGAACTTTCAGCAAGATACTGAGCTTTTTCATTGTTGATACTGAGAAGGGATATTTTTTGTTCATTGGAAAAAATGAGAAAAAAATTGGCTGCCAGGAAAATCATTGGTAATAAAAAACATAAACCTGTTAAGGTAAAAAATCCTTTTTTATCCATAAATACCTCAGTTTAATTTGCGCTTTCCCAGCATAACAACAGCTGTTTTAAGATAAAAGTACTTTGTTGCATGTGTCTGTTCAGATCCTTTTATATCTAATAAATAAGTGCAGTTTTCCGATGAAGGGGAAAGAGGTCTGCATGTAAATCTTATATAGGTACTGCAAAATATATTATCACCGGTCAAAGGGTTGTCATTTTTTAATATACGGGGATAGTAGGCAAGGTCATCCTGGCGATATATTATGTGAGTAAGAGAATGACTGCTGTCATTGGCAGCATGGGTGGTAATGTTTATGATATCGTGACCGTCTTTGGTGTAGATATTAATTGAATCAGCATATTTTATGTCTTGTATTATACATTCAGCAGCAAATTTCATTTGGGAGCGCAGCTCAAGAGCATAAAGATTTTTTAAGTAATTATGCAGCATAGATAAGAAGATTACGGAAAAACTTATCATTATTATAATAAAAATATTTATTGATAATAATGTTTCTAATAAAATACTGCCGGATGTGTTTTTCAGGAAATTTTTAATCATTTGTATATACCGTTTTTTCCAGTGATAATAATTTTTCATGGGAATTTTCTTTCCAATAAATAATTGTTGTAATATGTTTTAAATTATTGTCAGGGATTACAGTTGTTTTTATGGTAAAAATGAAATTATTTAAATTTATTTTTTGATTTGAATTTATTTTATAAGTAAAGTTTTTTTCGTGCGATAATAACTGTCCCTCGGTGATCGCGATTTCTTTTTTTGCCAGATATAAGGCTGTTATCTGGGCATTTTCTGCTGTTTGGGCATCAGCGTAAATATGATATACAGTAAAAACAGTGCCAGCTGTGAGTAAAAGTAAGCTTAATATTAATATTTGTGGCAGCATAATAAATCCTTTTTGTCCCATTATTTATCGATCCTTATGCGGCCATAAGCATTTATAATTACTTTTCTGGTGTAATTTTTGTCGCTTATTTTTATGGTAGAGGCAGTGTTAGTATATTTGCTGCCGCGGTTGAAACGGATTATTCCGCCCTTATTGGCTGACAATAAAATGTCCTTTGGCATAGTAATGATAGTGGGTGGTAAATATAGCTGATTATGAATTTCGTATGATTGTTTGTTAACTACTATATATGGTCTAAAATAAGGACTTTCAGGCAAGGAGAAACTTTTTTCCTGGATTAACCGTAAGTTACTGGTTAAGTATTGGGCCTGAAAATCTATTTGCATTTTTTTGGTTACTAATATCTGCGGCATGGCTATACTGAATAGTAGTGATAAAATAAATAATGCTGTGATTAGCTCGATATTTATGAAACCAGAATGGCTTTTTTTCATAGGAGGGTCCATTTCTCTAATATATTTGCTATATGGTCATGAAATAAGACGGCGGCAAAAGCTCCCAAGGACAGAAAGGGGGCAAATGGTATAAGTGTGCTGGTATTTTTCTTTAAGTATATTATCAGATAAAGGCTAAATAATATTGCGGTGGATACGGTAATTAATACAGCTCCAATTATATCTGGGTAAGACAGCCAGACGGCTATGGTATATGATAGTTTTATATCACCACCGCCAATGGAGGATGATAATAGATATACAGGCAGAAAGACTATACTGATAAATAATAAGGCTAGTCCTGTATCGACAACTGAAATAGTGGTGCAGATATATTTTTGATATAAAAGGCCGCTTATAAAAAGTGGTGCTAAGAGATAATTGGGAATTATATATGTCTGGCAGTCGATATAAGATATTATGAATAAGGTGCTAAATAAGAAAGTCATAGATAATGTGTGTAGGGAAATCCCGCAAATGTTTATATACAAAAGGGGAATGAGAACTAGAAATGATTTTATAAATAATTTTTTCATTATGGCAGAATCCTTTTATACGGTTAGCTATTGCGGTAATTAATACAGCTGTTGTTTAATTAGCAGCGTGACCGAATTCTTTTAAGTAATGTCCCTGGCATGTGGCGGCAGTGCCATCAGGCGCGAGGGTATAGGATTTTGTAGTTATGTCTAATGTTTCACCGCTGCGTAAAAGGCATTTGCCCTGAGGAGGAGCTAGGGAGCTGATATCGTCTACGTATTCAGCTAGGTCTGTGGTCAAGTCCTGTGGATTTCTTCCATGCTGGATAAGATGCATAGTTATGGCAGTATTTAGCGTCTGCAGGTCTGATTGTATTTTAGCAGTATTGGCCAGGGCGATGGAGTTGCTGAATTTAGGGATGGCTAGGGCAGCTAATATACCGAGTATTACGATAACGATCATCATTTCCAGCAAGGTGAATCCCCGCTGGTCTTTTAGTAAAGATTTAGTCATTTTCTGCGGTAAGGTTATCAGAAGAATAAAAAATAGGAAAAATATGGCGTAATTTTTAGCAAAAACCTTACTGCATACACCTCACTTTCTTGTTATAATAGTTAAATATTACATGGGCAGCTTAGAAGCTGCATCAAACATGGGTAGAGCGATGCCTATTACAAATGTTCCTATAAGCAGGGAAAGAACTATAATCATAAATGGTTCAGCAAAGGCAGTAATACGTTTATAAAGAATATCTATATCGTTTTGATAAAATTTTGCTGATTGTCGCATGGTATAAGATAGGTTACCACTTTTTTCTCCAGTTAGGAGCATTTGCATAAATAGAGGGGGGAATATGTGTTCTTTCAATAATGCTGCTGACAGAGGAAATCCTTTTTGAATGCTGTTTTGGGCAGTTTGCAATATTCGTTTACAATAAACATTGGTTGTACTGGATAAAATAACATTGATCGCTTTATCTATAGTTATACCTGCTGATAGCATAATGTTAAGATTATTACTAAATTGGAAAATTTTTGTTTCTAGAAGAAGGGTATTTAGCACAGGCACTTTTAATATTGTTGTAAAGAATAATAACTTATTATGTTCATTATGCCATAATAGTTTAATTATAAAGAAGAGTATGAATAAAGCAATAACTATTGCCGAGTTATATTCACGGACAAATTTTCCGGACAAGAGAATTATTTTAGTGATCAATGGCAGTGGAATATGAATATTATGAAGCATAGTAGTAAACATTGGCAAAACAAATGTTATCATTATGGCCGCCGTGATAAAAAAAGTGCTGATGAGTATGAGGGGATATATGGCGGCTGTTTTTAATTTTTCTTTGGACAGATAATCACGCTCAAGGTAAGAGGCTGAGTCATTTAATATGTTATCTAATTTACCGCTGGCTTCTCCTATGGAAATGAGTGAAAGTAAGTTGTGAGGAAAAAATTCTTTGTATATATACAAGCTTTCTGATAATGATTTGCCTGTTTTTATTTGTAATGAAATATCATATAAAATATTTTTGAAAAATTTATCAGGACATTGTTCATGTATTGTAAAAATTGCATCATCCAGGGAAATACCTGATTTTAATAATATGCTGAGTTGTCGGCAAAAAGTAATAATATTATTTTGTTTGATTTTAGTGTGAGATAAGAGAGAAATTTTTGTATAGTGAGTTAATATAGGTTTTTTTTCGGTTAAATTGATGATGATATATTTTTGTGAGCGTAATGTTTCTATGGCTTCCCTAGAAGATCCAGCTTGGATGCTGCCCTGACAGTTTTTTCCTGTGCTGGTTTTTGCTTGATAAAGATATTTTTTCAAGATGAATTTCCTCAGTTAATCAATAAAATTTTTTTGTTTAAGACTGGCTATGGACATGGTCATTGTCTGCATGCCGATTTTTTTATTAGTTTGTATTATTGATGATATTTGCTGTGGTTTACCTGATACTATTAGGTTGCGTACAGCATCGGTGCTGAGTAGTATTTCCATTGCAGGGATTCTGCCGCCAGTTTTTCTAAGTAATAGTTTTTGGGATATGATGCCTTGCAGCGCTGTTGACAATTCCTGTCGGATCATATTTTGTTTTTTTTCAGAAAATAGGCTTTCTATTCTTGTAATGGATTCAGGAACATTTGCTGTATGCAGTGTTGATAGAACCAAGTGCCCTGTCTGGGCAGCAGTCAAGGCAGCCTGCATTGTTGGTTTGTCACGTATTTCGCCGATGAGCAGTATATCAGGATCTTGCCGCAGTGCATTTTTCAGTGCTTGGGAAAAGGAAAAAAAATCTCGTCCATATTCACGCTGGTGAATAAGGCTTTTTTGCGAAGTTAACAGATATTCTATGGGATCTTCCAGTGTTATTATATGGCAGGGAGAATATTCTGCCCTGTATTTTATCATGGAAGCAAGTGTGGTAGATTTGCCAGCACCTGAGGGGCCGGTGATAAGAATTAGACCGTTGGTTTTTTTTACAAGTATTTTTAGAATATCGGGATAGGCACTATCATTTTCCAGTGAATTTATATTTGGCTTTATAAGGCGCACGGCTAGAGCCGTTTCGTTATTTTGTTTATATATACTTATGCGTAACCGATGGTTCTTTATAGTAGATGACAAATCTACGGCTCTTTTTTGATAAAGAAGCTGTTTGTTTTTATTATATAACAGTTTATCTAATAATGCGCATATTTCTTCATTATTAAAGATAACAGGGGGGTGTACAGGGGACAAGGTACCATCAATGCGGTAAAAACAATTGTGGTTTGTTGTTATATGAAGATCGGAGCAGTTTTCCCCAGCGGATAAAATAAGTGTTTGGAATTTATCGTAGGCAATGTTAGTAATCATTCATTATCCTTATTATTTCTTCTATAGTAGTTTGTTTTTGTTTGACTTTGTCAATGGCATCGCTTATCAAGGGACGCATGCCATTTTTTACGGCTAACTGTGTTAAAAGGTCAATATTGGTATTTTCATATATGGCTTGTTTAATGTCCGAGTCAACACTAAAAATTTCCTGCACGGCAATTTGTCCTAAATAACCGCTGTTATTACATTTTGGACAACCGCGTCCATGAAAAAGATTATCAGGCGGGATTTTTTGCTTATGCATGAATTTATAAGCAGGGGAATTAGTCGCTGGCAGATATTTTTCCCGGCAATAGGGACATATACGCCGCAATAATCTTTGTGACAGACAGCCTGATAAAGTGGCTGCCAACAGGTAAGGTTTTATACCCAGGTCAAGCATTCGTAATACAGCACTGGCGGCATTTTTGGTATGGAGTGTTGACAATATAAGATGCCCTGTCAAGGCTGCTCTTACAGCGGCTTCAGCTGTTTTGCTGTCACGTATTTCGCCAATAAGAAGGATATCAGGATCTTGTCGCAGCATGGCGCGCAGTCCCTTTTCAAAGGTCAGGCCTGTTTTTTCGTTTACCTGAACCTGATTGATACCATTAAGTTTATATTCAACAGGATCTTCTATTGTTACAATATTTTTTTCTATTGTGTTCAATTCTTTTAGGGCGGCATATAATGTAGTAGTTTTTCCAGAATTGACAGGCCCGGTGTTTAATATAAGTCCGCTTGATCTGTGGAAAAGGGAATTAAATGCAGCATAATTTAGCGGGGACAAGGCTAATTCTTCTAGGGAAAGAAGTTTACCGGAAGTGTTTAGCAAGCGCATTACCATTTTTTCTCCATAAATTGTCGGTATAGTGGAAATTCTGATATCTATTGTTTTGTTTTTATATGTATAGGTGATATTGCCATCTTGCGGCTGTCGTTTTTCAACGATGTTTAGTTCTCCCAATATTTTTAGGCGGGAGATAATAAGGGGATGCAGGCTGATAGGGAGAGAAGCATATTTATTTAGGACACCATCTATTCGCAGTCTTATGGTAATTAAAGTGGTGGTGGGTTCTATATGAATATCACTGGCATTTTGGAAAATTGCGTCATTTATGATTTTATTGACTAGTTCGACTATAGGAGAACTACTTATGTTTATACTGGTGGTATTGGTAGATTTTTGTATTTGGTCAAATGAGCGAAGCGTTTTGTCGGCCAGCTCATTTAACGATAAATCAGTATTGGAAATAGTCATTATATTTTTTCCAGCAAGGCTTTATGCAAAGCAATCCGCATTAAATCAATGTCAATATTATGGCTGCCGGTCCATTTCTGCAAGGCAGCGGCACCTTGTCCGGCCAGCATGTATTCTCCATTTAGGATGATATTGTGGTTCTTTTCTGCTTCCAATAAAAATTTAGTTTTTTCTGGTGTATAAATTATGTCATAGATAACAGTGCGGGAAGCTATCTGGTTAAAATCAACAGGCGGCATTTCTTCGATGTAAGGATACATACCCAGTGGGGTAGTATTTACCAATAAATCGATTTTCGAAAGAAATTTGGTAAAGTTATTGTCCAGCCAGTTATAAACATGTATTTCACCTAAAGCAGAAAAATCACAAATAGTTTTTTGTGCTTTTTCTCTGTTACGCACACCAATATATAATTTTTTTACTCCTGCTTTGAGTAAACTGTAAATTACAGCTCTGGCTGCACCCCCGGCTCCCAAAACAGCTGCGATTTTGTTTTTTACGGAAAAGTTGATGGTACTGAGAGCATTTATAAAGCCTTCATGATCAGTATTATAGCCATACATTTTGTTATCTTTTATTACAACAGTATTAACTGCACCAATTAGTTTGGCTGCATCATCAATATAATCCAGATAGGGAATAATATTGATTTTGTGTGGAATGGTAACATTAAAACCCGTAAAGTTAAGTGCTTTCAAACCGGTAACAGCATTTCCTAATTGGCCTTTTTTTACGGGCATAGCAATATATGCGTAATCGAGATCCATGTTTTGTAATACGGTATTTTGAATAACTGGTGAAAGGGAATGTTGTATAGGATATCCGATAACACCAATATTTTTGGTTTTTCCTGTATAAATTACAGACAACTTTTATGACCTCCTTAAAAAGTGGATAATTACTTGCTAGTGTTTATGTTATTTTTGAATTGAATAGCCTCAGCAATGTGCTTTTCAGAAATGGTTGAGGAGTTGTCCAGATCAGCAATCGTACGGCTGACTTTTATTAATCTGTCATAGGATCGGGCACTTAAAGCCATCTGCTCAAAGACTATTTTTAGCATATTCTGAGCATTAGTAGTCAAGGGACATAGTTTTTTTATTAAAGCGTGATTCATTTGTGAATTGCAGTGCAGATGATATTTCACCAGACGGTCATACTGTATTTGCCGGGCTTTTTCTACTCGTTGGCGTATGGTTGCTGAACTTTCAGCCTTTTTGTCATTTATCATATCAGTATAATCTACGCGGGGAACTTGAATATGAATATCTATTCGGTCCAGCAGCGGTCCGGATATTTTTTTGGTGTAGCGCTTTATTTCATTGGGTGTGCAGGTACAATGATGTAATTTATCGCCTAAAAATCCGCACGGACATGGATTCATACTTGCTATAAGCATGAAGCTGGCTGGAAAAGTATATGAAGCGTTAATACGTGATATGGAAATTTCTCTGTCTTCCAGCGGTTGGCGTAAAACTTCAAGAGTAGATTTATTAAATTCAGGTAATTCATCTAAAAAAAGTACACCATTGTGACTGAGGGTTACTTCTCCCGGTTTGGGGATTGTGCCACCGCCTACCATTCCTGCATTGGAAATAGTATGATGCGGGCTGCGAAATGGACGCTGGAGTATGATGCCGGAATCTTTTTTTAATAAGCCGGCGATACTGTAAATTTTAGTTACCTCCAAGGCTTCTTGTTTTGACATGGCTGGTAAAATTGTTGCAGTCCGCCGGGCAAGCATTGTTTTGCCGGTGCCAGGAGCCCCGCACATTAAGACATTATGGCCGCCAGAAGCAGCAATTTCCAAAGCTCTTTTAGCAGTAAACTGGCCTTGGACATCAGAAAAATCATCCATGGACTCAATATTACTACCAATTGGAGATTCAGTCGCTTTTTGCGCTGAAGGGAGTGTCGTTTTGTTATTAAAAAAGTCTATTAGTTCTAGCAGACTGCCCAAGGGATAAACTGTGATGTTGTCTACTAATAGAGCTTCTTGTTCATTACCTTTGGCGAGAAACAAGAAGGGAATGTTATTTTCGTGACAGCTGATTGCCATCGGCAGTATACCGTGAATGGGACGCAGGTTACCTTCAAGAGATAATTCTCCGGCAAACATGGCATGCTGACAGCGGGATGGAGGTAAAAAACCATATGCGTCTAGAAGTGCGACTGCTATAGGTAAATCAAGGCCACAGCCATCTTTTTTTAAGTCGGCTGGTGCCAGATTTATAGTGATTTTACGGGGAGGCAGCTTTATACCTGAGTTTTTTATAGCAGTACGCACACGCTCTTTAGCTTCTCTTACAGCAGGATCGGGTAGACCAACTATATCAAATGATGGCAGGCCGTTTGATATATCAGCTTCTACTTCAATAATGATGCCGTTAATTCCGGCTGTAGCTGCACCGATGGTTTTAGCAAACATAGAAGGCCTTCTTTATATAAAATTTTATTCTCCCGTCCAGCGGGTAAATAAATTGTGTTCAATACCGAGTTGGTCACATATTTTACCTACCATGATGTTTATCAGGTCATCCAATTTCTGTGGTTTATGGTAAAATCCCGGGCAGGCTGGCACGATTCGTACACCAATACGTGATAATTTTAACATATTTTCTAAGTGCAAGGGACTTAATGGCGTTTCTCTTGGTACCAATATTAATTTTCTGTTTTCTTTTATGGTAACATCAGCGGCTCGGATAAGAAGATTATCGGTAATGCCTGCAGCAATTGAGCCAATAGTTTTCATGGAGCAGGGAAGAACGACCATGGCATCGCATAAAAATGAGCCGCTGGCTATTGAGGCGCCAATATTGTCAACATCATATATATAATCGGTATAGTTTTTCATATCATTTGTTGTAAGCTGACACTCATATTGAAGTACATCAATGCCGGAATGGGTTATTACAAGATGCGTTTCTATATTTACTGCCTGTAAAACTTCTAATAATTTTACGGCATATATAGAACCGCTTGCTCCTGTTATGCCGATGATGATTCGTTTTTTTCTTTTATTCATATTGTTAGATTTCAAAAGCTCCCTTTATATGATTTACTTTATAACAAGTAAATTGTTTATAATAAATTTCAATAATATCAAAACGATAATTTACTGGTAAGTTTTGGTGCAGGAGAATATAAAATTCTGCTGTATGGATAATTTTTCGTTGTTTTTTTATATCTACAGCTTGAGCTGCAGTGCCAAAAAAAGTATTTTTTCTTGTTTTTACTTCTACAAAAATTAAAAAAGACCCTTTTTTAGCTATTATGTCTATCTCACCATATTTTGAAAAAAAGTTCATATTTAATATTTTATAACCCTGCTTTTGTAGAAAATCAGCAGCGCATTTTTCTCCTAAACTGCCTATCTTTTTTTTATCCATAATATTATAGTTTCGGTTTAGGTTTTTTATTTTTGTCAATACGATATACATAAGCAAGAATTTCTGCTACTACTGCATATAGCTCTGGAGGAATTTCTCTATCCAATTCAAGAGCCATTAGCATACTTACAAGAGTTTTATCCTGATATATGGGAACAGAGTTCTTTTGTGCTGCCTGTAAGATACTTTCTGCTGTATATCCTCGGCCCTTGGCAACTACCCTGGGGGCTTTTCCTTTTTTTTCCTGATAGCGTAAGGCAACAGCTTTTTTATCCGGGGGAAAAGTATTGTTGTTGTTTTCTTCCATGACGATTAACTCCTGATTTTTTTAATCTATAGCACCAATTTTTAATTCAGTAAGGGTGAGCTTTGATTTGTGAAGATATGCGCGTAAATCAGGCAGATAGTCTTCAAATGATAAAGCGGTATTTTCATTGGAAAAGGCCAGCCGAATGTTCAGGTTTTGTTTGTTATACAGCCGGAGAATAACTTCTACAGCACCGGCATTTTCTGTTAGGCAGCATACTCGAAGCCATGTTTCATACTGGGTTTCTCCGTTTGCAGTGTTTTTGTGGCCTTCGTTGTATACATTCACATATGTCGGATAGCTTTTATGTTCGTCAAGAAATACGGGCAGTATAAAGTCAAGAGATTTTTGTGTGGAGGAAACTGTTGAACTGCTGGAAAAGGAATGATTCATTATTTTAGAAAAATCTTCAATATCCTTTCCTGTTTGCTTTAATGTTTCAGCATGGGTAGTATTTATTGTACTTATATCACTTAATTGAACAAATGTCCATAGTTTTGGCAGATTGGGGAGTTCCTGCTCATTGGCAGCTTCTGATATGACACCAGGGATATTTTGTTCAACAACTTGTAGAGCTTTTTGCAGCTGTTTGATGTTTTCTAAAGGAAAATCAGTATTATTTACAAATTGTTTGAGCAATTCGGTGTCCTGGGGTGTCAGGGTATTGGACTTTAAGACTAGGTTACCCATTTCTTGTAATGTGTGCAGGCTCTGGGGAGTATTATTTATAGTATATGATAAAAGAGGAGATTTGCTTTGACCAGTGATATTAGTGCTGGTGTTTTGCTGGGAAACAGCAGCTTTTCCCGTGTTATTAGCTGGCAGCTCTGGGGTTGCTGAGGTTTTTCCCTTTACAGCAGTGGAGGTGGTATCAGTTTGTTTTTCGGTAGAAATGATATTTTGTTTTTCATTTAGAGGTATACTCCGAGTATTTGTTTGAGTTGGTGTGGTTTCAATGCCAGCTTGATTTTTACTTATGGTAGTATCTGGAGAGAGTTCTGATAAGACAGAAGTTTTAGGTTTTACGTTATTTTCCAGTGCAGGCTGTTTATTGTGTATGGCAGGAGAAATAATCTTTTCCGGAAGTACTGTGTGGGTAGTGGCAGAAGCAGCAGAAGCCCCCGTGGAAATAGACGATGAATTTTGTTTAGCACTGTTGTCACTGCCAGAATTAGCTGCTGTAACAGTTGTGTGAGGATTTTGTTTAAATAATGTTTCCAATAAGTTTTTTAATGTCTGCATGTTTTTATTAAGTGGACTGCTTAGCTCCTGATTGTCAGATGGAGTAGAAGATAAGAGATTTTTCAAGGCTGGAGGCAGGTCTTTGACAGTTTTGCCGTTAAGTAGATTAAAAGAAGTTTTTAATAAATCCACTGTATTTGGCATTTGAGGATCTTCGCTAATTAAGGAACGAAAATTGCTTAGTAAAGTTTTTATATCTGCTGGCAGACCATTGAAATTATTATTTTCTATGAGATCACCAAGCTGGGTGAGAAATTTTCCCAATAAAGCTAGTTCATCAAAGGCATATCGTTTGGCCTGGATGGTATCGCTGAGTCCCTGGGATAAAGTTTTGTCCAAAGAAAAAGAGTTTTGCAGAATATCCTGAATTAGTTTTTGGATTTCTGGCGGCAGGTCCTCAATATTATTATTTTGTGTACTGGTTATTTCTGACAGGATTTTTGATAGATCAGTAATAGCACTGCGTATTGATACATCTGTTTGTGGACGAAAACCAGAAGATGTATCAATGGTCTCTTGGGTGGAATTACTTTTATCAACGGGTTCTGATGTTGTAGGCTTTTGTGTAGGATTAGCCGCATTTATTTGTGGTTGTATAGGCATAGCAGTTCTCCTTATTTATTACATTGACTTTATTGGTTCGAAGGAACGGCGATGTATAGGACACGGTCCGTATTTTTGTAATGCCTCAATATGATTTTTGGTTCCATAACCTTTATGACGGGAAAATCCATACTGGGGGTATTTTTTATCATATTCATTCATTAAATGGTCACGTTCTACTTTAGCTATAATAGACGCAGCGGCTATAGATGCACTTTTGGAATCACCTTTTATTATGGAGAGATGGGGGATTTCCAGTAAGTTTAACGGTGTTGCATCTATGAGTACCTGCTCAGGAGTAATTCCAAGACCGTATATAGCATTATACATGGCATTCATTGAAGCCTGATAAATATTTATGCGGTCAATGGTTTTTTCATCTATGATAGAACGGCTTATAGATAAAGCTTTTTCGGTTATTAAAGTATAAATTTTTTCCCGCATAGCAGGTGCAAGTTTTTTAGAATCATTTAATTTAGGAATAAAACAACCTATAGGTAGAATAACGGCAGCAGCTATTACTGGTCCGGCAAGGGGACCGCGCCCGGCTTCATCAACTCCTGCAATATAGTTTATGCCTTGTTCTTTAAATTGATATTCATATTTATATAAATTATGCAGACGGGATTTTTCTTTTTGTTCGTTAGTATAGTGTTTAAGAAGCTGCTGGACAGATTTTCTTTTATCTGTATGCAGCATAGAGATAATGTCATCATTGATATTATCTTTTTCAAGAATAGAGGCAATCTCTCTCGTTGACATATTCTTTAAGTTCATATATTTACCTATAAAAATACACCATATTACCAATTCGGTATATGATGCATTTTTTCCTTGTTGTATTGATATTTTTTGGTTAACCTTATAACTAATATTTAAAGCGAAGGTGATTCTAATGAAATCCGGCCCAACCGGCCGCTGCGAAAGTCAGTGAAAATAACCGTTATGACTTTTTCGGCATCAATGTTGCCGCCTTTTATCAGACAGCCGCGTTTTTGACCGATTATGTGGAACAGTTCTTCACAAGTGTCAGGCAGATTGGTAAGGTTGAATCGTGATAGTAAGGCTGGGCCGTAATGTTCTTTTAGAAAATCCAGCAAAAGCATGGCTACCTTTTCTTTGTCATAGATATCATCCTTTACAGCACCACTGAAAGCAAGATTTAAGCCAACTATAGGATCGTCAAATTTTGGCCATAGAAGACCGGGCATATCAAGAAGATCGATATTCTTATTTATACGTATCCATTGTTTTGTTCTAGTGACACCTGGGCGGTTTTCAGTTTTAGCAGCGGATGATTTTGCCAGACGGTTTATGAGAGAGGATTTTCCTACGTTGGGAATACCTACAATCATAGCTCTGGCACTTCTGGGGTTAGCACCGTGGGAAGCAAATTTTTCCGTTTGTTTTTTCGTTAAAGCTGTGATAGCAGACATAAGTGTTTTTAGGTTTTTACCCTTTACAGAATCAATAGATATGGCTGTTTTACCCATTAATTTATAAAATCTAATCCATTCATCTGTTATAACTGGATCAGCAAGGTCTGCTTTATTTAAAACAATAATATGAGGTTTACTGCCAATCATGCTTTTTATTATAGGATTAGAACTTGATAGTGGAATACGTGAATCGAGAAGTTCAATTACGATGTCGACTAATTTCAAATTTTCTTCAATTAAGCGGCGGGCCTTTGTCATGTGTCCTGGAAACCATTGGACTAAAGGTATATTAATATTCTGTTCGTTCATTTTTATCTCCATTTAGTTAGAAAAAACGCCGGTATAACCGACGTTTTTATTATCTTATATGAAACATCTAAAAAGTCAAGGCAGAGAATGGATTTCATTTAATGGCCAAAAGACTAATACAGCTTTTCCCCTTATCAAATTAAATGGAACAAAACCAACATCAGGGAAACGACTGTCTTCGGAATTGTTACGATTATCTCCCATGACAAATATATGTCCTGCTGGAATAGTGGTCAAAGGATAATCACCCTTGGTCTGGCTGAGAATATAAGGTTCATTTTGTAATTTCCCATTGACAAAAACATGTCCATTTTTTATTTCTATAGTATCCCCTGGTAGAGCAATGACTCTTTTTATAAAATCACGGCTGGGATCTTTTGGATACTGAAAAATAAGAACTTCGCCTTTTTTTGGTTCACGGAAACGGTAGACGAATTTGTTAACTACCAGGCGTTCATGATTCTCTAATGTAGGTTCCATGGAAGGACCATCAACGAGATATAGTTCAACAATAAAATGACGTATGAATAAAGCAAGAACTACCGCAATAACAATTGATATAATCCAGTCTTTAATTTCTGCGCCTAATGATTTGTTCATATTCAGCCTCCAGCGGATAAGTTTTATTTGTAGGAAATTATTTTAAAACAAAAGAAAAGAGGACTGCCTTAAAGGCGCAGCCCCCAACAACAAATTATCAGCGTCTTTCTTTTATACGGGCAGCTTTACCAGTAAGATTGCGTAAGTAGTAAAGTTTTGCTCTGCGTACAACGCCTTTGCGTATAACATCAATTTTTGCTAAACGCGGAGAATGAACAAGAAAAGTACGTTCAACACCAATACCATATGACATACGTCTTACGGTAAACATTTCTCGTACACCACTACCCTGGCGAGCTATTACAACACCTTCAAACATCTGAATACGTTCATGAGTTCCTTCAACAACTTTTACATGCACGCGTACGGTGTCACCTGGTTGGAACTGAGGAATATCTGTTCTTAATTGTTCCTGTTCCAATACTTGGATGATATTCATTATTTTTCCTCCTTAACATCAATCGTTCATGGAATTTATATTACCAGCGGACCGATTGCAATACTTTCTAATTCTATCATAATTTAATTTTGTGTGCAATCATTTTCTATTTTTTTTAGCATTTCATGTTCTTCGGCAGATAAAGTCGTTTTATTGAGCAGATCAGGACGGTTTTTATAAGTTATTTCCAAAGCTTTTTTTTTGCGCCAGTTATCGATTCTGCCATGGTCACCTGATAATAATATTTCCGGTACGGATAAATTTTTATATTCTCGTGGCCGGGTGTACTGCGGGTATTCCAATATGCCATTATAAAAAGAGTCAGTTACAGCTGACTCTTTTGATCCCAATACGTCAGGCAGCATGCGGGAAACAGCATCAATAATTACCATACAGGCAAGTTCACCACCGGTAAGGACGTAATCCCCAATGGAAATTACTTCATCAGCAAGATTATCCACAATCCGGTTGTCAAAACCTTCGTAGTGTCCGCAAAGAAAAATTAGGGAGTCATATTTTGCTAATTGTTTGGCTTTTTCTTGTGAAAATGTTTTGCCGCTGGGAGATAATAAAATTGTCCGTGAAGTTGTTTCGACGGACAGGTTTATTTTTACATCGGCTACAGCACGAAAAAACGGTTCAGGTTTCAGCACCATGCCGGCACCGCCGCCGAATGGTACATCATCTACCTGATGGTGTTTATCATAAGTATAATCACGTGGATTAGTAAATTTTAGTTCAAGGATATTTTTTTCTATAGCACGGTTTATTATACTGTGGTTAAAGGGTCCGTTAAACATTTCTGGAAATAAGGAAATTATATTTATTTTCATTTTAGTTAGGCTTCATCTGGCATAATAACATCTATGCGCTTATTTTTTATATCTATTTTTGTGACGACTTTTTTTAAGGCAGGGATAAGTATTTGCTGTTTAGTTACGGGATTTTCTGTGATGTAGACATCATTACTACCAGTTTTTATAATATCAGTGATGATTCCTAGAAAATTACCATTCTCGTTATATACGTCAAGTCCTATTATATCGAAAGCATAGTATTCTCCTGGATTGAGAGGTGCAACATTACAGCGGGCTATTTTTAACATTTTTCCTGTAACTGCAGCTGCTTTTTCCCGGTTGTCAAACGATTCTGCCTTAATAATGATGAAGTCATTGCTATAACGGGCAGAAATAATATTTATGGTAGTATTGTCTATATATGCTTCATGAAGATTCGTAAATCTTTCGGGAAAATCAGTTAAAGGATAAACCCGCAATTCTCCTTTAACTCCATGGGGTTTACCTATTTTCCCAATAGTTATAAGTTTTTCTTCAGTCGCGCATTTCGATAATTTTTCCATCTTCTACCAATAATTCTGTATTCATTATTTCGGGCATGGTATCGCCTACTTTTACTTCGACAAGACGCTGTAGTGTGCCTTGAATTACTTCAGCGCCAAGTTCCAAATCTTCAGTTGCGGAAATTTTTCTTTTTAGATCTTCTTTATATGACGCACGTTTTTGTTTTTCTTCTTCCATGCGCTGCAGCAATATGGAAACACGCTGTACATCATCGGTGCTTTGTTCAGAAAGAACTTTTTTCATATCCTTTTCTATGCGGGAAACTTCGGCATCGGTTTTTTCGATTTCACGTGTTAAATTATGAAGCATATTAGTTTTAAATTTTTCAGTTACTTTAGCTTTTATGGTTATGGGACATTGTAACGTTATGGATTCCATTATATTTATGAACCTCCAGCATATAATTTTATATAGTGTAACAGCGGCAAGGTCTTTTTGCAAAAAACGCTGCCGCTGTTAATTAAATGATATCAACTATGACTTTTTTACATTCACGGGCTGCCGCGGCTTTTACGACAGTACGCATTGCCTTAGCAATACGGCCTTGTTTACCAATTACTTTTCCCATATCGTTATCTGCAACGGAAAGTTCGTAAATAATTGTTTTGCCGTCATCTTTTTCGTTAACAACAACCATATCAGGATTATCTACTAAAGATTTTGCTATAAGCTCAATAAGCTGTTTCATATCATAGCCTCTTTCTTACTTTTTCGCTTTTTTTGTTTCAGCGAATTTAGCCATTATACCTTTTTTAGCAAATAATGATTTTACAGTATCGGTTGGTTGAGCACCTTTGTTCATCCAATCGATAACTTTATCTTCTTCTACGTTTACGATAGCTGGATCTTTAGTCGCATCGTAGTTTCCTACTATTTCAATAAAACGACCGTCACGTGGAGCACGGGAATCAGCTACAACAATGCGATAAAATGGATTCTTTTTTGCACCCATACGGTTTAAACGAATTTTTACTGCCATTTAATATCACCTCCTTAAAAGGGAAATTTCATATTGCCTAAATTTTTGGAAAGATTATTCATACCTTTTTTCCCTTTTTGTTTAGTCATTTTTTTCATCATTTTTTTCATTTCGGCAAATTGCTTTAATAATTTATTAACATCCTGTACACGTGTACCACTGCCCGTAGCAATACGTTTCCGGCGACTGCCATTTATTATATTGGTGTTGTCCCTTTCAGCTGGTGTCATAGCGCGGATGATGGCTTCAATATGGGCAATGTCCTTATTATTTTTGAGATCCATGTCGACATTACCAAGTTTTTTCTTTAAACTGCCCATGCCCGGCAGCATCCCTAAAATTTTATCAAGAGAACCTAGTTTTTTTACTTGTTGCATCTGACTTAGAAAATCGTCAAGAGTAAATTGATTTTTGCGCAGAGCCTTTTCCATTTTTTTTGTTTCATTAGCATCAAATGATTCCTGCGCTTTTTCAATGAGAGATAAAATATCGCCCATATCAAGGATACGTGAAGCCATACGATCAGGATAAAATGGTTCTAAGGCTTCTAGTTTTTCGCCTGTGCCGACAAATTTTATAGGGCAGCCCGTTACGGCTTTAACTGATAAAGCGGCACCACCTCTGGCATCACCGTCCATTTTTGTGAGTACGACACCATCAAGACCGAGATCTTTATTGAAACTTTCAGCAACATTCACGGCATCCTGTCCGGTCATAGCATCAACTACAAGCAGAATTTCATGGGGATGCACATTTTGTTTTATGTGTTTTAATTCTTCCATTAATTCTTCATTAATATGAAGTCGTCCGGCTGTATCAATAATTATCACATCATTGGCATGTGAAGCGGCATGAGTAAGTGACTCTTTGGCTATTTTTACCGGGTCCGTACCTTCGGGCAGCGAAAAAACAGGAATATCCAGCTGCTGGCCAATAACCTGCAGTTGTTTAACAGCGGCGGGCCGATAAATATCGGCAGCAACAAATAAGGGTTGTTTGCCTTGTTTTTTGAACATTGTACCAAGTTTGCCTACAGAAGTAGTTTTACCTGCGCCCTGAAGACCAACCATCATTATTATTGTTGGTGGATTAGGGGCAATATTTATGCGGCTTATAGAGCCGCCCATTAAGTCAGTAAGTTCCTCATTAACTATTTTTATTACTGCCTGGGCTGGAGTAAGACTTTCAAGGATATTAGAACCAATAGCACGTTCTTTAACTTTGGCAACAAATTGTTTTACTACCTTGAAGTTGACATCAGCTTCCAATAGAGCCATTCTTATATCGCGCATAGCTGTATTTACATCATCTTCGGAAAGACGTCCATGGCCGCGCAGCTTTTTGAAGGTGTCCTGCAATTTTTCGGCTAATGATTCAAAAATCAATACGATCAATCTCCTTTCAAATAATTTGGGAATTTAATAATTTTCGCACGTCTTTTTTTATGTTATTAAATTCTTTTATATGAACATCATGTTTTAAATTGTTAATTTGTAGTAGAATATTATTTAATAGAATTTGTGCTGTTTTATGTTTTTCAATAAGTTTCAATTTCATTTCGTATTTTTCTAAAGTTTTTTCACAGCGGTGAATCATATCGTAAGCTGATTGCCTGGATATTCCATAAAAATCAGCTATTTCGGATAAAGACCAGTCATCATATAAATGCATTTTTAAACATTCCTGCTGTTTTTTTGTCAATAAAACACCATAAAAGTCAAAAAGTATGCCTAATCGAAAAAAACTGTCTGACATTTATGTCACCTCAATAATTATGATACTCTGGGAAATATTATAAGCAATGATAAAAATAATGTCAAGTGTTTTTACTTGTCATAAAAAGTTTATATAATTTTTATTTTCATAATAATAAGTTTCTGATTTTAATCATTTGTCTAAATATAGCAGATAATATGAGGCTGATTGATTTAAAACATTGGTTTTACTTGATATTTACCTAATACGTTATTGGAAAACAATTTATAGCTTTGTTACAATGTTATAAATAATATAAATAATATACTGTAGAATTATAAGATACATATATTTGACAATAATCATTAATTATATTATAAATGAGATACTTTTAAAATCAGCAAAGAATAATTTTTTATAGAATATTTTTTGTTAATATAATAATTCTTATACTTTTAAGTGGAGGCGATAACATGTCAATATTAATGAAAATGGTTATTTTTTTAGTCATAGCATGTATTTTTCCTGTGTTAGCGATGATTGTACCTTTACTGGTTGAACCGAGACGTCCTAATCCAGAGAAAAATTCCCAATATGAATGCGGGGTTGATACCGTTGGACGCAATGTTCCACGATATCGTATAAGTTATTTTTTGTATGCAATTATTTTCGTTGTATTTGATGTAGAAACTGTTTTCTTATTTCCGTGGGCAGTAGAATTTAGTAAGCTGGGTTTATTTGCCTTGATAGAAATGTTTATTTTTGCGGGAATATTGGTTGTTGGGCTGGCTTACGCCTGGAAGAAAGGGGCTTTAACATGGAAATAGCGGAAAGAGTGCCGGAAGTATTGCGGAATAATGTTATGATTACGACAATAGATGGACTTTTTAGATGGGCAAGAAGTAATTCTTTATGGCCGTTTTCTTCTGGATTAGCCTGCTGCGCTATTGAAATGATGTGTGCAGCAGCAGCACGCTTTGATTTGGCTAGATTTGGCTATGAAGTTTTTCGTACATCGCCGCGACAGGCTGATTTGTTTATTGTGGCAGGGACTCTTACCTGGAAAATGGCACCGCCGTTAAAACGTTTATATGAGCAAATGCCGGAACCTAAATATGTTATTGCAATGGGAAGCTGCGCGAATGCGGGTGGACCTTTTGCTGATGCTTATTCTGTAGTGCCAGGAGTTGATAAAATAATTCCCGTTGATGTGTATGTTCCTGGATGTCCTCCCCGGCCAGAAGCACTTATAGAAGGTATGTTGAAGCTGAGGGAAAAAATTCGTCATCCACAGGTTGCAGAAAAGGCGATAAAATGAAAAGAAAGTATATAGAAAAAGAAAATTTGGTAAATATTAAAAATATACAGGCTTATGAGATAGAATACGATAATACATTAGAAAATCCGCCTATTATATTGAAAAAGGGTAATTTTTTGTCATTTATGAAAATGCTAAAAAAAGATTATAAATTTGATATGCTGTCTAATGTTATGGCGGTTGATTATCCAGATTTTTTTGAAATGGTATATGATTGCACAAATAGAAGTGAATATAAAGAAATTATGGTAAAAGTCCGTTTGGACAAAAATGAGCCTAGAATAGATTCACTGGTATCGCTTTGGCCAGAGGCTGATTTTCAAGAACGGGAGCAATACGATTTAATGGGAATATATTTCGTTGGGCATCCAAATTTGAAAAGAATATTGCTGCCGGATGATTTTGTTGGCTATCCGTTGCGCAAAGATTTCAAGCCAGTCAGTAATGAAGGGGAGAGATAAATATGATAAAAACAGAACCCTATCAGTTATCAATGGGACCGGTTCATCCAAGCACACATGGTGTTTTACAGGTTTTACTGACGCTTGACGGGGAAAGAATATTGAAAGCTGTTCCCTGCATGGGATATTTGCATCGCGGTATTGAAAAGTTGATGGAATCACGAACCTATTTTCAGTGTCTGCCATATACTGACAGACTGGATTATGTTTCTGGAATGAATAATAATCTTTCATATTGCAGTGCCGTAGAAAAACTGGCGCAAATAGAAGTGCCGAAACGGGCCCAATATATAAGGGTTATAATGGCGGAACTTAATCGTATAGCCAGTCATATGATTTTTGTTGGTTCCTTGGCTGTAGATATTGGAGCTACTACAGGAATGATCTATCCTTTTCGTGACCGGGAACGTATCCTTGATATATTTAATGAAATTTGTGGGGCCAGAATGACATTTACATATATAAGGATTGGTGGAGTGAGAAATGATCTGTCACCAAGAATTGTTTCTATGATTAGTGATTTTCTGACTAAACTTCCGGGAATGATAGATGAATATAATGATCTCCTATCTGGCAATGAAATATTGCAGCACCGCTTAAAAAACACATCAATATTGACTGCCGAACAGGCATTGAGCCTGGGAATAACAGGACCAATGCTCAGAGCCAGTGGTATAAATTATGATTTGCGCAAGGATAACACATATAGTTCTTATGATGACTTTGATTTTTCTATTCCTTTAGGAAAAATTGGTGATAATTGGGATCGCTATATAGTAAGAGTAAAAGAAATGACACAAAGTGCAAAGATAATAAAGCAGGCAATTGCTGGACTTCCTACGGGTGAATTTATAGCCAAAGTGCCTAAAGTTCTGCGACCGCCAAAAGGTGAAGTTTATGATACTACAGAAGGGCCGCGCGGAGAAGTGGGGTATCATATAGTGAGTGATGGGTCAGTTAAACCGTATCGTATACATATCAGAAGACCTTCTTTCGTTAATCTTCAGGCACTAGATATAATGTGCAAGGGATATCTTGTCGGTGATGTGGTATCTGCAATGGCTACTATGGATCCTATTTTGGGAGAAGTTGACTGCTAAAAATAGAGGAGGGCGAGATAATGCATTATGGTTTATTAATGTCAATAGCAAATATGTTGTCTAATGGAATAAATTCAATTGTAAACAGCCGTATAGGTACACAGATTATAATGGCATTGATTGAAATTATAGCAATATTTGCGGTTATTTCTGTTGCCGTAATTATACTAGTTTATATGGAACGACGTGTATGCGGTTTTATTCAGGATAGATTGGGTCCAAACAGAGTAGGCCCATTTGGAATTTTACAAACAGTAGCTGATATGATAAAACTAATGACGAAAGAGGATATAATACCGAAAAAAGCCCATAAAATACTATGGGGTATAACGCCAATGCTGCTATTTGTTCCGGCAGCACTTGTTTATGCAGTATATCCTTTTGGTGACGGAGCTATTTTTGCTGATGTCAATATAGGAATATTTTTTGTCATGGCAGTAATGTCGCAGTCTGTTCTAATGTTTTTGCTAGGTGGTTTTGCATCAGAAAATAAATATTCATTTATAGGGTCTATGAGGGCTGTGGCTCAGATGCTCAGTAGTGAAATTCCCATGGCTTTTTCTATATTGGCAGTAGTTATGATCACTGGTTCTTTGAAAATGAGTGATATAGTTTCAGCTCAGTCGAATGCGTGGTTTGTAGTATTGCAGCCATTAGCATTCATTATTTTTATTATATCAATGATAATGGAAACCAATCGTACTCCGTTTAACCTTGTTGAAGGGGAATCTGAAATTATAGCCGGTCCGTTTACTGAATACAGTGGCATGCGCTGGGCATTATTCTTTTTGTCAGAATATGCCAATCTTTTAAGCGCAGCAATATTAACTGTGACTTTGTTTTTAGGCGGCTGGCATGGTCCATTATTGCCTGGCGTGTTTTGGTTTATCATAAAAGTGTTTATAGTTATTTTCATATTTATGTGGATAAGTTGGACCTATCCTCGTACCAGGATAGATCAGATGATGTCGCTGAGCTGGAAGATTTTACTGCCACTGGCACTTCTTAATATTGTAGTGACTGGAATAGGCGTTTACATTTATAAATGGATGTACTGAGGTGATTGAATATGCAGGGAAAAGGATTATTAGTCGGCCTAGGAATTACAATAAAACATTTTTTTCGTAAAAAGGAGACTGTGCAGTATCCAGAAGAAAAGCTGCCAATGCCGGAAACATTTCGTGGTGGTAAGCTGGTTTTGGATGAAAAAAAGTGTATCGCTTGTAAAATGTGTTCAATGGCCTGTCCTAATAAGGCATTGGATTTAACTGTGGAAATAGATGAAAACAAAAAAAGACATATGAAGAAATATATTCATAAATCAGGACGCTGCCTTTATTGTGATTTTTGCGTAGAAGCATGCCCAACAAAAGCTATTAGCTGGAATCGGGATTATGAGATATCTTGCTATCATAAAGATGAATTAACTTATGATGCAGTAGAAAATAATAGAAAGGATGATACTCATGAATAATGCAATGGATACAGTTTTATTTTATGTATTAGCATTAATTGTCATTATTGCAGCATGTGGAATAGTTTATTGTAAAAATCTGGTCCATTCAGCATTGTTTATGACATTATGCTTTATATCAATTGCAGGTCTTTATGTGTTGCTCAATGCTGATTTTCTAGCTGCAGTACAGCTTATGGTATATGCAGGAACAGTTGTTATTTTGATTGCACTAGGCATAATGATGACTAGGCGTATTTCTATGGATCGCAGTAATATGGCAGAAAGAAAATACACTGGCTGGGTAAAATGTATTTCAGTAGTATTATTTATATGTTTAAGCTATATATTTATAAATTTTCCAGTCCCATTGGCAAAAGTAAATACTGTACAGGATACAGTGGCAGCTTTGGCGCAGTTGTTATTAGGACATTATGTTCTAGCATTTGAAATTGCTGCAGTATTGCTTTTGGCTGCGATGATTGGTGCTGTTGTTCTTGCAAAGGGAGCTGATGATAAATGAATATAGGATTAACACAATTTCTTGTTTTAAGTGCAGCACTTTTTTGTATTGGCTTGTATGGTATACTAGTAAAAAGAAATTTATTTTCCATACTTATGTGTATAGAGTTAATGCTGAATGGTGTAAATATAAGTTTAGCCGCATTTAATTATTTTCTACCGATGCCGGATCTTTCAGGGCAGGTTATGATGATATTTTCTATTACTGTAGCTGCTGCTGAAGTGGCAATCGGATTAGCCCTTATTTTTAGAATATATCATGATTTTAACACAGTGAATATTGATAAAATAAATAATATGAAAGGTTAAGGGAGGGAAGAAATATGGGGCAGTTTGTACTTACACATGCTTGGCTCATCCCTTTGGTACCGGCATTAGCTTTTGCGATAATAGGATTATTTACTAGAAGCTTACATAAATTATCAGCAATTATATCGGTAGGGGCTATTTTTTTTAGTTTTATAATGTCTCTGGGAATAGTTTATATGGTGCTTAGCCTGGGAATAAGCGTTGACATGCCATTTATACAAAGAGTTGAATGGATAAAAATAGCCGGACTGCATTTTGATATGGGGGTCATAATTGACCCCTTATCAGCAATAATGTTGCTTGTTGTTTCATTGGTTTCCCTGTTAGTGCAAATTTATTCTGTCGGATATATGAAGGGCGACAAGGGTTATGGTAGGTTTTTTTCTTATATTTCCTTATTTTGTGCATCAATGCTTGGATTGAATATATCAATAAATTTTATTCAAATGTATGTTTTTTGGGAATTAGTCGGGCTGTGTTCATATCTGTTGATAGGCTTTTATTATTACCATATACCGGCAAGGGAAGCGGCAAAGAAAGCTTTTATAACTACTCGAATTGGTGATTTTGGACTGTTAATAGGAATTTTAGCTTTGCAGACTTTATTTGGAACAGTTGATTTTATTCAGCTCAGACAGATAATTCCCGTATATATTACAGCCAGTGGAACGGGCGTTTTAACAATTATCGGTATTTTGTTATTTATGGGACCAATAGGTAAATCGGGGCAGTTCCCGTTACATGTCTGGCTGCCTGATGCTATGGAAGGACCAGCACCAGTTTCGGCTTTAATTCATGCAGCAACGATGGTGGTTGCTGGTGTTTATCTAGTAGCAAGAGCATATTTCTTATTTTCTTCACTGCCTGTTTTAATGAATATAATAGCGTGGGTGGGTGGTTTTACTGCTTTCTTCGGAGCTAGTATTGCTTTTTCACAGCGTGCCATAAAGCGAATACTGGCTTATTCTACAATAAGTCAGCTGGGGTATATGATGCTGGCATTGGGTGTAGGGTCGCTCACTGCTTCTATGTTTCATCTTATGACGCATGCCTTTTTTAAATCATTATTATTTCTGTGTGCAGGCGCAGTTATGCATGCAATAAATGATGAAGCGGATATTTTTAAAATGGGTGGCTTACGTAAAAAAATGCCATTGGTATTTGTGACAATGACTATTGGTGTCCTGGCAATTTCAGGATTGCCACCATTTTCTGGATTCTTTTCTAAAGATGCTATTTTAGCAGCGACAGCTAAAGTTAGTATGCCGCTGTATATAATAGGGGTAATAACCGCTTTTATGACAGCTTTTTATATGGCGAGGTTATTATTTGTCGTATTTTTTGGTGAATGTAAACAGAAAAATATACATACAATATCTAATTTCATGCAGGTTCCGCTTGTGATCTTAGCAGCTTTGGCTGCTGTAGCAGGATTTGCCGGATATATATGTAATTTTGGTGATTGGGTGAGGTTTGGCCCGCCTGTGAAAGAACATATGGATATAATGCTGGCATCACTTTCAACTGTGTTATCATTGGCAGCTTTTGTGTTTGCTTGGAATCTATATGGCAGTAAAAGATGGTCAGTTGATGCTATAACGAAAAAATTGGGAATAATATATACTATCAGTTTTAATAAATACTATATTGATGAATTTTATGCTTTTTTATGCAGAATATTTATTGATGGAATAGGAAAAATAATGTATTTTATAGATTTATATATTATTGACGGAATAGTTAATGCTGCTTCCAGTTTGGTATTGTTTTTCAGTAGTGTTTTATCAAAATTTCAAACCGGTCAGGTACAGCGGTATGCAGCTGTATTCTTCTGCGGTGTTATCATACTGTTGATGTGCAGTATCGTGTATTTCGATAAAATAAGCGGATTAATAGCAATAGCTGGGGGAGGTGCTTTCTAATTATGGATTTTCCTTTATTATCGACGATTTTACTTACGCCGATTTTTGCGGTCATTCTTTTAATGTTCATATCACCATCTTCATTTAAGGCAATAAAAATAATTACAGCTGTAGCTATGCTCATAAGCTTTGCTTTAACAATTTATGTCTATATTATGTATGACAGCTCAGTAGGCGGCATGCAGTTTACACAAAGCATACCATGGATAAGTGATCTGGGCGTTTCCTATGCAGTGGGGGTTGATGGGATATCCCTGCCGATGTTGTTTTTAACTAATATAATAGGCTTGGCGGCTGTTTTTAGTTCATGGAATATAAATACGCGGCCCAAAGAATTTTTTATATTACTACTTATATTGATTGCGGGAGTAATGGGAACATTTATTGCCTGTGATTTATTTATATTTTTGCTTTGCTATGAACTTGTGGTTATTCCTATTTATATTATGGTAATAATATGGGGATCAACTAAAAGAGTCAGTAAGGAATATGCCGGGATGAAACTGACGATATATTTGCTGATTGGATCAGCATTTATGTTAGTGGGAATAGTAGCCTTGTATTTGCAGGCTTTTCCAGCCGGAATGCGTACTTTTAATATAGCGGTATTATCAAATGCTCATTTGCTAGGAACTCTAAGTCAGAATTTCCAAATTGTGGTATTTTTTCTGTTGTTGCTGGGATTTGGTACACTGCTCTCAATGTTTCCTTTTCATACATGGTCACCAGACGGATATGCAGGAGCTCCAACAGCTGTTTCTATGATTCATGCTGGTGTCTTAAAAAAGATAGGCGGCTATGGATTGATCAGGCTGGGACTTTTAATATTACCGGCAGGGGCCAAGTTCTGGGCACCGCTCATAATAATTTTTGGCTTAGTAAATGTAATATATGCTGCTTATATAGCAATTGTGCAAAAAGATTTAAAATATGTAATCGGGTATTCTTCGGTTTCCCATATGGGCTATGTGTTACTGGGGTTTGCTGCTTTGAATACAATAAGTTTGACCGGAGCGGTAGCTAATATGGTTGCCCATGGTATTATGAGTGCCTTATTTTTTGCCATGATCGGTTATGTATATGAAAAAACACATATGCGCAGTGTTGACGAACTGCATGGCATTGCTCATCAAATGCCTCGTGTGGCAACAGGATTTATGCTTGCCGGGATGTCTTCTGTAGGATTGCCGGGACTGATAGGTTTCATTCCTGAATATACTATTTTCCTGGGGTTGTTCAAGGAATATCCTATTTTAGCAATTGTAGCTATTTCCGGTATAGTGTTCACCGCAATTTATATTCTTCGTATATTGCAAAAAGTGTTATTTGGTCCCAGAGACAGAGGTTTTGATAAATTTGCTGATGCTAAAGGGCCTGAATTGGTACCATTATTGCTTTTAGGGACAGTACTTGTTCTGTTTGGTTTATTCCCACAGCTTATGATGGGAATGATAAATAGTGGAATAGCACCGTTGAATCCATTATTGCATGAATTGAATAGTGCCCCCTCTTTATTCGTAACGTTAGGGGGAATATGGTAATGAATTTATATGTTATATATCCGGAAATTACAGTTTTATTGTTAGCACTGATGATTACAATAATTGATTTGATATTGCCAGCTGCTGAAACAAGACGCAGCCTGGGGTATATTTCGATTATGGTATTAGGTGGTTTATTCATTAGTTTGTTTTATCAATACCATATAGAAAGTTCAGCATATTTTTATAACCATTTATTTTATTTTGATAACTATGCGATATTTTTTAAACAGTTATTTTTACTAGCAGTAATATTGACTATATTATTTTCACTTGATTATGCAGAAAAACTGCGGTACAGCGGCGAATTTTATGCGATGATATTATTTGCGCTTATTGGCATGATGGTTTTAGCTTCTGCCAATGATTTTTTAACTATGTTTATAGGTTTGGAATTAATGACAGTATGCTTTTATGCGCTTACAGGGTTTAAGTTGGATGACAAAAAATCATCAGAAGCTGGTATAAAGTATCTTATAATAGGGTCTTCTTCTACAGCAGTAACATTATATGGGATAAGCTTGATTTATGGAACTGCACACAGTCTGAGTTTTTCTGACATAACATTGGGGCTTTCAACTTTTTCCTTAATGGGAATGGCTGGCATGACAATGGTAGTAATTGGATTGTTTTTCAAAATGTCCATAATTCCTTTTCATATGTGGGCACCAGATGTTTATGAGGGAGCACCTACACCTGTTACCGGCTTGCTGGCAATGGGATCTAAAGCAGCGGCTATTGCTGTATTTATTCGTATCTTATTTGTGGCATTTTTGCATGCAGCAAATTATTTTCTGCCGGTTCTGGCTGTTTTTTCGGCAATATGCATGATCGGAGGAAATATTGCCGCAATAAAACAAAAAAATATAAAACGGATGCTTGCTTATTCCTCTATTGCGCAGGCTGGTTATATGATGGTTGGAATCTGTGCGGGCAGTCATCAGGGAATGAAAGCGGTTATGTTTTATGCTTTTCTATATGTTCTGGCTAATGTGGGAGCATTTGCTGTTTTATCTGTAGTTGATAAACAAAATAAAGGAACAGATTATGAGCATTTGTCAGGGTTGTCGCAAAGTGCACCGGTATTGGCAATGGTCATGGCAATATCGTTATTATCAATGGCAGGTATACCACCTACAGCAGGATTTGCCGGAAAGCTGTATTTGTTTACAGCAGTTGTCGAACAGGGATATTTATGGCTGGCTTTTGTCGGGTTTATTATGTCAATGATATCGGTTTATTATTATTTAAAGGTAGTAAAAGTAATGTATATGGGTAAACCGAGAGAAAAGAAGATTATTATATCCGGGTCAATTAGAGCAGTCGTTCTTATAAGTGCTGTTGCAACTATCCTATTTGGGATCTGGCCGCAGTATTTATCTATGGTGACAAATTTTGCATCAATAACGTTTATAAGATAAAAATTTTTTATAAAATGATATTTATCAATGTGTTAATATACTAACAAAATATGAATTGTATTAGAAAAATTAATATGATTAAAATAAAAAGACAAAGAAGCGAGAAGATAATTTCTCAGATTTCTTTGTCTTTTTTGGGTAAAATGATATAAATTTTACATATTTACAAGATAAAATATATTATTTTTATCTATGGCAATCCGTGGGTTGGGTAATAATAGTTTTTTGGTAACAATATTTAGAAGTTAAAATTTTTAATTATTATTTTTAAGTTGTATTTATACAATTTTAATATCTTTGATGATATTTCTAACACTATTTTTATTGTATATATATTATTATATTCACAAAAGGGGGGGGGAAGATATGAAAATAATGACTATCTTGAGTGGTATGACAGGTGTTGGTCTGCTTATATATTATTTCTATCTTTTAATAAAAGGAGATAAACAATGAATAACATTATGCAATATGTTTTTTTTATAATTATTTTAATAGTATTGGCAATTCCCTTAGGACAATATATTAAAAAAGTAATGAATGGCGAACAAGTTTTTCTTACTAAATTGCTATTGCCGGGAGAAAAAATATTTTATAAATTATTGGGAATAAATAGTACAGAATCTATGACAGGTAAGGAATATTTTAAGAGCGTATTATGGTTTTCTGTCCTAAGCTTCATGGTACTTTTTGTCATGGGATGTTTGCAAAATAATTTGCCATTTAATCCGCAGCATATGAGAAATTTGAACTGGGACTTGTCTTTTAATACAGCAGTAAGTTTTATTACTAACACCAACTGGCAGGCATATAATGGTGAACTACAGCTTAGTTATTTAGTTCAGTTTATGGGATTGACTACACAGAATTTTGTTTCGCCGGCAGCAGGGATAGCAGTGCTTTTCGCATTTATTCGCGGATTTGTAAAAAAAAGCAGTGACGGTATAGGAAATTTTTGGGTAGATATTATAAGAAGTATATTATATATTTTATTACCATTATCTTTTGTATTTGCGGTAATATTGTCTTCTCAGGGCGTCATCCAAAATTTTAGACCTGGAGAAACGGTAAGACTGCTTGAACCAGTTGCGGCAGATAGTAATGGAAATATATTGAAAAATGCAGTTATAAATGAAAAAACTGGGTTAGTGTATGTTAATGGGAAAATTATTGATGACGCAGAAATCATCGAACAGGAATTTGTTCCTATGGGGCCAGGGGCCAGCCAGATTGCTATAAAGCAATTAGGAACGAATGGTGGAGGCTTTATGGGAACAAATTCAGCGCATCCTTTGGAAAATCCTAATACCATGACTAACATACTAGAAATAATAGCAATACTTTTAATACCGGCAGCACTTTGTTTCTCTTTGGGCTATTTTGTCAAAGATGTTCGTCAGGGACGGTCTGTGTTTATGGCAATGCTGTTAATGCTTTTAATTTTTTTGTGCGTGATTGCTGTTAATGAACAAAATGCTACGCCGCAGCTGGCCCAAAATGGAGCAGTCGATATAGCTGCAACAAATGCTCAGGCTGGTGGGAATATGGAAGGTAAAGAAGCCAGGTTTGGCATAGCAGGATCAACGATATGGACTTCATTTACAACGGCTGCTTCTAATGGATCAGTTAATTCTATGCTGGATAGCTATACACCGCTTGGCGGATTAGTTGCTATGCTGCAAATGCAGCTGGGTGAAGTCATTTTTGGTGGAGTTGGCAGTGGATTATATGGGATGATGGCTTTTATAATCTTAACAGTGTTTATTGCTGGGCTTATGGTGGGACGGACACCAGAATATTTAGGTAAAAAAATTGAACCATATGAAATGAAATGGGCGGTATTTATTTGTTTAGCCACTCCTATAGCTATTTTGATATTTTCCGGTATAGCAGCATGTGTGCCAGAAGTAATTAATAGTTTAAATAATCATGGGCCGCATGGACTTTCGGAAATATTATATACATATTCTTCGACGGGAGCGAATAATGGTTCAGCATTTGCCGGATTCAATGCTAATATTCCTTTTGTAAATATCACAACAGGAATTTGTATGTTGTTTGCAAGATTTTTACCAATAGCTGGAGCATTAGCAATTGCGGATAATCTGATTAAAAAGAAAAAAATTGCTGTTACAGCGGGAACTTTGTCCACAAGTAATGCAATGTTTGTATTTTTACTGATATTTGTAGTGCTATTGATCGGTGCTTTAAGTTTTCTTCCGGCACTATCATTGGGGCCTATTGCAGAGTATATAAAGATGGTTTCCTGAAAAATTGAAAAGAGGAGAACCTTATTATGTCCAAAAATCAAGTTAATATTATTGACAAAAATATAATAATAAAAGCAATAAAAGATTCTTTTATTAAACTCAATCCTAAAGTACAGGTTAAAAATCCGGTTATGCTGTTAGTTTATATATCGGCAATATTAACAAGTATATTTTGGTTAATATCATTAAAAGAAAGCAAAAATATTTCTTCTGGTTATATTATAGCTATTGCAGTAATATTGTGGTTTACATCATTGTTTGGTAATTTTGCTGAGGCTATTGCTGAAGGACGTGGTAAAGCTCAGGCCGATTCCTTACGAGCTTCGAAAAAAGATGTTGATGCACATAAAATAAAGTCTATTGCAGAAAAAAATGTTTTTACCACAATATCATCGGCATTGTTAAAAAGAAATGATATTGTTATTGTAAAAGCAGGTGAACAAATTCCTGCTGATGGAGAAGTTGTTGAAGGAGCTGCTTCTGTTGACGAATCGGCTATTACGGGAGAATCAGCTCCGGTAATAAGGGAAAGCGGAGGTGACAGGAGCGCCGTGACTGGCGGTACAACAGTTATTTCTGATTGGCTGGTGATTAAAGTCACAAGTGAAAATGGTAAAAGTTTTCTTGATAAGATGATAGCAATGGTCGAAGGCGCAGCACGCAAAAAAACACCTAATGAAATGGCATTGCAGATATTTCTTGTAGCATTGTCAGTAATTTTTATTTTGGTAACAATGTCACTGTATGCCTATTCTGCTTTTAGTGCCGGACAAGCTGGCATGGAAAATCCTTCATCAGCAGCAACACTTATTGCGTTGCTTGTCTGTTTGGCCCCGACAACTATCGGAGCACTTTTATCGGCTATTGGTATAGCAGGTATGAGTCGTCTTAATCAGGCTAATGTTCTGGCAATGAGCGGCAGAGCTATTGAAGCAGCGGGTGATGTTGATATATTGATGCTTGATAAAACAGGAACGATTACCCTGGGAAACAGGCAGGCTAGTGAATTTATTGCTGTCGATGGCAATGATAAAAAGGCTTTGGCAGATGCAGCGCAGCTTGCCTCGCTGGCAGATGAAACACCTGAAGGCCGCAGTATAGTTATTTTGGCAAAAAAATTGTTTGCCATTCGTGGACGTCATATTGGAAATAATATGGTTTTTCAATCATTCAGTGCAAAAACGCGCATGAGCGGTGTTGATATAGACGGGGAAAAAATACGTAAAGGAGCAGCAGATGCAATACGACAATATGTTATTGCACAAGGAGGAATTTATTCTGATGAATGTGCCAATGCAGTAAAAAAAGCGGCAGAACAGGGAAGTACTCCTTTAGTAGTGGCAAGAAATGAAAAAATACTGGGAGTTATTGTTTTAAAAGACATAATAAAACAAGGGGTTGCAGAGAAATTCTCTGATCTTCGTAAAATGGGAATAAAAACTATTATGATTACCGGGGATAATCCTTTAACAGCTGCTGCTATAGCTGCCGAAGCTGGTGTAGATGATTTTTTGGCAGAGGCAACACCAGAAGGAAAACTTAAAATGATCCGCGATTTTCAAAAGAAGGGGCATCTTGTAGCGATGACAGGGGATGGAACTAATGATGCACCAGCTTTAGCACAGGCCGATGTGGCCGTGGCGATGAATACAGGAACACAAGCAGCTAAAGAAGCAGGGAATATGGTAGATCTTGATTCTTCGCCCACAAAGTTGATTGATATTGTGCGGATAGGAAAGCAGCTGTTGATGACGCGTGGGAGTTTGACTACATTTAGTATTGCCAATGATCTAGCCAAATACTTTGCAATAATACCGCCGTTGTTTGTCAGTATTTATCCAGGGCTGTCAGTTTTAAATATAATGGGGTTGCATACACCACAGAGCGCTATACTTTCGGCTGTTATTTATAATGCACTTATAATAGTTGCACTTATTCCTCTGGCACTGAAGGGCGTTAAATACCGTGAAGTATCAGCAGGAAAACTATTGTCAAGAAATCTTTTGCTCTATGGTGTAGGTGGGATAATAGTTCCTTTTATTGCAATAAAAATAATAGATGTGATTCTTACTGCACTAAATTTGGCGTAAAGGAGAAGTGAATATGGCGATAGTAAAAAAAGCTTTTTTGTCAGTGATATTTTTTACGATTTTATGTGGTTTTGTATATACCATGGTTGTTACAGGAATATCACAGGCATTATTTGCAAAAGAAACAAATGGTAGAATTATTGAAGTTAACGGTATTAAATATGGCAGTGAACTTATGGCACAGCAATTTACCGGCAATAAATATATGTGGGGACGTATAATGAAACTGAACATTGTTACAGTTAATGATAAGAGTGGAGCGAAATTGATGTATGCAGCACCATCAAATTTATCACCTGCTAGCAATGAATATAAAGAAATAGTTGCTCGCCGTGTAGCAAAAATCAAAGCAGCTGATCCGCAACAGGGAGATAAACCGATTCCCGTAGATCTAGTAACTAATTCTGGCAGTGGATTGGATCCTGATATTTCTCTGGCCGCAGCACAGTATCAGATACCGCGCATTGCAAAATATAATAATATGAGTTTCGAAGAAGTACAAAGAATAATAGATAAGTGTACTAGTCATAAGATATGGGGGTTTTTAGGGGAAGAAACAGTAAATGTTTTAAAAGTTAATCTGATGCTGGAGCATATTTTATAGTAAATATAGCAAAACCGTATCAAGCAGAAATAAATGTTTGATACGGTTTTTATTGGTTATTATAAAAAAAGAATATATAATGTGTATAGATTATTACCAGAGGTAAAATTAGTGGCCGCTGTGATAAGTACTATAGGAGTATAATTATGACAGAAACTCATAAATCACCTGATGAAATATTGCAGTTGATAGAAAAAGAAGAAAAAAAAGCAAAATATGGACAGTTGAAAATATTTTTCGGTTATGCGGCAGGCGTTGGCAAGACATATGCAATGCTTAAAGCGGCTCATAGGGAAAAAGATCAAGGAACAGATGTCGTTGCCGGATACATTGAACCACATGCCAGACCTCAGACAACAAAACTTTTGGCCGGGCTGGAGCAGCTGCCGCCGCGTATTGTCATCCATGGTGATATTTCACTTAAAGAATTTGATATAGACAGGGCTTTAATGCGTAAGCCGCAGCTTATTCTTGTTGACGAATTGGCCCACACCAATGCGGATGAATGCCGTCATAAAAAGCGCTATAAAGATATAGAAGAATTATTGAAAGCCGGTATTAATGTATATACTACAGTCAATGTACAGCATATTGAAAGTCTTAATGATATAGTAGCATCAATAACGGGGATAATTGTTCAGGAAAGAATACCAGACTTTGTTTTCGATAATGCAGATCAGGTGGAACTAGTTGATATAGAACCGGATGACCTTATAAAACGTCTTAATGAAGGGGCAATATATAAGACAGTACGAGTGCAGACAGCATTAAAAAATTTTTTTACTGTTGAAAATCTTATTGCTTTGCGGGAACTGGCTTTGCGTCGTACAGCCGATCGTGTGAATAAAATATCACAAAAAGCCCGTAGTGAGTCAAAAGGTGAATATTATACAGACGAGCATGTTCTTGTCTGCTTATCATCATCACCCTCAAATCCCAGGATAATAAGGACGGCAGCACGACTTTCCCGAGCTTTTAATGGCAAGTTTACGGCTCTTTTTGTTCGTACAGGTGATTTTGGAAATTATTCTGCTGCTAATAAACTGCGGTTGCGGGAAAATACTCGTCTGGCAGAACAGATGGGGGCGGGAATTGAAATGGTAACTGGTGATGATATTGCCTATCAGATCGCGGAATTTGCCAAATATGCCGGAGTGTCGAAAATAGTTATTGGCAGAAGTACAACTAAGTCAAAAATAGGTTTTATTCGTCAGGGATTTTTGGATAAGCTTATAAATTTGGCATCTAATCTGGATATTTATGTCATTCCTGATAAAGCCACACCTATTTATAAGAAAAAAATGAAATCAATATTCAGTAGAGGGGTTAATAAAGCTGATTTATATAAAATAGTTGTCATGTGGTTGGTGACAACCTTAATAGCATTTTTGTTTAGTATTATAAATCTTGGACAGGCTGATATAGCAACAATATATATATTAAGTGTACTAATAACAGGAGTTATAACATCAGATCGGTTTTATAGTATACTGTTATCTTTTTTTAATGTGCTTACCTTTGATTATTTGTTTGTTTCTCCCAAATATACATTTTCTTATTCAGACTATAAATATACAGGGACATTTTTGATAATGTTTATCGCAGCTTTTATCACGGCCAGTCTGGCTAGTAAAATAAAAAGGCAGTCAGAGCAGTCAGTTCAAACAGCTTATAGAACTAAAATATTACTTGATACCAATCAGCTGCTGCAAAAAGCAAAAGATATAAATGAAATAGCGCAAATTACTGCAGGCCAGCTTTTAAAATTAATCGGCAGGACGATTATCTATTATGGGTGTAATGAGGACAAATTGCTGGCACCTGTCATCAGGGCATCAGATAAAGACAAAGACCTTAATACATATATATCTGTTAATGAAAAAGCTGTTGCCCAGTGGGTTTTTAAAAATAATAAGCATGCCGGGGCATCTACCAATACATTAGGAAGTGCAAAGTGTCTGTATATGGCAATACGGACAGAGGATCGTGTTCATGGAGTTATTGGCATTGCACTTGCAGACAGTCGATTGGATCCTTTTGAAAGCAGTATTGTTTTATCTATCTTAGGAGAATGTTCACTGGCTATGGAAAAAGAATTGTATAATCAGAAACGCCGTCAGGCTGCGGTCCAGGTACAAAACGAAAAACTGCGCAGTAATTTTCTTCGATCCATTTCCCATGATTTGCGTACACCTCTGACCAGTATATCTGGCAATGCTGATTTTTTACTTAATAATGGGGAAAATATAGGTGCTGATAAACGAAAAAAAATTTATACAGCTGTTTATGATGATGCCAAATGGCTTATAAATCTTGTGGAGAATATTTTATCTATCACGCGCATAGAAAATGGCAATATGAAAATAAATCGACAAGTCGAGCTGATCAATGATGTAATAAATGAAGCTGTTTCCCATATAGCTGACTCACAGAAAGCAGGACATGTTATAAAGTTTATCGAACCAGCCAATATGTATTTTTCCAAGTTTGATGCAAAATTAATAATGCAGGTTGTTATTAACATAATTGACAATGCTTTGAAATATACGCCTGATGGTTCAATTATAGAAATAAAGGTGAAAAAACAGGGAAAATATATTGCTATATCTATTGCCGACGATGGTGACGGAATTGCCGATGACAAAAAAGAAAAAGTATTTGATATGTTTTACACAGGTGATAATAAATCTGCTGACAGCAGAAGAGGTATGGGGATTGGTCTAGCCTTATGCAAAAGTATAATAGAAGCTCATGGTGGGACAATAGAAATAAAGGATAATAAACCTAAGGGAACCATATTTGTATTCACATTGCTGGTGGAGGAGGTAAATATAAATGAATAAACCATTGTTGCTTGTAGTTGAAGATGATGCGGCAGTGCGCAGTCTTATAAGTATTACTCTGAAAATTGAAGATTATAAATTCCATACAGCAGAAACTGGACAACAGGCTGTTATTGAAGCCGTGTCACAAAAACCAGATATAATGATTCTGGATTTGGGACTGCCGGATATAGACGGAATAGAAATAATAAAAAAGATAAGGTCATGGTCTAAAATGCCGATAATAGTTGTCAGTGCTCGCAGTGATGATAAAGATAAAATAGAAGCACTGGATAATGGTGCTGATGATTATATCACAAAGCCTTTTTCAGTAGAAGAACTTTTAGCCAGAATACGTGCAGCACTTAGGCGGGCTACTTATATGATGTCAGAAAAAAATAAGGGTGCTGTGTTTATAAATGGCGGATTAAAAATTGATTATGCAGCCGGTTGTGTTTATATAGATGGTTTGGAAGTTCATTTGATGCCTATGGAATATAAGCTGTTATGTCTGTTAGCCAATAACCTGGGAAAAGTATTGACTTATAAGTATATAACAAGATCCATATGGGGAAATGCCTGGGATAACAATGTGGCGTCGTTAAGAGTATATATGGCAACTCTGCGGAAAAAAATAGAGAAAGATGCGGCTGTTCCCGAATATATTCAGACACATATTGGTATAGGCTATAGGATGTTGAAATTAGATTAACAGAGATTCTATTCTTGAAAAAAGCATTAAATTAATTTAATATTAATATAGTATATTAATTAATAATATAAACATAATAAGGAGCAATATATGCCACCGGTAAGTAAGAGAATTTTGAGAAAAGTTGCCCATATGTATTATGAAGCTGATATGAAACAGAGCGATATTGCGAAGAGATTAGGACTCGACCGCACTACCGTCAGTAAATATTTAAAACGGGCCAAAGAGCAGGGAATCGTTAAAATAACCTTGGAATATGATTCGTATAGTGATTTAGAAAATATGCTGGAAGAAAAATTTAATTTAAAAGAAGTTTATGTTGTGCCGTCAGCAGGCAGCCAGTCAGAAACGCTTTCACTTGTGGGAAAGGCAGCACTGCATCTATTATCACGGTTGATAAAAAATAGGATGGTAATTGGTTTTAACTGGGGCAGATCCATGGGGGCAATAGCTAATGAGGCGACCAGAGAAAGCTTTGCAGCAGTAAATGCGGATTTCGTCCCGTTGGTAGGTGGGTCAGAGAGTCTTGATAGTGAACTGCTCGTAAATACGATATGCTATAAAGTGGCTAATGCTTTTAATGCTAACACGCATTATTTATATGCACCGGCGATTACCCGCACAGCAGATATAAAGGATGCTATAATAAGGGATGTCAATTATTTGAAAATACAGGATTTTTGGAACAGGTTGGACATAGCTTTTGTAGGAATAGGTTCGCCATATTCCGCATCTAATGTGATCTGGACGGATGGTTTGAAATCTGATTATATACAAACTAATTTCAAGGGAAGTATAGCCGGGGAGCTTTGTACGCGCTTTTATGATAAAAATGGTAATGAAGTACCTACTGAAGTTGTAGAAAGGACAATAGCAATTCCTTTTGAGAAACTGCGAAAGGTAAATTATTCCATCGGGGTGGCGGCTGCTGGTGAGAAGGTTCCGGCTATTTATGCTGCTTTTCGGGGAAAATTAATCAATGTACTTATTACGGATAAATCTACAGCAGAAAAACTTTTGGCATATTAAAAGGCACTCTGTGTAATAGAGTGCCTTTTAATATATTTTGAGAGATTTATTGACAGAATTAATATAATATTTTATTATTGAAATAGACTTAGTTACTCGGGAAAAGTATAAAGTCTGGGATCACTGCAGCTTCGTTCTGCGGTGGTCTTTTTATTATATATATTTGTCATAAAATCATCCTCTTGTTTTTCCGCCGGCAACATTAATTGTTATGCCATGCACATAGGAAGCACGTTTACTGCTGAGAAACATTACCATATCAGCAACTTCACTCAATTTACCTTCGCGCCCGAGTGGAATAGTTTTTGTGTTAGTATAGCCTTCTCGCAGCTGTTTGACGGTTATACCGCGTGTATAAGAAAGTGCTTCTTCATAGGCTTGTGTCCTAAGACCGGTAGCTTCCATGATACCAGGAGCTACTCCGACAATGCGTATATTATGGCGTCCTAATTCCTTGGCCCAGGATCGGGTAAAAGAATTAACAGCATTTTTAGTCGCGGCGTAGATGCTTTGTCCTTCGGAACCTTCCAGTCCACTTTCTGAAGACATGTTGATTATTATACCGCTGCCGTTATTTATAAATTCATGGCCAATGATCTGAGCACATAGAAATACTCCTTTTAAATTTACAGCAGAAACTTTATTGAAGACGGCTTCATCTAATTCATACTCACTATAAGGCTTTTTAGTATCAACTAGTAGACGGGGAATGTTGATTCCAGCGTTATTTACAAGAATATCAATATGAGGAAATTGTTTTTTTGCTGTTGCCAGCATATTTTTGATGCTGGCTGATTTTGTTACATCGGTTACTACATATAAATAACTACCGCCATTTTCAGTATTCAACTTTACACCGTTAGGGTTCATATCACACACTATAACATTAGCACCGTTATCGAGAAATGATTGTGCTATAGTTTTTCCTATTCCAGATGCACCACCTGTTACTATAGCCGTTTTTCCTTCAATATCTAACCATGACATTATATATCACTCCGTTTTTATAATTTTTATTTTATTACCCGGTGATGGGCAGAAAATCGGCTTGTTTTCTAAATAAATACTGCCTTCCAGGGATTCTTTGTCAGCATTGTTATTAAATTTCAAGGAAATATGACCAAGATCCTGGAGATTTTTTTGAACCTGTCCGCCTACATAGACGATTTTGTAGGTATTATTTTCAATTTTTAAAATGTCTCCTGATTCGATAATATCACTTAAATTATTACCTTCATGTAACACACAGAATTCGGCTAATTCCGGAGGAGCATTCTTATTGAAAAGAATAATTAAATTTTCGGTTATAAAATCTTTAACTAGAGGACCTAAGCTGCTGACAGTAGTAGAATAAATTTCTCTCAACATAAACACCTCCTTTTGATATATAAATGTTTTTAATGAGTATAGAGTCCAAAGCTGGCCAGCCAGGCTAATATGACACTTAAAGGTCCTGTGATAAATCTGCCATAAAGAACAGAAGGTACGCCTACTTCAACTGTTTCAGGTTCAGCTTCAGCTAAGCCTAAACCAACAGGAATAAAGTCGCATGCAGCCTGAGCATTTATGGCGAATAAAGCAGGAAGAGCGAGCTGAGGTGGAATTGCTCCTTTGCCAATTTCTACGCCGATCAATACACCGATTACCTGTGCGATTATGGCACCAGGGCCGAGAAATGGTGAAAAGAAAGGGAAAGAACATATTAAAGATAGGATAATTAATCCCATTAAAGAACCAGCCAGAGGTGTTAATACATGGGCGATAATATCGCCTATGCCGCTATAAAGAACAACACCTATAAGCATGGAAACAAAGGCCATAAAAGGGAGAATAGTTTTTATTATAGTATCAATAGTATCACGTCCTGATTGATACAAAGTGGCAGTTACAAATCCCATGAATTTGCCGACTCTGGCCATAAAACCAGCTTGTTGTTCGGATATTTTTTTTGAAGTATCATATTTCTTTTCTGCGTTTTGCAGCGGTTTTTCAACCGGGGCAGCTGTACCGGAGTTTATGTCAGCAGCGGGTAAGATGCAATCTTCGGTTACGGCAGAAACGTATATATCTTCGGTAATAAATTTAGCCATGGGCCCGCTGGCACCAGTAGGATTTAAATTTATCGTATAGATATTTTTTTTAGGATAAATCCCACAGCGTAATGTACCACCGCAGTCGATTACAACGCAAAGTATCTGGTCATCAGGAACACTGGTCTTAAATCCATCAATTAATTCACAACCAGTCATTTCAGCAATTTTACGGGAAACAGGTGAAATAACGCCACCGGTAATATTGACAATTTTATTTTTTTGCGATGTTGGTTTCAAAATGAGTGGGCCGCCAAAACCAGATGAACCGGCTTTAACAAGGACGTTATTATAATTAGTCATAATGAATTCTCCTTAATTAACGTAATGATTTCAATTCAGAGCTGAGTTTTATATTTTGCTGCCGTGATACATAGATTGTTGTCAGGTCAGTTACTACACCACGAATAAAGTTGATCAGGATACCAATAAGAAAATAGCGTAGTGCTAAATCGACAGTTGATAAGCCCAAGCTGGTAACACCATGTGCAATGCCGAGAAATACGAATAACTCACTGGGATCTACATGGGGAAATAATCCATTTAAAGTGTGACATGAATAAGATGCTGCAGCATAGTAAGAAGGTTTATATTTTTCCGGTAAAAATTTGCCGAGTGATAGAGTCATTGGATTACAGAAGAAAAATGTTCCAATAACAGGTAAAAGTATATAACGTGAAAAAACATTGCCAGCGCATAAATGAGCAAACTTTTCTACTTTTTCTGTTCCGACAAAGCGAATTATAGCATTCATAGCAACTAGTAAACAGATCAAAGTAGGTACGATACCTGAAACTAAACTGACAAAAGTCTGCCCTCCTTTATTGAACATACCGATGAATCCCTGGGCCAGCCATACTAAAGTGTCCATAAAATTACTCCTTTTCATAAATTTGGTCAATGATAGATAGGTGGAAGAATTAATTTGGGTAAAAGCAGCAGATTTTGGAGATGTTTTGTTGGGAATGAAGTTTTATTTACAGCTGTATAACAGGAAAAGGCATACATTTTAATAAATAATTATAGGATATTTAGAAATAATGATCTTTTGTATTATTAATAAAATATATCAGCTGATTTCACAGCTTCAACCAGTATATACCACTACAATAGTTATACCTGAGTATCAGTGCAGAGTCCTTTTTCTGAAACATTTGTCATATATTGATTATAATCATTGACAGCCGATAAAACTGCATGGGAAGTTTGTTTGTTGAATCTGGCACAATAGTTTTTATCTATGTCAGTCAAAATCAAATTATTCAACAGATTAAAGTCCCTGAAGTGAGCAAACACAGTCAGCCCTTCTAATTTTCTTCCGCAGATTATTCGGCAATTATCATCAATACACAGTAGTATAAAAATGCCAGCATGAAATTTTCCTTTGCTCCTGCCAATGGCAACACGGCTGATCCGCCGCATTTTTTTTAATTCCCGGTAAAAGGTTTTCATTTGGTAAATATTAAAAACTGCCTGCAATGCCCATGCTAAGATACCTGCTATTATTAAAATTAATAACATAATTCTTCTCCTTTATTATTTAACAATCACATATGTGATTGTTAATATCATTTGTTACGATGTACATATGATAAGATAATTTTTATTAAAAGTCAATAGATAAAATTAAAAAATATTAAATAGTTTACATTTTTTATAATTTTATAATAAATTAAGTTGTAAAATAAATATGTCTTTACAATATTACACATTACTGTTATAATGATTAACTAAACGCAAGTGATAAATATAGATGTTAAGGAGATGAAAGATAGGCTTCAATAGAAGTTTATCCATTTATGAGAGAAAATTATTCAGTTTACCTTCCACAATATAGTGTGGGTCCGGAATGCTATGACGAAATAGGACAAATTATGAAGTATTTTGGCAGAAAAGTTACAATAATAGGAGGGAAAACTGCACTTCAAAAAGCTGAACCTGATTTACTGTCAGCAATACAGAAAGCAGGATTAATACATTTAGCTACTGTATGGTATGGCGGCAATTCTACAGAAACTAATGTGCAGAGAATGATTGACAATGAGCATGTAAAAAAAGCTGATATTATATTTGGCGTAGGTGGAGGAAGGGCTATTGATACGGCAAAAGCAGCTGCAGATACACTAAATAAAGCATATTTTTCTTTTCCTACAGTAGCTTCCAACTGTGCACCTACATCAGCTATTTCAGTTTTATATAATGATGATGGTTCTTTATCACGATATTATTTTCCTAAACAGTGTCCACTCCATGTGTTTATAAATACAAAAATTATTGCAGATTCACCTAAAGAATTGCTATGGGCTGGTATAGGTGATGCTCTTTCTAAAGAATGTGAAGTGGAACTGGCTGTCAGAAACAAAAATATCTTTCACACACCTTTAATTGGCTATAAAGCAGCTACTGCTTGTACCAGACCACTTCTGGAGTATGGTCAAGCAGCTCTTGAAGCTATAAGTAAAAAACAGCCGTCCTACGAATTTACGCAGGTAGTGCTGGATATTATAATTAGTACAGGGATTGCTTCAAATCTCACCTGTTCAGCGGTTAATAATAAAATAGAGTATTATTATAATTCTTCGCTGGCACATTGTTTTTATAATTCATATATGGTATTACCGCAGGGACATGATTATCGCCACGGTGCTGTAGTAGCATATGGTGTTCTGGTTTTACTTACTTATGATGGACAGACAGACTTGCGGAATAAAATAGCGGCATTCAATAAAAAGCTTGCTTTGCCGGTAACTTTGGCTGAAGTTGGGATAAAAGACAAAACTGAAGTTGATACGATAGTAGATAAGGCACCGGAAATAAATGAATGGAATTATGTCCCTTATGAAATGAATAAGAATAAATATAAACAAGCAATTTTGGCTGTAGACGAATATGGAAAAACTTTATAATAAATAAGGGGGAACACGTTGGGTGTCCCCCCCTATTTATTATAAAGTTTTTATTATTTACAGCTAAATTTTATCCAGCATTTTTTTTACAATATTCACCATTGTAAAATTATCATGGACTTGATTATAGCCATTTGATGCTATTGCATTTCTTTCAGTTTCATGTTCTAAGTAATAGGATATTTTGTCGATTATATCATTTTCATCATAATACACTGCAAGGTCTTTTCCGGGAGTAACCAATCCACAGTATGAATCGCGATTATCCATGATTTCAAAGGAATTTGTTGCTAAAATTTCAAATGTACGGGGATTTAGCGCCAGAGAATCAGTACGATTGATATTTAATACTATTTTGCTTTTTTGATATACTTCAGCCACCTTATCCGGAGTGATATTGGTAATATTGGCAATGTATTTACTTAAATAAGGATATTTTACTAAAAATTTATGTTTTTCATGGGTCCTTTTCCAAAAATGTCTGGCATTGTCTTCAAAACTGATACCATATATTATCATTGTCAGGTTATTTTTATAAACATATGTAGCAATTTTTTCTAGGATATTTAATCTGTGATTACTTCGCACGCCTACAAAAACAATGTCGATGTCACGTTGTTGAGCAGCATCCTTTTTATAAAACCGGTCATCAAATCCTACCGGACAGAACAATATTTTAGTGGTTAAATTATTTTTTAGAAAAACAGTATCATCCTCTTCATAGGTGCATATAACATCAAAAGAATTTAACTTTCCATGTATTTTATTATAAAAAGCTTCTTCTTTAAGAGTGCAAATAAGCCACATGACTACTTTGCTAGTTATCCCCATATGTTTAATAATTGTATCTGAGATACTATAAGTGTCAAATACAATAACTATATCAGGGTTATATTGGTCATAATGGGATTTAATATTTATGCTCTCTTTTTTGATAAAATGATTAAAAATTTCGTTGTCCCAGCCCCAAAAATATTTTTTTCGCTGTATCCATGATACCTTATCGGTAAAATTATTTATCAGATAAAAAGAAACGTCATGCTGCAATTTTTTTAGTGCATATATAAGAGAATGTGTGTAATATGATTTTCCGCCTATGACCAGTATTTTCATTTATCTTCTCCAGTTTTTAGTTGCAAATTATAGTTTATGAATCGTTTTAGTATTTCAATCTGCTGATTTCTGAGCCATATAGCAATCTGCGCACCGCATATATGGTCAGGACGTTTATTAATATCCACAGAATGAAATAAAGCTAAGAGTTCATGGATGTTTTCTAAATAATAGGGTAATTCCTTATTATCTATTTTTATTATTTGGCAGAAGTCATCAATGCCCAGGGGATTTTTTTCTATGGAATTTACTAAGTCAACAATTTTTCCTGGTTTACTCAGACGCGCAGCCCGCATGTGTTCTTTTATAACAAATGCAGCACTTTTTATCCATTGCTTAGGCAGAGTGGTTCTTTTTTGCCAGGCTTTTAGAACGGCCAAACCTGTTATTTCATGTCCATAATGGTGTGGCAGCAGATTGGCAGGTGTTAGGCCTTTTCCTAAATCATGGCAAAGAGCAGCAAATCTAGCGGCAGTATGGGAAGTAACTGCTGCTGTTTGATCCAGTACAAGCATTGTATGTTCAAAGCTGTCACCTTCAGGATGACAGTAAGCAGGCTGGATTTGTCCACGCAAGGCAAAAATTTCCGGGAAAATAATATGTAATAAATGAGATTTTTGCAGATAACGGAAAAAAATAGATGGCATTGGTGTGTTTAGAGCTTTTGTCAGCTCAATTATAATGCGTTCTCCCGGTTCATCTTTTAATTCCAAAGCACATTTTTCCATTTGTTGCAATGTATAATTATCAATAGTAAATAAAAACTGGGCAGCTTGACGTGCTGCCCGCAAGGCGCGTACTGGATCTTCGCCAAAATGATATGAAGTAGCATGGATAAGTTTGTTTTTTATATCGGTACATCCGCTGAAAGGATCGATTAATGTTTTTTCTGGAAGTTTTAAGGCAATACTGTTTAAACGTGTATCGCGACGAAATAAATCTTCCTCAATGCTAATTTTTTCGTTATATATAGGAATAAAACCTTTATAACCGGAGCCGACTTTTTTTTCTTTACGGGCAAAAGCTATTTCACAGTTTTTGCCATCAATATGTAATAAAAAAACAGGAAAAGATTTTCCTATTTTTTTTGCCTGGGGAAAGAGCTGGGAGAATAATGATTCGTTCATTTTGCATATTACATAGTCTTTATCATGAGGAATCCTGCCGGCAATCATATCTCTGACCCAGCCGCCTGTAATATATAGTTCACCATTATTTTCTATAATTGTTTTTACAAATGTATCTTCTGTCAATATTATCTCCTTTAGAATCATTGCTTTTTTATTGAGGGGCATTATATATAATGCCCCTCAATAATGTCAGGTTTGTGCTAAAAAAGATTTAACCATCTTAATATGCGGAGAATAATAAACATTATTGGTTTGGAAGATGTGAGGTTGTTTAAATGCGACAGGCTCCTTTTTTATCTATGTCTAGTATTAAGTAATGGGAATCAATTTTATGCTTAGCAAAAGTATCTACCATAGCCTGTCCTATGGTAGTTTCATTTTCTATGGTAAAAGCAATAAGTGATGGACCGGCACCACTTATTGCAGCACCTAATGCGCCAGCATGTTTGGCGGCAGCAAAAACATCATACATTCCAGGAATGAGATCAGCTCTATAAGGTTGATGCAATTTGTCCTCAAAGGCGTATGTCAAAACTTCAGTGTTTCCCATGCACATAGCAGCAACAAGGCTGGAAACATGGCCAATGTTGAAAGCAGCATCTTTCACTGAAATATTGACTGGCAATACTTCCCGGGCTTTTTTTGTTGCTAAAAAGAACTCAGGAACGGCTACAACCATTTTTAAAGGAATTTTGGGGATAAAGGAAAAAGTTTTGACTTTATCTTTATAGGTCAGGCTGGTAGTCATTCCGCCAAAAATGACTGGAGCAACATTATCAGGGTGTCCTTCTATTTCTGCCGCCAGCTCAAATATTTCTTGTTTACCGAATGGTTCACCAAGGGCATAATTGACAGCAAGTATACCAGCTGAAATAGCAGCGGCACTGCTTCCCAGACCGCGTGATAAAGGAATATTATTATGCATTTTGATAATAGCACCTTTATAGGGAGCTTTCGTCAATTCCAAAAGCTTTTTAATGACTTTCCATATGAGATTTTTCTCATTTACGGGAAGATAAGAAGTTCCTTCACCAGAAATCGTTATATCTAGTGTTTCATCTTTTAGGAGAATTAGTTCTAGTTCATTATAGATATTACAAGCTATTCCTAATGTGTCAAAACCGGGACCGCAGTTAGCAGTTGTAGCCGGGACTCTCACTCGTATGGGTTCACTTTTGTCCAACTATTATTCCTCCTGAGCTGCTTCTTTTTCTACACGGATGACATTGCAGATTTTATCTACAGCTGGCAGCTTATTTAAAATAGCTTCTGCTTTGTGAATTTTTTCTTCTTCTACTATATGAGTAATAGCAACAATCTCAGCATTTTGATTTACTTTACGCTTTTGGATTACGGAGCGTAAGCTGACACCTGTCTGGCCAAAGGCCATTGCAATGGCACCTAATACTCCTGGCTGGTCGTCGACTAGTAAACGTACATAATAAGATGACACAGTTTTTTCAATGGGGCAGAATTTTTTATGTTCATAACAGGTACAGCGTATACGCCCAAAACGGTTTTTTACTATATCACGGGCTACATCAATAACATCAGCTATTACTGCTGAGGCCGTTGGCAGCTGACCGGCACCTTTACCGTAAAACATGGTTTCACCGATAGCATTGCCGCGGACGAATATGGCATTAAATTCATTGCGTACAAAGGCCAGCGGATGGGATTGAGGTAAGAGTGAAGGATGCACTCGCACATCTATACCCTTTTCATCATCATGACAGATAGAAAGAAGTTTTATAGTATAGCCTAATTCTCTGGCATAAGCTATATCTTCGAGGGTTATATTAGTTATTCCCTCGACTGACACGTGGTCTAAACTGACACGACTGTTAAAAGCAATTGAAGCTAATATAGCCGTTTTTCTTGCGGCATCAAGACCTCCTACATCAGCTGTAGGATCAGCTTCAGCATAGCCTTTTTTTTGGGCATCTTTTAATACATCTTCATAGCTGGCGTTTTCCTCACTCATTTTTGTAAGCATATAATTAGTAGTGCCATTAACAATACCGATAACTTCTGAAATTTTATTAGCAGTAAGACATTGTTTTAGTGGAGTAATAATAGGTATACCACCACCGACACTGGCTTCAAACATAAAATCAACATCATATTTTTCTGCTGTATCAAACATATCTTTGCCGAATTGTGCGACAACATCTTTATTAGCAGTTACAACATTTTTTCCGGCTTTCATTGCTTTCAGCATATATTCACGGGCAGGATGTATACCGCCAAGTAACTCAACTACAATTTTTATTTCTGGATCGTTGATGATATCATTTAAATTGTTAGTTAACTTAATATCGTCAGTAATAAAATCTCGTTTTTTTTCAAGGTTGCGAACGAGAATATGCGAAACAACAATTCGCGCGCCTACTCTGGGGGTTATTTCAGACATATTTTTGGCTAAAACTTTGAGGACACCGGTGCCAACAGTACCACACCCTAAAATACCGATTTTTATAACATTACTCATTTAAGATATCCTTTCAGCTTTATTTATTAAGCCTGACCCACTATTTCAAGGCGACGGACACCTTCAACGACACGTAGTTTGTCAAGAAGTGCTTCTAAGTCTATAGACATATTTTCTGTTTCAATGGATAAGGTGACATTGGCCATTCCCTGAAGCGGCAGTCCCTGGTTGATGGTCAGAATATTGGCTGAATCAGAAGAGATGATGTTTAAGACTTTAGATAATATGCCTTTTTTATGATCAAGCATAAAAGATACAGACACGATTTTGTTAAGACTCGCTTCATAAAAGGGGAATACGGAGTCCTTGTATTTATAATAAGCGCTGCGTGATAGCCCGGTGGAAGCTATAGCTTCATTAATAGTAGTTGCATCGCCGCGTTTGAGCATTTCATTGACTTTTATTGTTTTTTTTATGGCAGTAGGTAAAATATCTTCCTTTACAAGGAAAAATCCGGTATTTTTATTATTGATTATTTGTTTTCTTTTTCTCAATTTAAGTCCTCCGTATTTATACAATGGATAATTTTATTCTGTGAGAGGAATCTCACTGTGATATTATAACGTGTTTTGAATATTTTTTCTAGTCCTGAAATGATATAATCTTACTATTTTTTTTTATAAAATATAAATAAATAGTATAAAATTTATATTTTATATCTAAAAATGCACTCATAATGGATAAAAAAATACTTTACTTCAATATTATAACATTAAAGTAAAGTATTGGAAAATTTATTTGTAATTATTTTTTATTATTAAAAATGATGTTGTCCATCAATGATATCAATTGTCCGATTTCCGGTTTGGAAATTTGCGCAGTTGCCCCCAATCGTTCACCCTTTTGACGCATTTCATCGTTTATTAGTGAGGAAAACAGTATGACAGGAACTTTGTTTAAAACTTTATCAGCTCGTACGAGTTTTAACAAACGATGACCATCCATTTGAGGCATTTCAATGTCAGAGATGATGATATTCAAATGATCATCTATAGAACCAGTAGCATTTTTTAAGCTCATAAGGTAGTCAAAGGCAGCTTTACCATTACCAAAGTCACGTACAAATTCGTAGCCTGATTCATGCAGTGTATTGACTAATAAGTCACGCAGCATTTTTGAATCTTCAGCAATAACAATGTGTTTATTTCTTCTTTCTGATTCCACAGAGCTGTTAACTTTTTCAACAGTAGTTAATTTTTGATTGATTTCGCTGTTGATTTCAGCGATTATTTTTTCAAAATCGAGCAGCAATACTATTTTGTCAGTCATTTTTATAACACCAACGATCATTGATTCATTGCCAACTTCGGGGGAAGGTTCCATATTTTTCCATGAGATACGATGAATACGGGATACACTGTCCACTAAAAAGCCAATATTATAATTATTTATTTCTGTTACAATTATATTTTTAGGGTCATCAGATCCCTTAGTATTTATTGCTCTGGCTAAATTCACTAGGGGCATAGCTCGTCCACGAAGTGTAAACAAACCATCTACAAACGGATGTGCGGATGGCATCGCAGTAACGGGTACACGAGTAATTACTTCTCGTACCTTAGCCACATTAATACCGTAATATACATCTCCTATATTAAATTCAACGATTTCAAATTCATTAGTACCGCTTTCTAAAAGAATCCCCTTTTTATTTTTGTTGCTGTCCAATACATCCGCTTCTAATTTCTGCATGGTCATACCTCCGATTTATAAGTCATATGATTAATGAAAGTTTTCAATAATGCATCGCATGATATAAAATATTCTTTACCTGATAATTCGGTAATTTTATGACAAATCCTTCTGAAAAATAATTATAATTATTTTTCAGGTAGTTTGTTTAATATGAGCCAACCATCTTTTTCTATAATTTCATTTGTTTTTAATAAATGACCTACAGCCCTTTTAAAAGCTGATTTACTTATATGAAAACGTTCTTTTATTATTTCAGGTGGTGTTTTGTCGCTATAAGGCATTTTTCCTTGGTGGAGCTGAATTTCTTTTAATATGGAGGCTGCATCAAGAAAAAGAGCTTTTTCTTTTATAGGACGCAGTGAAGCATTAAGACGACCATCGCTGCGGATATAAGTAACTCGGGCAGAAACTTCTTCTCCTACATGAGGATGCTGTGGCATTTCTTTTTCGGCAATGAAAGCAATATTTCTGTCTGTTGTAAAGATAAAAGCTCCCTCTTCAGTTATATTATAGACCGATCCATCAATGGTACTGCCTATTTTTATGGATGCGGCTGCTGGTTTAGAAGCACGTCTCATTTCATCTTCGACTTTCATAGTTACAGCTAGACGCCCTGATTTATCGGTATATAATTTTGCCCAGACATAGTCACCAATTTTTAGATTGCCACGCATTCCTGCATAAGGCATAAAAATACCGCGTTCAGCTCCTACATCAAGAAAAGCGCCATCTTTGGAGATGTTAATAACTTTTAAACGGGCAATTTGGCCTTCCTTCATTTTAGGAACACGCATACTGGCAGTGAGACGTCCCTTAGGGTCCTTGTAGAGAAAGACTTTTACTGTGTCATTAACATCTACAGGTGAAGTTTGCTGTGATTTATGTAATAAAATGTCATCGGAAGTATTACCTGTCTGAGCATCCAAAAATACACCCATTTCATTTTTACGTACAGCTTTTAATGTTGCAACAGTACTGGCTTTAAATGTTTTTTCTGAAAAATTATTCGTCTTCATATTTTGTAATTTCCGCATCGCCCCAGAGGGTTTCCAATCCATAAAATTCACGACTTTCTTCCGTAAAAATGTGAGCTACACAATCACCATAATCAAGTAATATCCATTCACCTGTTTTATATCCTTCTTTGTGAATAAAATGTTCACCAGCGATGTTGAGCTCATCATCAATATTATCAGCAATTGCCCTTGCCTGTGTAGTTGAACCGGCACTGCAGACAATAAAATAATCGGTTGAAGTTGTTAATGTATGCATATCCATTATGCAGATCTGCCGGCCTTTTTTATCATATGCGGCTTTGCTAATCAGTTTGCCTTTTTCAATAGAAGTTCTTTTGTTTTTTGTTTTGGGATTAATTATAAAAATCATTCCTTTCTATGGTAAAATTTTTTATAAAAACATTTTTTTGGTAAGGCTGTCTATTAAAATGTTATCCGGCAGCCAATATTTTCCATCGGGAGAAAAATGTCCTGGCAGTGTCTGTATAATAAAAGTATTCTTATATACAGCCCGCAGATAAGTGCATATATTTGTAAAGCTTAATAAAGCAGTATTGGTTATAAGTGATTTGTTTATGATACTGGCGACAGAAAAAACTTTGGGCAGAGAAGAAAAAGTTAATATATCAGTAAAGAAATTTTTCATGAATTCCTTCTGACGGTGTGCTTTTCCAATATCTCCCAGGTCGTCACTGCGATATTGGAAATATTCCAGAGCTTTTTGCCCATCAATATGCTGATAACCTTGCTGTAAATGAATGGAAACATGAGCTGATTTATCATCATAGTTCATATTGGTACCGATGTACATATTTATGTTGTTAAATATATCAATGAAACGGACAAAAGTATTTTTATCCATGATGACATATTGGTTTATCCTAATGTCTAAAAGGCGCGATAGCGTATCCAGAGTTTTCTGGGTACCTTGCTGCTGGACAGAAGCAGCTGTTATATAAGAGGTATTATTTTGGGCAATTACAGTATTAGATGGAATAATTAATACTGATACAATCCCAGTGGTATGGTTTATGCTAAAAAGCATTAAGCTATCAGCGGAACTGTTAAGATTTTTGTAGTTATCTATACCAATAAATAAAACATTTGTTATTTCGTTATACTGAATAGGGACAGTAACCGGCATAATATTTTTTTCTTTTAATTGTTTGGCAGTTTTATATTGGGTATAAGATGTTTCCAAATAATTATAAGTGATTATACTAACTTTATATATATACTGAACACCACGCATGATACCAAATAAAATAAAGCCTAATAATATTAAAAACAGGATTATCCGCAGAAATTTAGGATGTCTTCTTTTTCTAACAATTCTTGTGCGCTTTTTTTGTGGGAAAGAAGTATTTTTATCATTAGCCATGACAAATATTTTTGGCTATTAGGGCATTCCGGGCTAATACAGTCTGCGGATGGATAAGCTGGCCTTTTTTTATTATAAAAGAAAGTGATTCACTAAAAGCGGCAATCATTACTATATCTAAGGTACTGTTTTTTATTAAATCACGGAGATGGTTAATAGAATCATATCGGCGATGTGGTTCGACCATATCAGCTAAATAAATTATTTTGGCTAAATCAGTCATATCAGCTTTACCGGTAGTATGCAGTTTTATAGCATCAAGTATTTCTGTATCATTGATCAAATACTTTTTTTGTGCCAATATAGCACCCAGCGCAGCATGTAGTAAAATTGGTTGGCAGGTTTCGATTGGCCCAATGGGAATATGATATTCTTTAGCGGCGTCTATGAGGGAACTGGTAGGAATTTCACGAGCACAATCGTGTAAAAGACCAGCTAATTTTGCTTTATGCTGATCTATATTATATCTTTGTGCCAGAGTGGTAGCAGTATCACTTACGCTTAATGAATGAAGATAGCGAGTTTCGTTGAGATTTGTTTTTAATTTTTTAGCAATATCATTATAATCCAACGTTAAATGTCTCCTTTTATGATAATACAGTTATCAAATAATAGCAATTCTATTTTTTATGATATATTAATTGACTTTAATAAAATTTCGTTTGATGAACAGTTGTACTTAAGTTCAGCTGTCCAGTAAAATAATATATTCCCAAAGCATAACTATTATACTATGGGAATATAACTAGTTATAAGTCTAAAATATAAGAAACGAAATGGTTAAATTATAGCCAGAATAAAAAATAAACTGCCTGACGGCAGCTTTTTTATAATCATGAGTAGTCAATAAGCCGAGTTCTGTACCGCTTTTAGCGGCGATAATCATTTATCTAGATTAATAGTTGCCTATTAATTCCAGCGACACAACCCGGAAGGCTCAGCGGGCAGCTTCATCCCTTCCCTATTCGGTCTTGCTCCATATGGGGTTTACCAAAGCCATACAGTCACCTGTATGCTGGTGCGCTCTTACCGCACCTTTCCATCCTTACCTGTAAACAGGCGGTTTAAATTTCTATAGCACTTTCCCTAAGGTTACCCTTGCCGGACGTTATCCGGCATATTGCCCTGCGGAGCCCGGACTTTCCTCAGATATCAATAGATACCCGCGATTATCTTTCGTACTCATAATATTACATTTGCATTATAACATTGTTCAAAATGCCTGTCAATTAAAGTGTTTCTGCCGCATTATTTCGTACATTATTATTGCAGCAGCACAAGAAGCGTTTAATGATTCTGCTTGTCCGTACATGGGAATAAAAATGTTTTCCGCGGATAATTTTTTTATTTGAGGCGAAATACCGGCACCTTCATTACCAAAAGCTATGGCTGAAGGTATCTTATAGTTTATGGAAAAACAGGGTTTAGCGTTTTTAGAGATGACTGTTGATAATAGCTGGAGTTGATTTTCTTGAAGAAAGAATTGTAGCTGTTCAACAGTTATTTTATCGATAATTGGCAGATGAAATATAGAACCCATACTGGCTCTTACAACTTTGGGAGAAAATAAATCTACAGTACCTTTCAGGGAAATAATACCATTTATACCAGTAGCATCAGCTGTCCGGATTATCGTACCAACATTTCCGGGATCTTGTAACTGATCCATAATTATAAAAATGGGAGTTTTATTTGTTTTAGGCATAGTAGATAAATTAATAGAAGTTTTTTCTCCAACAGCTATAATTCCCTGAGGTGAATTTGTATCAGATAGTTTGTGGAAGATATTTTCACTAACTTCATAGATGGGACAATTCTTCTGTGCTAGATTTTCTATTATAGCAGCAGCTCTGTTATTAGCGGCAGCAGCAGGAGTACAAAAACATTTTTTTATGACGGCATTGCTTTCCACAGCTGTTTCAACTAATCTGGTACCTTCAATAAGAAAAAGATTTGCTGCATCACGATATTTCTTCTGTTTTAAAGATGAGGCATATTTTATTTGAATATTTTCAGAACTTTTGATGGCAAGCACAGAATACCTCCTTCAATATAAATAGATAATATTAGTCAAATAGCTGATGTTATTGGTTGTTTACGGAAGATGACAAAACTACAACAGTATCATTATAGTCTGAAAATATTTAAATATAAAAAGAGTGATAAAATGTTTTGTAATATGATATAGATTTATATGCTTAATTCTTTTAAGGCAAATTTTATTATTTCTTCGGTGGATTTTAAATGATGGGCTTTTTTTAAAACAGCTGTTATTTCCTGTGAAGTATATCCTAGAGATGTTAAAGCTTGTTTAGCATCTGTCCAGATGTCAGGGGAAGTCTGATTAGTAACTGGTTCATTTTCAAAAGCAGTATGGTCATTGACAATACTGCCCAGTTTATCATTTAATTCTAACGTGATACGTTCGGCTGTTTTTTTGCCAATGCCTGGTGCTGCTGTTAATAAAGAAGCCTGTTTATTTTGTATGGCCCAGATAATTTTTTCTGTTGTCATTACAGATAAGATGTTTAATGCAGCCTTGGGGCCGATTCCAGATACAGAAACAAGGCTGCTGAATACATCATACTGGGCTTGGGTGGAAAAACCATATAATTGCAAGGCGTCTTCGCGTACATTAAGGTAAGTATACATAGTCAGTTCTTGATCCAGTTGAAGCTGGGAACGCGTTGATGAAGCGATCAAGACTCTATAGCCGATACCATTTACATCGATAAAGCAAGAGTCAGCGAAAAGTCTGGTGACTTTTCCATGCAAGTAACCTATCATATAGCCTCCTTAATCAGCTGTTACGCCATATTATATTATTCATGCAATGTGTTGTGCAGATTGCTGCCGCTAATGCGTCAGCAACATCATCAGGATGGGGAGCCTTTGGCAGATGAAGTATTTTTTGTACCATATATATAACTTGCTCTTTTGTTGCTTTGCCATAGCCGACGACGGACTGTTTTATTTGTAAGGGAGTACGTTCGACAAGCTCAATGTTGTTTTGTGCAGCTGTCAGCAAAATAATACCGCGTGCTTGTCCAACAGGAATGGCTGTTGTAACATTGCGGTTGAAAAATAATTGTTCTACACCCATAACATCAGGAGAATATTTTTTTATTAAAAGAGTAAGCTGTGTGTGGATTGTCAGCAGCCTGTCCTGTGGTCTGGCTTTAGAGCTGGTGGTTATGGCACCATACTCGACTGCTTTTAAACGACTGCCGGTCATTTCAACGAAACCATAACCACATATTGCTGTTCCTGGATCAATACCTAATGCCAGCATCGATTATGCTTCTTCAGTTATTTCATAATTGGCATAAACATTCTGTACATCATCATGTTCTTCAAGTTCATCAATTAGCTTGAGCATTTTATCGGCATCTTTTCCTGTGAGATTTACGGTTGTGTCAGGAAGCATTGTTATTTCTGCCTGAACTGTTTCAATATTATTTTTTTCCAGGGCTTCGGCAATTTTATCAAAATCATCAGGTGCAGCTGTGATTTCAAAGGAATCATCTTCTGCCTTGAAGTCTTCAGCACCTGCGTCTAGGGCCAGCATCATAAGTGTTTCTTCATCGTCAAAGGTTTCTTTATCGATAATAAAAACAGCTTTTTGATGGAACATCCAACCTACACATCCGGTTTCACCAAGATTTCCGCCATGTTTGACAAATAAATGACGGATATCAGCAGCGGTACGATTGCGGTTATCTGTCATTATGTCGATCATAACAGCACTGCCGCCGGGACCGTAGCCTTCGTAAACAAATTCTTCATAATTATTTCCGTCTGATGCACCAAGACCCTTTTGGATGGCTCGCTGGATGTTATCTTTGGGAATATTATTGGCCTTAGCCTTTGATAATGCCAATTTTAATCGCATGTTTCCGATAGGATCACTTCCGCCCATACGTACAGCAATAGTTATTTCACGGCCTATTTTAGTGGTTACTTTACCCCTTATGGCATCATTGGCCCCTTTTTTTCTTTTTATGTTTGCCCATTTTGAATGTCCTGACATTATTACACCTCATAAATTTTAGTATAGTTGATGTTTTTATACTGATAGTGGTTACAAGTATAAAAACATTATTAATATTATTTTAAAATTAAGCGATAATACTTTTTCTTACCTTTTTTTATCATACATGCATTATCGGGAAAATCATCTGTAGATAAGATTTTATCAATATCACCTAATTTTTTATCATTTATAGATAAGCCGTTTTGCTGAATAAGTCTTTTACCCTCGCCTTTTGAAGTAAATATTTTTTCTTTTACTAAAACATCTAAAAGTTTACTGCCCAGGCATGACGAGCTGATTAGTATAGTTGGTACGCTGCTTAAAGTACCCTGACCGCTGAAGAGGGCTTTGGTAGCTTCTGCTGCTTTTTGGGCTTCTTTTTCCCCGTGTACTATCCTAGTAACTTCATAGGCAAGGATCTTTTTGGCCTCATTGATTTCTTTGCCTTTCAGGCTGCCTAAGCGGTTTACTTCATCCATTGGCAGGAAGGTTAGTAATGCCAGACATTTTTTTACATCGGAATCATTTACATTACGCCAATATTGATAAAAATCATATGGAGAAGTTTTCTGGGGATCAAGCCATAGCGCACCCTTGCTTGTTTTGCCCATTTTTTTCCCTTCACTTGTAGTCAGCAGAGTGAAAGTGAGTCCATAGGCAGGTTTTTCATATTTGCGGCGCAGTAATTCAACACCGGCAATAATGTTCGACCATTGATCGTTGCCACCCATTTCCATTTTACAGTTATAACGACGGCTAAGTTCCATAAAATCATAAGCCTGCATGATCATATAATTAAATTCTAAAAACGTTAAACCTTTTTCCATACGCTGTTTGTAACATTCAGCAGTCAGCATCCTGTTTACCGAAAAATGAGGGCCTATATCCCGCAATAATTCTATATAATTTAATTTCCGCAGCCATTCGCCGTTATTTACGATCAAAGCTTTATCATTACTAAAATCAATAAACCGTTGCATTTGTTTTTTAAAACAATTACAATTATGTTCAATCATTTTATCTGTAAGCATTTGGCGCATATCAGTTCTTCCTGAAGGGTCACCTACGGTGCCTGTTCCACCGCCGATGAGGCAAATAGGCCTATGGCCGGCTTTTTGCATATGAGCCATTATCATCATGGCTAGGAAGTGACCTACATGCAGGCTGTCAGCTGTCGGGTCAAAACCAATGTAAAAAGTAATTTTTTCTGTATCCAGTAGATGCCTTATTTCTTCTTCATGTGTGGCTTGGGCGATATAACCGCGTTCTTTTAATGTATCATATATATTCAACTAAAAACCTCCTAAATAAATTAGTTTTTTCCTTTACCGCTCTGTTCACCGGGTTCAGGTGGGATATCAATATTTTCTGGTAAAGGCATATTTTGTTCTTTGTCAGTTTTATTTTTATCTTTGTTTTTAGCCTTATCCATATTATCTTTTATCTTAGCGGAATCTTTCATTTTGTTATCGCCCTTTTTTAATTTATCGTTATCATCAGCTTTTTTTATAGTTTCGTTTTTATCCATACTAGTACGGACTTGCGCAATATTGCCGCCTGAAGAGAGTGATGTTGGTTGCGAAAAAGCAGTTGGTCTGACAGCAGCTAGAGCGCTGGTCATGAATGTTTTCCAAATAGTGGCAGGGACTGTTCCTCCATACATTCCAGGCATTTTTGTATTGTCGTCACAACCCACCCATACTGCGGTGACTAATTCAGGGGTGTAGCCGACAAACCAGGCATTTTTATAATCATCAGTTGTCCCAGTTTTACCGGCAGCGGGACGGTTTATGTTGGCACCCCGGCCTGTGCCATGGGTAATAACATCCTGCAAAATGCTGGTTACAAGATGGGCACTGCGCTGGGTTATTGCCTGATGTTTTTCAGGCTGATTTTGTTCAATTACTTTACCATTACGGTCAACGATTTTTATAATTGGTGTTGGTTTTATATATACTCCGTCGTTATCGAAAGCACTGTAAGCAGCAGCCATATCAAATGGAGTTACACCTTTTGTGAGACCACCTAGTGCTGCTGCCAAATTACGGTCATTGCTGGCACCATCTAATACCAGAGTAGAAATGCCGAGCTTTTGGGCAGTATCTAATACCCTGTCTATGCCAAGTGAATAAGCTAATTTTATTGTTGGGATATTTATTGAATGTGTAGCTATCTGGCGTATATTGACAAGTCCGCTGAAAGTATGCTCATCGTTTTGCGGCTGCCATGAACCAATTTTTATGGGAGCATCATCTACTAACGTGTTTGGGCTCATGTTATTTTCAAAAGCAGTGGCAAATACAAAAGGTTTAAATGCCGAACCAGGCTGACGGACAGCCATGGTAGCCCGGTTGAATTTATCTGTGCCACGACCGCCAACCATTGCTTTTATATAACCAGTATGAGGATCTATGGCGATTAAAGCTCCCTGTGGTTGTTCCAGTCCATTTTTATCTTTGCGGGAATTGGGCAGTTTTTTCATGGCGGCTTCAGCATCACGCTGCATATTTAAATCCAGTGTAGTATATATTTTCAAACCTTCTTTATATACTTTATCAGCACCGTATTTATCAATAAGTTTCTGTGTGACATAATCGACAAAATAAGAGGCAATTTTAAAATTTGCTGTACTTTTCTTAGGATGCAGCTTTAGTGCTTCATTATTGGCCTGCTGGAATTGACTGTTGGTAATATAATTATGTTTTAGCATTTCTTCTAAAACAACAGTTTTTCTTTGTTTGGCTGCCTTGGGATTATCGAGGGGAGAATAATAATTGGGGCTTCTGGGAATACCGGCAAGCATGGCACATTCTGATAAATCGAGTTTGGATACATCTTTGCCAAAGTAGGTCTGCGCTGCTGCCTGAACACCATAAGCACCTTGACCGAAATATATCTGATTGAGATATTTTTCTAATATTTCCTGCTTGGTATACTTATGTTCAAGTTGTAATGCTAAAAATACTTCCTGTATTTTTCGTTTTATTGTCCTGTCCTGTGTCAGGTAAGCATTTTTAGCTAGTTGCTGAGTGATAGTACTGCCACCTTCGGCTATTTCATGATTGGTAATGTTGGCCCATAAAGCACGCAGGATACCTCGTGGATCAATTCCAAAATGTTCATAAAAGCGTGCATCTTCGTTAGCAATAAAAGCGTTTTGTAAATTCAGCGGAATTTTTGCTAATGGGACGGGAACACGATTTTCTACCGCGTGGATATTCGTTATTAATGTACCATGAACATCATATATTTGTGAAGAAGCTGAAGGGGTAATATCATCAATCATACCAGGTTTCGTATTTATTGTTGCGGTTAAAAAGCCACAGCCAACGCCGACTATCATAACTATAAGAACAACTGTAGTTATAAAAGCTGCTCTTTGCCAACCGTTATTATTTTTCTGGTTATTATGAGAAGGTATCTTTGTTTGGTGGTTCATGCATATCCTCCTAAATGTAAGTAAATGTATAATAATAAAATTATTTGCACAAGTATAATATCATAAAATGATAAATGTTACCACTTACAATAATTTTAAACAATTTATAAGGATATGCAAGTTGTTTTTATAATCATTTGTTGATAGAATTTGTGTTATACGTTTTATCAGTAGAATATTATCTTAGTTGAACTACTGTAGCACCGCTGCCACCTTCATTTATGTCGGCAAGAGAAAAATCCAGAACATTGCGATGGTTTTTTAAATATTCATGGATGCCCTTGCGTAATGCACCGGTACCTTTGCCATGGATAATGATAATTTGCTTTAAACCGGCAAGAAGAGCATCATCAATGTATTTATCGAGCAGTTCTGCAGCATCGGAAACCATCATGCCGCGAATATCAATTTGACGTTTTATATGGCTGGTCTTAGCCAATTGGGAAAATGTTTTTTTAGCTGTCGTAATTACAGTGGGACACTTGCCCTCTTTGCTATGACTTATAAAACTGCATTTAGAAATATCAACGGTTGTTTTTAAACCTCCAAGTAATAATACTAATTTGTTGTTTTTTATTTCGTGGACAGTAGCCTGCTGCTGTAATGTTTTTAGAAAGACGATATCTCCAGGAGCTATTGTTTGAAGATCAACGGCAGTTCCCTTTAGTTGCTGATTATTAGTTATATCATTAAATTTGTCTGCTTGCATTTGTAATTTTTGTCGAGCAGCATCAATAGCATTCTGTCGATTCTTTTTTCCAGTATCATTAAATTGTAGTTTTAGTTCTTTGATAATCATTTCTGATTGGCGGCGGGTATCACGAATAACTGCTGCACATTCTTTTTTAGTGTTTTTTATTGCTAGATTCTTTTTATGGGCCAGTTCCTGTTTTTGTTCATTCAACCGTCTTTCCAGATGAGTTATATAGCGTTCTTTTTCTGCCATGGCAGAATTTTTTTGTTCATATAACAGCTTTTCTGTTTCCAGGGTATTTAATATATTTTCAAAATTGTTGTGGTCAGCTTTTATCAGTTGTTTTGCCCGAAAAATTATGGAATCATCTAGTCCGAGCCGGCGACTTATAGCAAAGGCGTTGCTGGCACCGGGAATACCGATGAGAAGTCGATAAGTTGGCTGTAGTGTTTTTATGTCAAATTCAACACTGGCATTTTCTATATTATCATGGCTGTATGCGAAAGTTTTTAGTTCGTTGTAATGTGTTGTGGCGATAACGGATACATTGATATCCATGAGTTTTTCTAAAACAGCCATAGCTAAAGAAGCCCCTTCTTCTGGATCAGTACCCGAGCCAAGTTCATCCAGCAGCACTAAGTCATCTGAATCAGCAGTCTGTAGAATATTTATTATATGTGTCATATGGGCAGAAAATGTGCTTAAACTCTGCTCAATGCTTTGTTCATCACCTATATCAGCAAATATATTCCGATAAAATCCTAGTTGTGAGCCATCGGCAGCAGGAATAAAAAGGCCTGACTGAGCCATTAGGACAAGCAGTCCCATTGTTTTCAAGCTGATGGTTTTTCCTCCAGTATTAGGGCCGGTGATCAATAGTGTCCTGTAATTTTTCCCCAAAACTATATTAATGGGAACAACTTGTTTTTGATCAATCAGGGGATGGCGGGCAGCTGTCAGCTCAGTATAGCCTCTTTCATTCAATATAGGCATGCAAGCATTCATTTTGCGTCCTAATCCGGCTTTGGCAAAGGCGATATCCATATTAGTAATATGCTCGCAGTTTTGTTGTAAAGTACTGACATTCTCTGCTATTTCTGCTGAAATAGCTTTTAAAATGCGTTCAATTTCTTTTTTTTCATTCAATTTATAGCGTCTTATATCATTGTTTAAGGCTGCTATGGTCATAGGTTCAATGAAAAGAGTGGAGCCGCTGGCCGATTGATCATGTATTATGCCGGGAAAATACTGGCGGTATTCCTGTTTAATGGGAATAACATATCTGTCATCACGAATCGTTATGATATTTTCCTGAAAAAACTTCTGCATATCAGGATTTTTTAAAATGTTATTGATTGTTGATTTTACCTGGCTCTGTGAAATTTTTATATTATTTCTTATGCGGGCCAGATCATTGCTGGCGTTGTCCTTGATACTGCCATGCTCATCAATAATATTATTGATATTTCTTTCGAGTTGTCCCAGTATTTCGATGGAAACAGCCCAGGTTTTTAAGTCAATACAGGCAACAGGACATTCTTTAAAAAAATGTTTAATGTTTCGCATACCATACATAGTACTTGCTATATTCATTAAGGATTGGGGGGATAATATCATACCCATATGGGCTTTCTGGAGATCTTTTTGTATATCAAAAATTCCGCCAAAGGGAGGAGCTTGATATTCAGTTATTATATTATATGCTTCCTGAGTTTGCTGCAGACTGGAACATATATCTTCAAAATCAGCCAGCGGGGTCAGTTTACTGACGCGGTTTTTCCCTTGCAGAGTATTAGCATGGAGTGATAATTGCTCAAGTATTTTATTGTACTGTAATACTTTTAATGTTGCTTGTTCCATATGTTCACCTTCAGTCATTGAGAATAATGCCGCGGAAAAAATGACCGCGGGTAAAATTGCTGCCCTCAATTGTTTCTATAGAGTTGTTTTGAAAAATAGGGTGATATTTACCTTTTTTTAGTACTTCTTTATATATTTTTACAGTTTGTTTTAATTTGTTTATATTCATATATCTTCCATCAATACGGATTCGGCTTAATCCTATATGAGAAAGATCTGGTATATGAGCCAGCATAACTAACTCCCGGCCATTTAAAATATGCATATGGCAAAATTGATCACTGATGACAGGAAAATGTTCATTCTTTCTGTCTTTTAGATAGAAATTGTTGCGTTTGCAAGGTGCGGTGCAGCTTCCACTGTCTACTCCGCCTAAAAAACTGCCAGGAATACAATATTCAGATACCATTAATTCAATATTGCCTTGAACAATAATTTCTGCAGGTAAAGTAGAAAACGACAAGATATTTTTTATTTGTGCTAAATTTAATTCCGGGGATAAGGTTACTCCTTGGATAGTTAGTTCTTTAAGAAAAGCTATAGAAGCATTATTGAAAACATTCATGGAAAAATCTGTCCAGATTGGCAGAAATTTATTAATTTTAGCGAAAATAGTGCGAAGTTTTCTAAGTTGTCCTAAAGTGTTAACGTATATACCAGAAAAATTTTCTATATCAATATGGGTTATGAGTGAATCAATATAGCCCATTTGATCCTGCCTTAGGATTCGGGGCAGGTTGAGATATAAAGCAGTATCAGTATCGCGGCATATTCTGCTGGCAGCTCTGTAATCGTCACTTGTCAGCGGCCGCCCTGTATAACTGTCACCACCCAAAAGTATACCATCGCAATGGGCGGCTGCTCCTGACAATTTGTCTATGGTGTCCACTGAAACAAATAATTGGGGTACAGTGCCTGTATGGTGCTGTTCATGGGCGAAAAAATTTTTCTTGCAGTTAGGTGCAGTTATTTTTGGACGGAGAAAACGCTGTTGCCGTTTTTCGATTATTTTATTGATGACATTGCGGCGTAGTTCATTTAATATGCTCATAGGAACCATTACATTGTCATCAATATCGCAGGATAATTCAGCTAAAAAATAAATGGTATTGCCCAGTCGGCTCATTTGTTTGTGAATAGTATCATAATTAAGCGGTCGTTTTAATGCTTCCTCAGCAATGAATTCTGCTGTGAATGAAGCTGTTATATTGTCAGTATCAACAATATCTATCCTCACAGGGCTGCCAATATGAGCAGTAAGTTTCATATTCAGGGGGATACGTCTGACAGGATCACTGCTAGTGAAAAAAGGTTTTGTTTTTTCTGCCAGGGTCATATCGAATACTTTAAATACACGGTCATGTTCATGTACATGGGAAGGCAGTTTAATGGTTACAATATCACCTTTATGTGCGGTATCAACAGCAGTCTTTCCTATTTTCATAGAAGTGATGTTCTGGTTTATTCTGCCGCCTACTTTTACCCATAAGTCAATTTTATCACCAATTGATAAGTCATCTGACAACTTGATTTGGGCAAGATGGCTGCTGTAGTCATATTGATAAACGCGGCCGATAAGCATACCACGATTATTAGGCTTTTTGTCGCTTATCATAGTTTTCCCTGGACGATTTTTCAAATAAGCTGTTGTAAAATCTCTGTTGAATATTTGGGCAAGTTCCCTATCGGTTTTTTCTTTGTTGTAGGATATGCTGTTATTATAGAATGAATCTATTTTGTTGCGATATGCTTTTACCACTACAGTTACGTATTCAGGTTTTTTCATGCGGCCTTCTATTTTAAACGATTTAACACCGGCTTTAATAAGGTCGGGAATCATATCAATAGTTCTCATGTCGCGTGGACTCAATAAATATTGTCCAGCTTCAGCTGATTGTAATAAATCATTGTCATCTTTGTCTACCAGTGTATAAGGAAGACGGCAGGGCTGGGCACAGCAACCACGGTTGCCGCTTCTGCCACCAATCATGCTGCTCATAAGGCACTGTCCGGAATAACATACACAGATAGCACCATGGATAAATGTTTCTATTTCAATAGCTGTATTGGCGCATATCAATTGTATATCTGCTAAGGTTACTTCTCTAGCCAGGACCACCCGGCGAAAATTCAATTCCTCAAGCATTTTTACGGTTTCCAGATTATTTACACTCATTTGTGTGCTGGCGTGCATTGGCAGATCAGGAACGACGGTTTGGGCAATTTTAGCAACACCCAGATCCTGGACTATTATAGCGTCTACGCCGATAGAATATAAATAACATAAATAGTCGGCAAGTTTTTGTATTTCTTTATTATCTATTAATATGTTTACTGTTACATGTACAGCCGTGTTGCGTAGATGGGCATAATCAACAGCCCGTTTTAAGTCATCATTAGCAAAGTTATCGGCAAAAGCGCGGGCACCAAAATTTTTGCCAGATAAATATACGGCATCAGCACCGCTTTCAACAGCGGCTTTAAAAGACTGCCATGTTCCTGCCGGAGCAAGTAATTCAACCAAAAAAAAACCTCCATAATATATATAAATCTACTGTGAGAATTTACTGAAATAAAAATAAACGGCATGGAAAAACCATACCGCCTTATCTATTGATAAAAGCTGTATTTATTTATCGTTTAAAAATTTTATTAGATCATCATAGTCTTTTTTCATTTTAAAATAGTCATCAGCAATATGTAGGGCTGTTAATACGCCGATACGCTGAATAGGAAGATATTGATTCTTTTTTACTAATTCACGCATTTTTGTATCAACTATAGTAGCAAGCTGTTTCATATATTCTACATCAACATCACCTTTTATGGGATATTGTTCACCATAGATATCTACTGTTAATTTGTTTTCCATGAATATCACCTGTCAAATATGGATTTATCTATGCTAATTTTAGCAAAAGATATATAAATATGCAAGAAATCACCAAAAATAAACAAAGACAAAAACTAAAACCTTATATTTTACCGAAGGCAAAAAGAAACTTATTTGACATATTTTATCCTTTTTTATACTATGAATAAACAATAGGCATAATATTTGCTGATAAAATATTACAGAAGGATGAATAAATTGCATAAACGAAGTATATTTTTAGTATTGGCTGTAATCACTTTTGCAGCAGTTTTTCACTATATATATTTTGCAGATACACAGGGTAAATATAAAATACCTGAACAAAAATATAGTAAAAATGTAGTACTTATACCGTTAGACGGTCGGCCTCCTTGTAGAAAATTTGTCATTGATGCCGGAAGGCTGGCTGATATAAAAATAGAGACACCGCCGCAGCAAATTATGGATTATTATACTAAAGCTGGCAATACAAAAGCACTTTGTGATTGGTTAAAAGAGAATGCTTCTTTTTCAAACGGGATAATTGTATCAGCAGATCAGCTTTTATACGGTGGCTTGCTGGCATCACGGCGGTCGTTTGGCAAAAATACCGATCAGCAGTTTTTATGGTATACGCTCGATACTGTTCATCAGGAAAATCCTTCTCTGCCGGTATACGTATTCAGCATATTACCGCGTATAACGCCGCCAAATAGTGTCGATTCAGCGGATGATATAAAAAATCTTATTAAATATTCGCGTTTGACTGATAAAATAATCTTTAGTCATAATAAAAAAGACATTAATGAATTAGATAAGCTACAACGTAAAATTTCTAAGAAATATTTGGCACAGTATGTGGACTTATACAATAAAAATTTACTTTTAAATAAAAGGCTGGTTGATTTGGCAAAACAGGGAATAATAACTAAATTGGTTATAGGTCAGGATGATGGAGAAAAATATGGCATTCCCAATATAGAAAGAAGAAAATTGAAAACATATATTAAACAGACTGGAACAGAGAATAATGTGATAATAACACATGGTGCTGATGAAGTAGCTATGTCATTATTATTTAATATGGCAGAAACAATAAGAAGAGAAAATTATCATCCGCGTATTTTTGCGGCATATAATGCACCACAGTCAGAAGATATAATATTACCCTATATGGCGGCTGATGTTAAAAAAATAGTAGAGGAAAAAGTATCATTGGCAGGAGGAACTATAGTCACTTCGCCGGAAAATGCCGATTTTATATTGTATCTTCATATTGGAACAAAAAAAAATTTATCTACACGATATTTTGATGCTATGCGTATAAAAAAATGGCTTAGTGAAGGGAAAAAAGTTGCTTTGGTCGATTTGAGCAAAAATTTTCGAGCCGATGAGACGGTTTTTCCCATATTATTGTCTAATGATGTTCCGGTTAATCAATTGATAGCATATTCGGGCTGGAATACAGCCAGCAATTCAATAGGGACAGCCGTGGCACAGGCTGGTTTATATACAATGATGGGGAAATATGCATTAAATGATAATGATAAACTGCGATTAATTTATGATAATCTTACAATATTGTATGATCATTTTGTTGAGGATTATTTTTATTTAAAAGGAACTTTATATGCTGTGAATACAGTTTTGCGCAAAGCAGGGATAAATAATGTTAACGATCTCGATATGGATAATAGCTATCTATGGGCAAATTATATGTTAGAAAAATCGTTGCAAAGACAAATTGATAAATTTGCCTATTGTGAGGCTTCTCGTGAGCCAATAAAATTTAAAACGGCATATGGAATAAAAAATATATATTTGCGTAATATAAAAATAAAGGCATTTTTCCCTTGGCCAAGAACTTTTGAAATAAATACGGATGTAAAATTTACTATGGACAGTGGACAATCACGTAATATTATGCATAATAGTAAGGATGATTGACAGCAAAATTAACTGGTAACCGCAAGAGGATAGGAAAAAAAATAAAATATAGTTCATGAATAATTATAAATAAAATATGAATATTTATCGAAAAAAATGACAAAGTAATATAACTTTTGTTTATATAGTGTTGTCAAAAAGAACAATATTCTCTATAATATACATTATGACTTATAGTTTAGATCCTTATTTATAAAAAATTTTTATATTTTATTAGAAAATGAGGCGTTTTATCCGAAGATAAACGGCTTTTGTATACTATTTAAGGGATATATCAAATAAATGGCTGGTTTATGAGCGGATAATCAAATGGGAGGAAACTTTATGAATGTGGAAATATTGTTGAAGTCAGAACGCTGTAAAGGATGTGGAATTTGCGTAGCTTTTTGTCCTAAAAAAGTATTGCAGCTCGATACATTGGGACACTGTAGTGTAGTAAATCCTGAAGCATGCATTGCCTGTGGTCAATGCGAATTGCGTTGTCCTGATTATGCAATTTTTGTTGATAAGAAGGTGGGTGCATGAAAAAAATGAGATTACTTCAAGGCAATGAAGCCTGTGCAGCAGGGGCGATAGCAGCTGGAGTCAGATTTTTTGGTGGTTATCCGATAACACCGTCAACAGAAATAGCTGAAACCATGGCAAGAGATTTGCCGTCTGTCGGGGGGCATTTTATTCAGATGGAAGATGAAATCGGCGGAATGGGAGTAGTTTTGGGAGCTTCTCTGGCAGGGAAAAAGGTCTTAACAGCAACTTCTGGACCCGGTTTTTCGCTGAAGCAGGAACTTATCGGTTACGCGGCATGTGCAGAAATACCAGTAGTAATAGTCAATGTGCAGAGAGTGGGGCCGTCAACGGGGCAGCCAACATCACCGTCGCAGGGGGATGTCATGCAAGCGCGCTGGGGAACACATGGTGATCATCCGATGATTGCGCTGTCACCATGGACAGTCAAAGAAACATTTGATGCTGCTGTCATGGCAGTTAATTATGCAGAACGGTTTCGTACGCCGGTAATTCTGCTCATGGATGAAATTATTGGTCATTTAAGAGAAAATGTACAGCTGCCTGAGACGGCTGAGCTAAATATTTATCCGCGCCGTAAACCTGTTAAAACAAGAGCTGAAGGATATGAACCATATAAACCTGAAGCTGATATGGTGCCTAATCCAGCCGATTTTGGTACAGGGTATCATATTCATGTGACAGGGCTTGTCCATGATTATACGGGATTTCCTTCGGGCAGTCCTGTAGTTACTGAAGAATTTATTGACAGACTGCATAAAAAAATTGCGATAGCACAAGATGAAATTACCCATTATGATGCCTTTTTTATGGATGATGCTGAATATGCTGTAGTATCATATGGCGGAGTAGCGCGCACAGCTTATGAAGCAGTAAGGCAGGCTCGCGAAAAGGGCTTGAAAGTAGGTATGATAAGGCTGATGACCATATGGCCGTTTGCCGATAAAATAATCAGAAAAACTGCTGACAAAGTAAAAGCGATATTAGTTCCGGAATTGAATTATGGGCAGCTGAAATATGAAGTTGAAAGAGCAGCTATGGGAAAATGCCCAATTAAACTGCTTGCTAAATATAATACAGAGATTTTTACTCCGACAGAAATTTTAACGGCAATTACGAGTTTAAAGGGGGAATTTTGAAATGATGGAACGTACATATGAAAAATATTTTCGTCAGAATCGTTTACCCCATATATGGTGTCCGGGCTGCGGCAATGGTATTGTTATGAAGGCAATTGTCCAGGCTGTAGAAAAAGAAAAACTTTCTCGTGATAATACAGTTATAGTTTCCGGTATTGGTTGTTCATCAAGAGCCTCTGGTTATATGGATTTTGATACCCTGCATACTGCGCACGGCAGGGCAATCCCTTTTGCTACGGGAATAAAATTGGCTAATCCGGAATTGAATGTTATTGTTATAACCGGTGATGGTGATTGTACCGCGATTGGAGGAAATCATTTTATTCACGGAGCAAGAAGAAATATTGATTTGACAGTTGTTCTTTTCAATAATACTATTTATGGAATGACTGGAGGACAAGCTTCGCCCATGACACCACTGCATAAAAAAGCGACTACGGCACCTTACGGTAGTGTAGATCGTCCATTTAATGCCTGTTATTTGGCTCAGGCAGCCGGAGCAGCTTATGTTGCTCGCAGTACGGCGTTTCATGTGCAGCATTTGACAGACATGATAGCTGATGGAATAAGCTGTGAGGGCTTTTCCTTTATTGAGGCAATTGTGCAATGCCCAACAGCTTATGGTCGTAAAAATAAGCTGCCCGATCCAGCTGATATGATGAAATGGATGCGTGATAGTGCAGTGATGAAATCAGCATGGGATAAACTGCCGGAAGAAAAGAAAACTGATAAGTTCCCTATAGGTTTATTTTATAAGCATAAATTTGTAGAATATACGAAAGCTTATGATGAAGTAATCAAAGCAGCGCAGGGGGGAAATAAATAATGAAACAATTACGGTTATCAGGTTCTGGTGGACAGGGAGTTATTACTGCGGCAATTATTTTTGCTGAAGCTGCGATGAATGAAGGCAGGCAGGTTGTACAATCACAGTCTTATGGACCGGAAGCACGTGGCGGGGCATCTAAGGCTGAAGTTATTATTGCCGATGAAGTAATATATCATCCTAAAATTATTAATCCTGATATTGTTTTATCGCTTACACAGAAAGCGGCTGATAAGTATTATAAGGATCTTGATAAGACAAATGGGCTTCTCGTAGTTGATGAAGATTTAGTACCCAATGTACCGAATTTTCCTAATGTAGTTAAAGTTCCGGTAACACGTATAGCTTCGGAAAAAGTGGGGAAAACATTGTTTACTAATATTGTAGCATTAGGTGTATTGGTAAAATTATCAGAGCTGGTTTCATTTGACAGCATTAAAAAATCAGTAGAACAGCGTGTGCCAGCACATACAGTTGCCCAGAATATAAAGGCATTGGAACTAGGATATAATGCTGTATGATAAAGTAATATAATTATAAAAGACCCAGACCATGATAATGATTATTATGGTCTGGGTCTTTTTGTATCTGGGTGGGACTAAAAAAGCAGTAAAATTTATGTTTCATATTCTATGATGCGATCTTCCCAAGTTCGCAGATGTAGTTTGTTGTTATGTTTGTCTATTATATATTCAGGTAAAAGGGGAATTTTTCCGTAACCATTAGGAGCATTTACAATGTAAGAGGGAATTGCCATACCGGAAGTATAACCACGCAGATTTTTCATTATTTCCAGGCCTTTATCAATAGAGGTCACAAAATGCATGGTGCCTTCTACCGGCTTGGCCTGAAATAGATAATAGGGCCGTATGCGGATTTTTAATAATTCCTGGTTTAATTTTTTTATTATATCAGGATCATCGTTTATACCCTTTAATAAAACGGATTGGTTGCCCATAATAACACCGGCACTGGCTAATTTGTCACAAGCTGTTTTGCTTTCCGGGGTAATTTCTCTGGGATGGTTAAATTGGGTGTTGATATAGACGGGTGGATGTTTTTTTAATATATAGCACAATTCATCAGTAACTCGCTGTGGCAGGGTGACAAGTGTACGTGTACCGATGCGTTTAATTTCGACATGGGGAATATTGTCCAGTTCAGTTAAGATCCAATCGAGCATATTGTCATTTAGCAGCAAGGCATCTCCACCGGTTACAAGAACGTCACGTATTTCATTATTATCACGGATATAATTAAGTGCTGCATTGATGTCTGTTTTAGCAGCTTGATGATCGGTTTCACCAATATTTCTGCGCCTTTGGCAATGGCGGCAGTACATTGCGCATTGATTAGTAACATTGATTATTAGTCTGTCGGGGTATCTCCTGACGATACAGGGAGCCGGAGAAGTAAATTCTTCAGCCATTGGGTCTGCTACTCCGGTGTGGACAGTTTCTTTTATAGAAGGAATGCTTTGCATTTTTATAGGGTCCATAGGGTCTTTTTCATTGATGAGGGAAAGATAATGAGGTGAAACAGCCCAGCGGAAGGTGCTTTGGACTGTTTCTATTTCTTTTAACACTGTATCAGGAAAGCTGCTGAGTGCCCTTAAATTTTTTACATTTGTTATTCTGTGAGAAAGCTGCCAATGCCAGTTATTCCAATCTTTGTTAGTAGCAGAAAAATATTTTAATAAAAGATTTTTTTTGGCAGAATATTCGTCCTGTATGTCAAAACCAGTTTTTATAGAAGCTTTTTTCTCAATATAGTTTTTTATTTTCTTTTTTAATGTTGTTACGCGTTTCAATGCCATATCTCTTTTTTCTTCTTCGGTAAAATTGACAATTTTTCTTATTTTCTTATAACTATTCATGGATAATATACGCTTCCTTTCATTTCATAAATAAACTAATGATATACTGGCTGATATACAGTGAAATTGTGTTATTTTGTATAGTATTGTCATGATAAGCAGTGAAGTCAATACTGTCAAAGATAAAATAACATATAATAAAAATGTATTATATTTTGATTTATAATAAGTATAATACTATGATAACATATTTACAGTTAAAAATAAACTGCTATATACTGGGGGAAAATATTAACTATAAATATTATCTGCCGAGAAAATTAACAGCCTTGTGGCAGCGTATATTTTTTTGTATAATATACTATATTGTTTCATTAAGGCAGGCTTAATATAACTGCTTAATCAAAGTTTATTGAAAATAGAGGAATAGTTTAGGTTTATGGAAATTTTTAAGAATGACTGGGCGCAGTACCTTAATGCGGAATTAAAGGAAGACTATTATTTAAAATTACGTGAATTTTTGAAAGAGGAATATAAGAATAGAATAATATATCCGAGTATGTATGATATATTTAATGCTTTGCATTATACAAGCTACCATGAGTGCAAGGTGGTAATTTTGGGGCAGGATCCATATCACGGGCCGGGACAGGCTCATGGACTTAGTTTTTCAGTAAAGCCAGGAGTAAAGTCACCGCCGTCGCTTATTAATATATTTAAAGAATTACATGATGACCTGGGATGCAGGGTTCCCAATAATGGCTGTCTTAAAGCATGGGCACAGCAAGGGGTATTGCTCTTAAATACAGTATTGACTGTGCGCGAACGTCAGGCTAATTCGCATAAAGGTCTTGGTTGGGAAAGGTTTACTGATAAAGTAATCTCGCTTTTAAATGAACGGGAAAAACCTGTTGCTTTTATTTTATGGGGAGCACCGGCCAGACGTAAAAAAGCAATGATTACAAATCCCTGGCATTTTATTGTAGAATCGGCGCATCCTAGTCCGCTATCAGCGTTTAATGGCTTTTTTGGCAGCAGGCCTTTTTCAAAAGTAAATAATTTTTTGATAAATAATGGTCAAAAGGCAATTAATTGGCAGATTCCTGATATAAATTAAAAAAATAATATTCAGCTGGAGGATAAAATTTGCGATTACGTAGGAAACCATGGATAGAAGACGCTATTTTTCAGTTTAAAGATTTTGTTTTTATTAAAGATAATTTTAATGCTGTGGATTTAAAGGGAAATTGGCATAATATTTTTGCTAATGAAGCTCCCTTATATGTGGAGCTGGGAACAGGCAAGGGGGATTTTATCAGCCAGGCAGCAAAGAACCATCCCGAGATTAATTTTCTGGGTTTGGAATTACAGCAGGATATTATTTATCATGCAGCAGAGAAAGTCAATGAGGCTGAGTTAACCAATGTTCGTTTAGCTGTTTTTGACATAAATCACATTGAGGAATTACTTGATAGTAATGAAGTGCAGAGATTCTATATAAATTTTTGCGATCCGTGGCCCAAAAAACGGCATGCCAAAAGAAGATTGACATATATAAGTTTTTTGCAGAAATATAGTGATTTGCTGGTATCGGGTGGTGAGCTGTTTTTTAAAACGGATAACAGACCGCTATTTGATTTTTCCTTGGAACAGTTTAAAGAAGCGGGCTGTAATTTGAAAAATATAAATTATGATTTACATAGCGGCGATATTTTGCAGGAAGATTATATGACTGAGTATGAACGTAAATTTAGTGCGTTTGGTGAGAAAATAAATCGTTGTGAGGTTGTATTTCCTTGAAAAAACTTAAAAAAAATGAACTGTCGGCAAAAAAACATTTTTGGATGAATGATATGGAAGCAATATTTGTCATAATGATGATTCTTATTATCATAGGCATGGTAAATGTTTTCAGTGCCAGTTTCGTAACGGCAGAAATGACATTCAAAAATCCATATTTTTTTCTGGTTAGGCATTTGATCAGTATAGGTGTGGGCGCGCTGTTGTTCATTGTTGCTGCTAATTTTAATTATCATAAACTAAGGACATTTGTTCCTGTTTTAATGGTTTTTACTTTGGCAGCGCTTGTTTTTGTTTTATTTATGGGAACTAGTGTAAATGGTGCCAGACGATGGGTAGGGCTTGGTAGTATGCAGTTTCAGCCATCAGAAATTGCTAAAATTGTTTGTATTATAATGACGGCCTCTTTTTTAGGGGGGAAGATTGATAAACATAGAACTATTTCTTTATTTAATAGGACTTTTCTAATAGTTTTGCTGATGGCAGCGGCTGTTGAATTTGAACCTGATATGGGTACAGCTGTTCTGATTGGCGGCATTCCTGTATTGATGCATTTTATTGCCGGAATGAAAACTAAATGGATATCCTATGCGCTTTTAGTTGTAGGGGTTTTGTTTGGTCTGCTCATTACATTTCAGTCATATCGTATAGATAGAATCAAAAGTTGGTATGACCCGTGGTCACAGTCACAGGGATTTGGTTATCAGACGGTGCAGTCTTTATCGGCAATAGGTTCAGGCGGACTTTTTGGGATGGGACTGGGGAAGGGAATAAGTAAATACTCTTACTTACCAGAAGCACACACAGATTTTGCCTTTGCAGTTTTTAGCCAGGAAAATGGATTGATTGCAGTTTTATTTGTATTTTTTTTATATGCTGCATTGGCTGTTTATTGCGGGAAAATAGCTAAGCGGGCCTATGATGGATTTGGTAAAATGCTGGCTTGTGGTATAATGCTGCTGATTGTAGGACAAGCAGCGGCAAATTTGTATATGGTTGTTGGATTACTGCCTGTTGTCGGTGTGCCACTGCCTTTTATAAGCTATGGAGGGACTTCGCTTATTTTGAATATGGTCAGTATAGGTATATTGATCAATATAGGAAGATATGCAAAGAAGGCAAATAAAAAAGCTTATAATAATTCATTGGAAAGGAGTAAAGCATCAACAACTGAACGCCGGAGGATGATACATAGGTTAAAATAAAAACTTGTGGCAGGCTCATTACTGTGAGAATTTTTCAATGGTGCAGGGAATAATAATGGTTTATATTAAACAATAAATTTATTAAAACAAAATTTTTTAGTCATAAAAAACCAGACAGGAGAGGCTCCTGTCTGGTTTTTATGGAAAATAAAGAGATTTAGTTTTCTATATTTTGTTTATTTTTTCGGCGTAATTTTTTTACAAACTTACGTCCTGGCAATAAGTGGATTACCTTTACTCCTGTATTTTGAATACGTCGTAATGGGGCAGTACGTACTTTAATGTGTGGTTTCATATCAGAAATAGTTCCAAAATCACCACGGCATAAATAAGTTATTTTTATTTTTTCTGGTTTTATAACTTTTCTTAAAGCACGGACAGCTTTTTCAGAAGAACTATCCTGATTGCAGATAAATAAATCTATAGCGACATAACGCAGAGTAGAATAGATATGAGTAGTAAAGTGCCCCTCCATAAGTGGGATGAAAACAATAAAATGATCTTGTTCTACCCGTTTTATATTCATTTCTAATACGGTTAATCCAACTTTATGGAGAGTATTTTTTAAAGCAACAGACAGTAAATCAATATTTACTATTTTTTCAGGTTTGCAATTATACATATCAATTGCGAGCTGACGTGCTAAAATTTTCACACAAATGCTCCTTATTCGAGGAAATCTTTTAACTTTTTACTACGACTGGGATGACGCAGTTTCCGCAAGGCTTTTGCTTCTATTTGGCGAATACGTTCACGTGTAACGCCAAAACTCTGACCGACTTCTTCCAGTGTTCTGGCTCGCCCGTCATCCAGGCCGAAACGCAGTCGCAATACTTTTTCTTCTCTAGGAGTAAGTGTTTTTAAAACCTCTTCAAGCTGTTCCTTTAGCAGGACAAAAGAAGCTGCATCAGCGGGAGCAGGAGCATCATGGTCTTCAATGAAATCACCAAGATGTGAATCTTCTTCTTCTCCTATAGGAGTTTCCAAAGATACCGGTTCCTGGGCAATTTTCATAATTTCGCGAACCCGTTCAACACTTACATCCATTTCCTTGGCAATTTCTTCTGGTGCCGGATCACGTCCTAGGGATTGTAAAAGTTGACGTGAAACACGAATAAGTTTGTTTATTGTTTCTACCATGTGAACAGGAATACGGATGGTTCTTGCCTGGTCGGCAATGGCACGTGTTATAGCCTGTCGTATCCACCATGTGGCATAAGTACTGAATTTATAGCCTTTATTGTAATCAAATTTTTCTACAGCCTTTATTAAACCGAGATTACCTTCTTGTATAAGGTCAAGGAAAAGCATCCCACGGCCAACATATCTTTTAGCAATGCTGACAACTAGCCGCAGATTAGCTTCTGCCAATTTCTTTTGAGCGGCAATACTGCCCTGTTCCATCTGTTTTGCTAATGTGATTTCTTCATCAGCACTAAGCAGAGGAACTCGCCCAATTTCTTTGAGGTACATACGAACCGGATCATCAATATTTATTCCTTCTGGAATGCTAAGATCAATATCGTCATCCGATTTATCATCAGAGGAGCCCTTTTTATGTGATTTTTTTTCATCAGCTTCGTCAACGAAATTTATACCCTTTTTGGTAAATTTTTCATATAACTCATCTATTTCTTCTGGTGACAAATCAATGTTCTGTAGAGCTTCCATAACCTCACCATATGTCAGAACGCCGCCTTTTTTTTGTCCTTTTGTGAGTAACTTTTTTATAAATTCGGCACTTTGCGAGACAGTCGTAGATGCTTGTTTAGTTACTTGTTGCATTTACATGCCTCCTCTCCAATCTTATAAATGTACAAAATAACTCGTGCAATGCTCAATTAACTCCATCCATTTCTTTTATTATTCGCTGAATTTCCTTAAGTTCCTGCTGAAATCTATTATCACCGTTACGTTCGAGTTCGTCTGCTTTTAAGCTATGCTCGGCATAACTTTTTTTTAAGTAGGACAAATGAATTTTTTTCAGATAATCATCAAGTAATTTTGCTTCAGCATTGTTTTCTCTTTCCACTATACAGCGCGATAACTCTGTATAGGCATCACTGCTTAATTCATCTGACGCGGTGACATCATTTATAGGTTGATTGTTATTTAGTTGTGCGGCTATAAATTTTAATATTTCCCGGTGGTTTTTATTGTCAAATTCTTCTATATGTGCGGTAGCTAAAACGTAGTTTAGAATATCTGGTTCGTGCCAAACTTTATTTACAATATAACGGCCAGCTTTCATTACCGCATTATCAACAGGTTTAGTAATAGAATGATTGATTTTTAGCGTATTATAATTATTAAAATGATTATTATTCCGGCGATATCTTTGCAGTTCGTTTCGTAAATCTGTTTCATCAATACCGAGTGTCTGGGCAATTTTAATGATATAACCATTAGTTTCGACGAGATTATTCACAGTTGCTAGTACCGGCAGAATAAAAGAAACAGCTTTTATTTTGCCCTCAAGCGTAGTGTAATTCGTATTTTGCATTATATAATGCAGATGAAAATCAATAAAATTCAATGCTTTGTCAATTAATCCGGCAAATTTATCAGCATCATATTTTCGGATAAATTCATCTGGATCTTTTCCCTCGGGAATTAATATGACCTTCACATTGGTGATACCCGTACTGTGGGCTATTGAAAGAGCACGTAATGTAGCTTTCTGTCCGGCTGAATCGCTGTCGTAGCAAAAATAGATATTGGTACTGTAACGCATTAGTCTTTTACATTGTTCCATTGTGAATGCAGTTCCCAGTGAAGCTACAACATTTGATATGTTGTGGCTTGCCAGAGCAATAGCATCCATATATCCTTCAACAACAATAGCATAATCTTTTTCTCTTATATATTTTTTGGCTTCGTTGAGCCCAAATAATAGTTTGCGTTTGTTGAATAATGGCGTTTCCGGAGAGTTTAGATATTTAGGCTGATCATTATTTAGTATACGAGCACCGAATCCTACAGTTCTTCCCTTTTCATTATCTATAGGAATAATAACGCGTTCGCGGAATCGGTCATAATATCCGCCAGATTTTTTTTTAACGATCAATCCGACTTGCAGTAATAAATCTTCATTGATACCGCGTTTTATAAATGCAGACGATAATTTATTCCATCCGGGGGGAGCAAATCCTAAATGGAACATCTTAATGATTTCATTATTTATACCACGTTTTTTTAAATAAAGTAATCCTGGTTTTCCATAATTAGTTTTTGTCAGACAATTATAAAAAAAAGTCCGTGCCATTTCATGAAGCCGATATAAATTTTCTATGTTTTTTTCTTTTTTTAATTCATAATCGGATTTTTTTTTCTGAGGAACAGGAATATTTAAGCGTTCTGCCTGTAATTTTATTGCTTCACCATAAGAAATATTTTCAATTAAGGATAAAAATTTGAAAACATTTCCTCCCTTATGACAACCAAAGCAATAAAAAAAACCTTCATCCGGCACCACAGAAAAAGAAGGTGTTTTTTCTTTATGAAAGGGACAGCAGCCCCAATAGTTGTGGCCGCGTTTCTTTAAGGGAACATATGCAGAGATTACTTTTATAATGTCGGATGAAGAATGGACTTTTTCTACAAAGTCTCTGTAAGTAACATTGTCTATCATCATATTCACCCGCATGCTAAATTGGATTAAAATATAAAAGCCTACCAATCGACAAATAATTAGCCAGATAAGTAAGATTCTATATTTATATTAAATATCCTTCAATATAAATAAATAAAAATAATAATTATTATTTTTCCTGATATGAATAAGATTCAATAAATTTGTCAGATAATCCTTTTTTTGTTAACAAATTCGTTGTTTTTTTATATTTAATTTGTTAGGATATACATTATAGTTTATATTGTATTGTTTAAATTACCAAGGAAATTTTTACGAGTCTTTAAAGACAGGCAGGGAAAACATAACTAGCAGCTGTGGTTATATGCAGTGAGGTTGTTATAAGATTTTCTGCTAGTTCATGTTTATTTCATAATAATATAAACTATAGCATTTATAGGAGGCAGTATCATGGATAAAAATCTTATTTTAGAAGATGTATTAGAAGAATTTACAAAACTTGCCGAAATTCCAAGACCTTCGGGTCATGAAAAAAAGGTAAGTGATTATATTGCATCAAGATTGAAAGAACTGGGGCTTGAGGTGGTGCAAGACCAGTATAATAATATAATAGCAAATAAAAAAGCGGAACCAGGTTTTGAACATGTACCGCTGATATTATTCCAAGGCCATATGGATATGGTTTGTGTTGCCGATCCAGGTGTGCAATATGACCCGGTTAAAGATGCCATAAAGGTAAAAAATGATGGGAAATACCTATTTGCAGAAGGTACCAGCCTGGGAGCTGACGATGGAATAGGAGTTGCCAGTGTAATATATTTGTTAACACAAAAGTTTGTCCATGGTCCGCTGCGTGCAATATTTACAGTTGACGAAGAAAATGGGATGACAGGCGCACGTGGCCTCGATAAAAAATATTTAGAAAATGTTAAATATGTTATAAATTGTGATTCAGAAGATTATGATGTAGTTACAGTAGGCAGCGCAGGAAGTGTGAGATTGAATTTTGTTTCAGATGTGGATGTATGCAACCGTTTTAATGGTGATAGCAGTGCCAGTATTATTATAAAAAACTTACTGGGCGGACACTCTGGCGCAGAAATAAATCAAAACAGGGCAAATGCAATAAAAATATTAACAATTATTTTACAGCGCTTAGAAAAAAATAATATATGTTTTGAAGTTGCGGATATTAACGGTGGTGCTGCTGTTAATGCTATAGCGGCAAAAGCTTCGGCAGATATTGTCTACAATAAAACTGATGAAAATAAAATAAAAGCTGTTATTGATGAAGTACAATGTGAATTTACTGAAGTCTATGGCAGTGCAGAAGAAAAGGCAGCATTTATTTTTACCCCAATAACTATGTCAAACACAGTTATTGACAAAAAAACAGTAAACAAGCTTATTATGCTTTTGTCGGCCTTACACAGTGGTGTTTATGCTATGTCCCAGACTACAGCAGATTTACCCGAGTTATCGGCTAATATTGGCAGAGTATATATAAAGGATAAAAAAGTTGTAGTATCATTGTTGGCCAGAAGTGCTACAAATGCTAATCTATCATTTATAAAAAATTCCTATGAAGCTTTTGCCTGCCTGACTGGGTTTAAGGTCAAATTTGCCCCTACTTCACCGGCGTGGAATGGAAATGCTGATAGTGAATTAGTGCGGATGGCTCTAGATATTTTCAAAAGACAAAATAATAAATACATGAAGGTTGAATTTATACATGGCGGACTGGAATGTAATTATTTTTCCGATAAGATGCCGCAATTGGAAATAATCTCCATAGGACCAAACAATATTGATATTCATACGCCACAGGAAAGATTACAGCTTGACACGATAATTCCGCAGATTTGTTTAATGAAGGAAATGACTGAACAGATAGCGGAAAAGGGAAAATGAAATAATGGATAGTACCGGTACTTTAAGAAAACCGCGTGTTAACGCAATTGAATATATGCGTGGCATTTCTATGCTGGGGGTCGTTGGTATACATGTAGGCTCACAGTACATAGTAAATAATACAGTAGCAAATATGCATCTTGTTGCTGTTTTTGAAATAGTAACGCGTTTTTCTGTTCCTATATTTTTTTTTATTTCAGCTTTTGGCCTTTTCTATAATCTTGATTGGGATAAAAAACTTAATTATGGTAAATTTATCAGAAAACGTTTTAAAACAGTTGTGGTTCCTTACTTGGCCTGGTCAGTTTTTTATTTGCTTTTATATGGGAGTCACTATGATAATATGGCAGTATTTAAGCCGATTCATGTATTGTTTGTACTTTTTTTTGGTTTGGCATGCTATCAGTTGTATTTTATGGTCATATTAATATGGTTTTATTTACTCATGCCGCTATGGATTTTTATTGTAAAAAGGATGGATTACAGTAGATTGACCGTTATGTTTGTACTGCAGATAATTTTTGATTATTATTCCAGTTTTGTGATGAACCCTTATGGAATAACTAATTCCTTACTGCGGGATTTATTAGTATACCGGCTTAATTACTGGGTACTTCATTATATATTTATTTTTATAATTGGCGGCTATATAGCTGTACATTTTAAAGAATTTCAACTATTTATGAAAAATAAACGGGCTGAAATAGCGGTTTTTTTCCTGCTCTCTCTTATAGGTATATTGGCATATTATTATTATTGTCTGTTTGGGAAGGGGTATACTCTGCTGGAAGCTATAAATACTGCTCACCAATTATCACCAGCAGGTGTTTTTTATACGCTGGGGGCTACAATATTTCTCTTTAGTGAATTTTATCATGCAGATAGAGTAAAATTAGTAAAAAATATTTTTTCACCTTTGGGAAAACATTCATATTTTGCTTATTTATGTCACCCTGTTTTTATTTCTCTTTTAGCAGCTATTTTAGGCAGGTTGAATTTAATGATGACGGGATTCATTAGCATAGTGTTTTATTGCGGTACAGTTTTTTTGGCCGTTTTGGCAGCAATAATCTGCAGAAATTTTTCAGAAAAATATTTTCCGTACTTGAATGCATTGACGATAGGTAAGTATCCTAGACACAAATAAATCTTGCAATTTATACAAAGATATGTTATATTGTTTCTATTGTGTGTTAATTAACTTATGATTATTAAGGAGGCGTGTTATAGATGGCAAATGTTTGTGAAATTTGTGGAAAAGGCGAAATGTCGGGTATGAACGTCAGTCATTCTCATTTAAAAACTAAACGTAAATGGAAGCCTAATATCCAGCGTGTACGTGCAGTTGTGGATGGCGAAGTAAAACGCATCAATGTTTGCACTCGCTGCATGCGCACCAGCAGCAAAGTTCAGCGTGCTAATTAATATGCGCTCTCGTTTTGGAAATATATGATTATTTATTTTCTGTCTATATAATGAGTAATGGGTGCTTTTTAGCTCGGTACTCTGTTTCTACAGCAGTGTTAGTGTATTATGTAAGCCCTTATCCTGAAGGATAGGGGTTTTTCTATTTTTGGATAAATTAGGCTGATCTATACGAGCAATATTGAATTAATATAAATTATAATTATAGAAGCTTTTATTATAAAACGGGGGATGTTAGAATTGTTTTCGGAAAATATACTGAAGGTTAAGGAACGAGCCTTAAAAGAATGTAAACAATATTTTTCTAATCCAGATAAAATTGCCGAAAAAAATACTTTGAAAATATTAAACGCTATGCGCAAGGTAAAGGTATCAGAAGCACATTTTAATACATCGACGGGTTATGCTTATGATGATATTGGACGCGGTAAATTGGAAGATTTATATGCGGAAATATTCAAAACAGATAGTGCCTTGGTAAGAACCCAGTTCGTTTCGGGTACGCATACATTATCGACAGTCTTGTTTGGGATACTACGGCCGGGTGATGAGCTGGTATCTGTCATGGGAAAACCTTATGATACTATGCGTACTGTTATCGGCTATGAAAATCCCAGCCCCGGATCTTTAAAAGAATTTGGCATTAGTTACAAGGAAGCACCGCTTGACAAGGATGGACATGTTGATTTTGCCGCTGTAAAAAGATGTATAAATAAGAATACCAAGATGGTATTGATACAGCGGTCACGTGGTTATAGTCTACGGCCAACTCTGACGGTAAACGATATAGGTGAAATTTGTGCTTTTATAAAAAATATTAAACCTGATTGTATATGTTTTGTAGATAACTGTTATGGAGAATTTATAGAAGAAAAAGAACCTACAGAAGTTGGTGCTGATATTATGGGTGGCTCGCTGATAAAAAATCCAGGTGGCGGGATAGCACCTACAGGCGGGTATATTGTTGGCAGAAAAGATTTGGTTGAGTTGGCTTCTTATAGAATGACATCCCCTGGCATGGGTGCTGAACTGGGGGCTTCACTGGAAAATAACAGGCTATTATTCCAAGGCTTGTTTGTGGCACCGCATGTTGTAGCTCAGGCAGTGAAAAGTGCAATCTTTGCCGCAGTGTTTTTTTCTGATCTGGGTTATATTACCCGGCCTAATGCTTCTGCTAAACGCGGTGATATTATTCAGGCCATAGAATTGAAAACAAGAGAAAATCTCATAGCCTTTTGTCACGGTATCCAAAAATATTCGCCGGTAGATTCCTTTGCAGCTCCTGAACCATGGGATATGCCAGGATATACAGACCAGATTATAATGGCAGCAGGAACTTTTGTGCAGGGAGCGTCAATAGAACTCAGTGCCGATGGTCCGATGCGGGAACCATTTAGTGTGTATATGCAGGGAGCATTGACATTTGAACATGGAATTATTGCAGCAATGGGAGCGGCGCAGGAATTAGAAAACCTGCAGGATTAAAAAAAGGAGGCAAAATTTCTTTAATTTTGCCTCCTTTTTTTAATTATTAGGGTCAGACCAGATAAATAGATTTTTATTTCGGTTTATTATAGCAGCCATTATTTTTTTACCGGCTATATTGGGATGCAAACCGTCAGGGGAATATTTTTCAGCCATATTTCCATTTTCATCAAGAAAATATGGTTCAATATCTATATGGCAGGGGAGGCTGAGAATATAATCATTAACCTTTTTCAATTTATTTTTCCAATCAGGATCAGTGTTAGTATTGAATACGGATTTTATATTAGCAGGATTTAGGGGAAGCAGTGTCATGAAAACAGGATGGATATTATTATCAAGACATTTCTGCCGGATTTTCTGTAGTTCAGCTATGATAGTATCTGCACTGATATTTTCGTCACGCAGGCTGTTTGTTCCGCACAGGATCAGTAAGTTGCGCGGAGCAAAGGGAAGTACATCATGGTCGAAACGGTCCAATGCCATACGTGAAGTATCACCACTTTTGGCAAGGTTGATTGTAGGAAAATCGAGATAAGTCTGATAATTGTATTCCATATTAGCAGGAGAATAAGATATATTGCCGCCGCCATGGGTGATGCTGTCACCAAAAGTAGCGATAGTAACTCCTCCGGCCGTAGGAGCAGTATAGTTTATTTTTTGCAGATCAGACCACTCTCCCAAAGCAGTACCTTTAGCATCTATGCCTCGTACGCGCCAATAGTACGTCCCCTTTTTCATAAGTGGTTTTTTATCATAACAGCTAAAAAGATCATTTACCTTTAAAGTTTCTATGGTAATAAGTGATGTGGGAGTTTGTTTTAATAATTCTACCTCATAGTGAGTTGTATTGAGCATGGGAATCCAGTTATAGACAGGATATAAAGGCATTTTCCGACCAGGAATAGTATCATAATTATCAAGCAATGGTTTATGCGGAACAGGGACAGCTGGATTTATAATTATTTTCTGAAGCGTGGAAAATACGCCAATAGGATTGCCATGAAAATCAAGGGCTCTTATGCGCCAGAATATATGTTTTTCCTTTTCATAAGGAGATAAATCAACTTGGCATCCATGGGTGAAGATATTTTCCGATGAATACAAGTGATTTGTCTGGGATAATTTTATGCCATGGGGATCGTCTGGAGGACCAGATAATAATTCTAATTGATAATACACAGCATTGGGGACGGTATGCCATATTAAATAAGGTCTTAAGCTAGCAGGATTATTTTTATTATAAATAGTTATAGGGGTGGGGATAAGAGGTTTTCCGGTAAAAATGGTATCACCCTTAAAAGAGGAAGACTGGCCGATTCTGCCAAACATACCATAAGCTTTTATCTGATAGTAAGTAGGCAATATAGGAGCAATAGCATATGTATTATTAAAGGTAAAATGCTTTTTTACTAGTTTATATTTTTCTTTGATAGCAGGATTGTTGGGATTTTTGATGAAAGTATCTACTTCATAAAGAGAAGGGTAAGGCAATTTCTGCCATGTAAGCAGTGAATCATTTGTAATTCGTATATTCCAGGGTGTTGTTTTGAAAGACAAAGCGTCAGTTTTTTCTGTTAAAAATATACATATTATCACAAAATATAGAATAATAAGGGAAAATGCCATAAATTTTTTCATTTCATCATCCTCAGAGATGTTATAGTAGTATACTTTATGTGGTAAACAGGAATTTTATTCATAAAAACCATTATATAAAAAAGACGGGTGAAGGTAAAGAGTTCTTTTGTATTAAAATATTGGTAATTGTTAGGGATTACTTGACGATAGTATATTAAAATCTTATAATAAAACTCATGTGCTCAGGGACTGTCGAAGAATGAATTTTTTTGATAGTCCCCTTTTCGCCTTGGTAAATGGAGGTATCTATGAATATACTTTTTGAGAAAATGTTTTCTGATCCGAGTGTTAAAAAATTAATACACTGTTATAATGATGATAAAGGACAGGAATATATATATGGGTTATCTGGTTCACAAAAACACGCAATGCTGTCAGCCTGTTATCTGCAAAATCCTAAAACTATTGTTATTATCTGCAATAATGGAGAAGCTGCTGCCCAGTGGCTGTCTGATTTAAATATGCTTTTGCCGGAAGAAGCAGTGATAACGGAATTGCCGGCTTTGGATATAATGTCTGTTTCAGCAACAGCAAAGAGTATGGAGCTGGTTGCTAAAAGGATGGAAATACTGGGACGGCTGACGCAAAATATGCCTTTGGTTGTTGTAGCAACCACAGCAGCAGCAGTTCAGGGAAATTTGTCAAAAGCAGATTTTGACAAATACAGCCTGTCACTCAGTATAGATGATAAAATGGAAATAGATACATTGCTTGAAAGACTGGTGAGTCTGGGCTATGAAAATATAGATCAAGTCGAGCATATAGGTCAATTCAGTATGCGTGGCGGCATTGTCGATATATTTCCGATAAATGCAGTAGAACCATTTCGTATAGAATTTTTTGATAATAGTGTAGAATCAATAAGAATATTTGATTTGGAAACACAGCGATCAGTCAAAAATGTGGGAACGGTAACGGTTATGCCGCTGGCACCATCGGATGAAGTGGGACAGAAAACAGTATTTTTATCTTATTTACCCGAAAATTCTGTAATATTTATTGATGAACCTCTGCGCATCAAGGAAGAAATATTAACAATGGTTAAAGAGATACCTGAGGCAAAAAACAATATTTTTTCATGGGAGGATATACTGGCAGCAGCCGGTAAAAAAAATCTTATATATTCTTCTTTGATGCTGCAAAAAATACATATTGCTAAACCAGCACAAATTATTAGCGCGGTGGTTAAAGAGGTTGCCCCTTTTCAACGCCAAATAGAATTATTGTGTGAGGAGTTAAAAAATTGGCTTGTACAGAAAAATGACATAATAATATTAATGAATGATGAACAAAAAGCAGAGTATATCCACGATATCCTTAATCAGCATAAAGTTCCGGCTAATTTTTCCCGTACAGGAAAGCTGACACAAGGACTTGTATGTATAACCATTGGAACACTTTCCAATGGTTTTGAACTGCCTGGAGCCCATTTGGTTGTAGTAACGGAAAAGGATATAATGGGCCGCCAGAAAAAGCGTTCAGCAGCGCGGCATATAAATAAAGGAGAAAAAATAACCCATTTTCGTGACATAAACATTGGTGATTATGTAGTTCATGTTAATCACGGAATTGGTAAATATCTTGGTGTAAAAACCATTACTGTAAATGGTATTCATCGTGATTATCTGCATATAAAATATGGTGGGGATGATAAACTGTTTGTGCCGACTGATCAGGTACACTTACTGCAAAAATATATCGGCAGTGAAGGCGACATTCCCCGTTTAAGTAAAATGGATGGTATTGCATGGAATAAGGCCAAAGCTAAGGCTAAAGAGGCAGTAGAAAAAATAGCTAAGGATTTGGTTAAATTATATGCTGAAAGAAAAAATGGCAAGGGATATGCTTTTTCTCCTGATACACCGTGGCAAAGAGAATTTGAAGATGCATTTCCTTATGAAGAAACACCAGATCAGTTAGCGGCGGTTAAAGATATAAAAGCTGATATGGAAAAAGAAAAAGCCATGGACAGGTTGCTCTGCGGTGATGTAGGGTTTGGTAAAACAGAAGTAGCTATAAGGGCTGCTTTTAAGGCTGCTATGGATGGTAAGCAGGTTGCCGTGTTAGTGCCTACTACTGTACTGGCACAACAGCATTTTCAGACATTTAGCAGCCGCTTTGAAGGATTCCTGCCAACAGTTGATGTAATTTGTCGTTTCCGTACACCGAAGGAACAAAAGATTACCTTGGAAAAAGTTGCTATGGGTGAAATTGATATTCTTATAGGAACACATGCTATTTTAAATAGTAAAAAAGTTAAGTTTAAAGATTTGGGATTACTCATTGTTGATGAAGAACAACGGTTTGGAGTAAAACAAAAAGAAAAAATAAAAGCTATGAGTAAAAACCTCGATGTTTTGACATTGAGTGCTACACCTATTCCCCGCACGCTGCATATGTCGCTGGTAGGAGCCAGGGATATGAGTATAATAGAAACACCGCCGAAAGAACGATTTTCTATTCAAACATATGTTATTGAAAATAATGATACTATTCTTTGCGATGCCATAAGGCGGGAAATCAGACGCGGCGGACAGATATATTTTATTTATAATAGGATTGAAACTATTGACAGAATGTATTTGAAATTGACAGATCTGCTGCCAGAGGCGCGCATAAAAGTGGCACATGGGCAAATGCCCGAAAGTCTTTTGGAAAAAGCTATGATGGAATTTTATGAAGGGAAATATGATATACTGTTGGCTACGAGTATAATAGAAAATGGACTTGATATTGCCAATGCCAATACTATTATAATATATGATGCTGATAAATTTGGATTATCCCAGTTATATCAGATGAGAGGTCGTGTCGGCAGGTCTAAAAGTATGGCATTTGCTTATTTTGTTTATCAACGGGACAAGGTTTTAACTGAAACAGCAGAAAAAAGATTAAAAGCGATAAAAGATTTTGCTGAATTGGGATCTGGTTTTAAAATTGCCATGAGGGATTTGGAAATTCGCGGTGCGGGTAATCTTTTGGGTTCACAGCAGCATGGACATATTTCCAGTGTTGGATTTGAAATGTATTGTCGTTTGCTGGAAGAAGCAATAGAACAGATGCGCACTGGCAAAAAAGTGGTTGAAACAGTAGAGCCGATTATAGAAATGAAAATAGATGCATATATTGATGGAGGATATATAAGCGATGCTATGCATAAAATGGAGATATATCAAAAAATAGCTGCTTTGCGTAATGATGAGCAGATAGTTAGTTTAAAAAGCGAATTAGAAGATCGCTTTGGCAGTATAACGGAGCCAGTAAAAAATTTGCTGAAAATAGCCAGTATAAAAAATTATGCGCGTAATTTAGGAATTAAATCAATAGTGGAAAAGAAGGATTATATTGACTTTGTGCTTATAGAAAATCATAATATAAAAGCAGAAAATTTATTATTGATGCGACAGTATTTAGGCGGAATGGTAAAATTTATCCAGAGCGATAATAATATAATAAGATTAAAATTGACAGCTAAAACAGCGGCTAATCCGGTAAATATTGTTATGCGTACGGTCAAGCGGCTAGCAGGAGTTAAGGATGTAGTATAAAGGAGTTTTTATGGGTAGTATAAGCATAGTAGGGTTAGGTCCAGCTGATGGTGGATTTATAACCAATCAGACTTGGGAATTGATGAAAAAAGCAGACGTACTGTATTTTAGGACAAAATATCATCCAGCAGCAGATGATGTAGAAAAAGCTGGAATTATTTTTAATACATATGATTATTTATATGAACAATCAGAATCATTTGAAGATGTATATAAGGCGATAAGTATGGATGTCATAAAACGTGCTAAAACTGGAGCAGATATCGTTTATGCAGTTCCCGGCAGTCCTATGGTAGCAGAACAGACGGTTATAATTATTCGCGATATGGCAAAACAAAAAAATATACCAGTCAGGATTTATGCTGGAATGAGTTTTTTGGAATTATTATATATAAAACTCAATATAGATCCTATCGATGGGCTGCTGGTTTTAGATGCACTTGAATTGGAAAATCAGTCAGTATATAATTCCGTAAATAAAATAATTACCCAGTTATATGATGTTCATACTGCTTCCGAAGTTAAGCTGACATTAATGGGAGAGCTGCCGGACGACCATGAAGTGGCACTGATATACCATTTGGGGTTGGCTGATGAAAAGATAGATTATATACCTCTTTATGAACTGGACAGGCATAAAGAGATCGATTATTTGACAAGTCTTTATGTTCCGCGCTATGATGGAAAGCAAACAGCCTTTACAATACAGCCATTATCAGATATAATACATATTCTGAGGGCACCTGGTGGATGTCCCTGGGATATAGTGCAGACACATAAGTCATTGCGGCGCAACCTTATTGAAGAAGTATATGAGGTAATTGAGGCTATTGATTTACAAGATGCCGATCTCTTATGTGAAGAATTGGGCGATTTGCTTATGCAGATAGTTTTTCATGCTCGTGTGGCTGAGGAAACAGGTGTTTTTTCAATGCAGGATGTAGTAGATGGCGTTACCAAAAAGCTAATTCATCGTCATCCGCATGTTTTTGGTAATACATCGGTAAAGGATGCAGGAGAAGTCCTGTTAAATTGGGAAAAAATAAAAAGAGAAGAAAAAAAGGACAGAAAATCTGTTCTTGACGGAGTACCAAAAGATCTGCCGGCACTTATGAGTGCCTATAAATTGCAGTATAAAGCGGCAAAAGTCGGATTTGACTGGAAAACTGTTGGACCAGTTTGGGAAAAGGTGACTGAAGAATTTGCTGAACTTAAAAATGCAGTTGCTGCCAATGATGAGGACAATATTGAAGAAGAGCTGGGGGATCTTTTATTTAGTGTGGTTAATTTGTCACGCTTTTTAAAAGTTGATGCAGAATTAGCACTGCGTTCTAGTAATAAAAAATTCTGCCGCCGTTTTTCTTATATAGAAAAAGAGCTGAAGAGGCAAAATAAGGATTGGGACCAATTTAATTTAGCACAGCTGGATAGAATGTGGGACGCAGCTAAAGCAGCAGAAAAATAGTAATATAATTGTTGTTATTCAAAAGAGTATTGTAGAATATTTTTTTAAAATTAGAAAATAAGTCTTTATACTGCTCTTTTTTATAAAAAATCTATAAATTTTATAAAAAAATTATAGATAAAAAAAGGAATAATCCAAGTTACAGCGAATTGGAAGTATCGTAACAAAATCAAAAGGAGGCTATATTCGTGAATAAATCCGAATTAGTGGCCAGTGTTGCTGAACAAGCTGGCTTGACCAAAAAAGACGCTGAAAAGGCAGTTAATGCTATTTTTGCTAGTGTACAGGACACTTTAGTCAAAGGTGAAAAAGTGCAGATTATCGGCTTCGGTACTTTTGAAGTCAGAGCTCGCGCTGCTCGTAAGGGCCGCAATCCTCAGACGGGTGACACTATCGAAATTCCAGAATCAAAGAACCCTGTATTCAAAGCAGGTAAAGCATTAAAAGATGCTGTAAATTAATTTAGGATACATACGTAATCACTGTAAAAAGCCTTATGCTTTAGCACAGGGAATATAAAGTGTGTCCTGAGAATTTGCGCAAGTAATTGAAACTGGATAAATCTATAAATGGATGGGGCATCATTCATTGTGAAGACAACTTGCAGGGATCTGTTTTAGCAGGCTGGGTCATTATCACAGAATCCTCTGGCCTTTAGCTATGAGGAGTATGTCAAAGAGCTTGATTTTATATCAGGCTCTATATTTTTTTAGGAGCATTATTATGAAAATAGCAGTTATAACGGGTGGAACATCAGGAATAGGTTTGGCAGCAGCAAAATTATTTTTGGAAAATGGTTTTACTGTTGTTGCCATAGGCAAAACAATAAAAAAATATGAAACTGCATTAAAAAAACTTGCTGCTTATAAAACCAGATATCATTTTATTAAAGCTGATATTATGTATTGTGAGGAATGCAGCCGGGCTGCAGCTTTGATTAAAGAAAAATTTTCTCAAGTTGAGGTTTTGGTTAACTCTGCCGGAATTTACCAGGAAAATCCTATCGATGATGTTGAAGAAAAAGATTTTGACCTAATGGTGGGAGTAAATCTCAAAGGAACATATTTTATGTGCAAATATATTATGCCTCTTTTACGAAAAAATACTACTGGCGCATCCATAGTAAATATATCATCGGATGCGGGAATAAATGGAAATTATTTTTGCACATTATATTGCGCTACAAAAGGGGCAGTTACCGTTTTTACCAAAGCACTTGCCCTGGAAACAGCAAAAGATAATATACGTGTGAATTGTGTTTGTCTGGGGGATATCAATACACCGCTAACACAAAAACAGCTTGCTGAAGATGATTATGGTAAGGAGCATATAGCTGATCCTTATCCTCTAGGACGTATTGGGACAATCTATGAAGCTGCTGAGGTAATATATTTCCTCGCATCGGCAAAAGCGTCTTTTGTCACAGGAGCAGCATGGGCTGTAGACGGTGGTTTGACAGCTTATTAAGATTTATTTATAACGATATTCAGCTTTCCGTATTCTATGTTGATTTTCCAATTGAACTCAGGTATAATCAGTTTATAGAAGAGAAAGGCTGGTATCGAAAATAAATGGAAAAAAATCAAACCTTGGATAAGGATAAAGCTTTAGAAAATGCCTTGAAGCAGATTGAACGGGATTTTGGTAAGGGGGCAATAATGAAGCTGGGAGAAGCTGCAGCTGATATGAATATCGAGGTTATTCATACGGGAAATCTACCGCTTGACATAGCATTGGGAGTTGGTGGTGTACCGCGGGGGAGAATTGTGGAAATTTACGGACCAGAATCTTCCGGGAAAACGACAGTAGCGCTGCACATCATAGCTGAAGCACAAAAGACTGGTGGCATAGCGGCATTTATTGATGCTGAACATGCGCTGGACCCTGTTTATGCCAAGAAACTGGGTGTAGATATTGATAATTTATTGATATCGCAGCCGGATAATGGCGAACAGGCATTGGATATTGCTGATGCTTTGGTAAGGAGCGGTGCTATTGATGTTGTGGTAATTGATTCTGTTGCAGCATTGGTACCTAAAGCAGAAATTGAAGGTGAAATGGGGGATTCGCATGTAGGTCTTCAGGCAAGACTTATGTCACAGGCAATGCGGAAATTGACCGGATATATCAGCAGGTCAAGAACAACGGCAATATTTATTAACCAGATACGTGAAAAAGTGGGTGTCATGTTTGGCAGTCCGGAAACAACGACAGGTGGTCGGGCTTTAAAATTTTATGCTACTATTCGTCTTGATGTTCGCAAAATTGATACAATAAAACAAGGCAATGAAATAGTCGGGAACCGTACACGAATAAAGGTTGTAAAAAATAAGGTTGCTCCACCATTTAAACAGGCCGAATTTGATATAATGTATGGCGAAGGAATTTCCCGTGAAGGTGGTATTATTGATTTAGGAACAAATTATGAAATAGTTGATAAGAGTGGTACATGGTATTCATATAATGGGACACGACTGGGGCAGGGAAAAGAAAATGCCAAAAAATTTTTGAAGGAAAATCCTAAAATATGCCAGGAAATTGAGGATAAAATACGTATAAAAGTTGCGCCTGCGCCGGAATCAGATAAAGATAAGGATAAAAGTACAGATAAGGGTAATCGAAAAGACGAAATGATAATTACCTCAGAAGATAAGGCAGTAGCTGATGCCGGTAAAAAATAATAAAACAGCATTAGTAAAGGCTGTGGATTATTTATCGGTACAGGACTATTCGGTTAAACAAATATATGATAAATTAAGTCGTTGTGGTTATGAACAGGAAGAAATAAAAGTAGCAATAGACAAATTAGTTCAAAAAGGATATTTGGACGATGCTGATCTGTGTGACAGGCAAAGTAAGATATATTTGAAGGAAAAACGCTATAGTGTAATGATGATAAAACAAAAATTGCTCAGGAAGGGATTTTCTCCTGATATGGTAAATAAATCACTAACTAGTGATTTTACTATATATGAAAAAAATACTGCTGTGTGTATTTTGCAAAAACATTTAAAAAAAACAACAGATACTGCTAAATCTATGCAGTATCTTTACAGAAAAGGATTTTCTCCGTCAAGTATCCGTTATGCGGTCGATATATTACTAACTAATGGATATGATGCTAATATATAAAATGAATAATAAAAAATCCCCTATATTATCTAAATTATGATGAAATAATAAATTGAAAAAATGTACAACTGTAAATATAAATAATTGTAATCATTAAGCTGCTGGTATTTATACGGCAGTTTTTTCTTATTATATGTTGACAAATAACGAATAAACGTACTATCATTTATACAAATAAAATTTAAAGAAAAGGAGAATGTAACGTGGCGTATTTTTTTGAAAAACCAGCACATACTTTTGGCGAATATTTATTAGTTCCAGGTTATTCCTCTGACAAATGTATTCCAGCAAATGTGTCGCTTCAAACCCCGTTAGTAAAATTTAAAAAAGGGGAAGAACCAGAATTAAAGTTAAATATTCCCCTGACATCGGCAATAATGCAGGCTGTATCTGATGATACCATGGCTATTGCCCTGGCTAAGGAAGGTGGCGTTTCTTTTATATATGGGTCGCAGTCGATAAAGCAGCAGGCTGAAATGGTTACTCGTGTGAAAAATTATAAATCAGGCTTTGTAAGCAGCGATTCCAATATTAAGCCATCGACGACTTTAGGCGAAATATTGGAATTAAAAGACAAAACGGGACATTCTACTATGGCTGTTACGGAAGATGGAACGGCAACCGGGAAATTAGTAGGAATAGTTACGAGCCGTGATTATCGCATAACACGGATGAACATGGGTACACAGGTGCGGGAATTTATGACACCATTTGCCAAGCTTGTTTATGCTGATGCTGATACTACGACATTATCTCAGGCCAATGACATGATCTGGGACAATAAGCTGAATATGCTGCCGCTTGTTGATAAAAACCAACGCTTACGCTACATGGTTTTTCGTAAAGACTATACTGATAACAAAGAAAATAAAAATGAATTGATTGATATGAAGAAACGTTATCTTGTAGGGGCCGGTATCAATACAAGAGATTATGCCGAACGTGTTCCGGCACTGCTGGATGCGGGAGCAGATGTTTTGTGTATTGATTCATCAGAAGGATTCAGTGAATGGCAGAGTATAACACTCAAATACATTCATGAAAAATTCGGTTCTGATGTAAAAGTCGGGGCTGGTAACGTTGTTGATGCGGAGGGCTTTCGGTTTCTAGCCGAAGCCGGAGCTGATTTTATAAAAGTCGGAATTGGCGGCGGTTCTATTTGTATAACACGTGAAACAAAGGGAATAGGCCGTGGGCAGGCAACAGCAGTTATTGATGTTGCTAAGGCACGTGATGAATATTATGCGGAAACGGGTATTTATATACCAATATGCTCAGATGGCGGGATAGTCCACGATTATCATATGACATTGGCACTGGCTATGGGAGCTGATTTTATGATGCTGGGAAGATATTTTTCCCGGTTTGATGAAAGTCCTACTAATAAAGTGAAGATCAATGGTACGTATCTCAAGGAATATTGGGGCGAAGGATCTAACAGGGCACGCAACTGGCAGCGTTATGACATGGGCGGTGATAGAAAGCTGTCCTTTGAGGAAGGTGTTGATTCCTATGTGCCTTATGCCGGAGCGTTGAAGGATAATGTTGGGCTTACCTTGAGTAAAATGCGTTCTACAATGTGTAATTGCGGGGCTCTTACGATAAAGGAATTTCAGGAAAAGGCAAAACTTACACTGGTTTCTTCGACGAGCATTGTTGAAGGCGGTTCACATGATGTCATTTTAAAAGATAAATTTTCCCATGAATAATAATTATATTATTTGTTTATTGATGATATAATGAAAACAGCTATTGCATTAGCAATGGCTGTTTTTCTAATAAATGGAGGATATTTATGAAAGTAAAACTAATAAAATATACCAGTGAACCTGAACGTACTGTAGCAATGGCAGCACGCTTGTGCTACTCATCTGTCGGTGCAGAAGAACTATCGGAGAAAATGACTGATGAGCAGGTGGAAAAGCTTGTAAAAAAGATAGTTGGAATGGGGCATGCATCAACGCTGGAACATGTGACCTTTACCTTTGCTATTGAAGGTGTTTCCCGTGTATTGACACATCAGCTGGTCAGACACCGTATAGCCTCTTATTCCCAGCAATCACAGCGTTATGTGGCCGAGCATGATTTTGAATATATCATTCCCCCATCAATAACTAAAAATGCAGCAGCAGAAAAAAAATTCACTGAATTAATGAGTTTAATAAGAAAAACATATGATGAATTAACAACCATGGATATTCCTAAAGAAGATGCCAGATATGTTTTGGCTAATGCCACAGAAACAAAAATTGTAGCAACCTTCAATACGCGGTCTCTGCTGCATTTCTTTTCTTTGCGCTGCTGCAACCGAGCACAGTGGGAAATAAGGGCAATGGCTAATATGATGCTCAAAGAAGTGAAAAAAGCGGCGCCGCTGCTTTTCAAAAATGCAGGACCATCCTGTATTGCGGAGGGAAAATGTCCTGAAGGCGATATGACGTGCGGGAAATTTGAGCAAATGATAAAAATGCATGAAGAATAATATTGAAGTGGAGAAAAATATGCCGTTTTATAAAAAAAATACCGTGAAATCAGATAAAAAAAGAAATAAGAAATCTGTTGACAATTATAAAAGCAGTAATAAACAAAAGCTGGACGACATAAAGAAAAGCCAGGAAGAAAATACTGTTGATACGGCTGATATGCTTATAGGCCGTAATGCAGTACGTGAAGCGTTAAAGAATAACAGAGATATAAATAAATTATTGATAGCAGAAAACGCACATGGGGGTTCATTGCAGGAAATAATTTCTTTGGCCAGAAGTAAAAAAGTTATAATGCATATGGTCAGTCAAAATAAACTTGATAGTTTATCAGGAGAGAAGCATAATCAGGGAATTCTGGCATATACACCACCAGTTGATTATGCGGATTTTGATGTTGTTTTAGAAGAGGTTTATCAAAAAAAAGAAATACCGTTTTTTATTTTACTAGATGAACTTGAAGATCCGCATAATTTAGGAGCTGTCTTGCGGACAGCTGATGCGGTGGGGGCACATGGTGTTATAATAGCAAAACGCCGCAGCTGTCCACTTTCGTCTACAGTGGCGAAAACTTCAGCTGGTGCTATAGAATATGTACCGGTAATTCGTATTAATAATATGGTGCAGATGATCAATAAACTGAAGAAACAAGGATTCTGGGTAGCCGGAGCAGATGCAGCTGCGGAAAGATTATATTATAATGCTGATCTGAAAGGTCCGCTGCTTTTAGTGATTGGCAGTGAAGGAAAGGGAATAAGCCGTCTGATAAAGGAATCATGTGATTTTCTGGTGAAATTACCTATGCGGGGAAAAGTCAATTCGTTAAATGCTTCAAATGCGGCGGCGGTACTTATGTATGAAGTCCTGAAACAACGTACTAACAATTAAGGAGATTTAATTAAGGAGATTGCAATGATAAGCACGATGAGGACTCATCTTATCGTAGATGGGTATAATGTAATAAATTGCTGGCCGGAATTTTTAAAACTTAATAGTGATTTGGAATATGCCCGTGACAGACTGGTGCAGCTTTTATTAGAATATGGTGCATATCAGAAGTATGATATAACATTGGTTTTTGACGCATTATACACATCATCTGTGCAATCTTTAGAAAAAAGAAATAAACATTTTGAAATAGTTTATACGAAAAAAAAGGAAACAGCAGATAGTTATATTGAAAAATTGGCTTATGATTTAGTACGGGAGGGAAAAGAAGTCTTTGTCGTTACTTCAGACGGGGCAGAACAAAATGCTATACTAGGAGCAGGCGCATATCGGGTTACTGTTAAGGAGTTAAGAAAGACTATAAAAAGTACCAAAAAACATTTGCGTAAATCTTACACAAATAAAATAACAGCAACTTCACATAGAAGTGAGTTAGCAGATAGACTGGATGAAACGATATTGTCCAAGTTAAATATTTTGCGTAAGAAACATTACGATCAGGAATGAGGATGAATTTGTTGTACAGTATTTACAACAACTGAAATTTTTGTATTTTATTTTTGATATAAATGTTTGGCAGTGCAGTTTACATTTTCATTATCTGGTGTTATAATAATAGCATCAACTTAAGCATGTATTTAAAGAGTGGGTGGCAAACCCACTCTTTAGTATTATAGGGATTTTTAGGAGGAACAATGGCGGGATATATAGAAAGTAAGGCAGAAAAAGTAGTAGAAAAATTACTTTTAAATACAGAATATGAACTCGTTGATATCGAATATGTTAAGGAAAAAAATTGGTATTTACGGGTGTTTGTTGATAAAAAAAATGGGATTGATTTAGATGATTGCCAAAAAATAAGTCGTGAAATTGATGAAGAATTAGAAAAAATAAGTTTAATAAAAGATAGCTATATTTTAGAAGTATCATCGCCGGGATTAGATCGTCAATTAAAAAAAGACCGTGACTTTGAGCGGGAAACAGGAAAACAGATTGATATTGTAACTTATGTGCCTGTAGATGGGAAAAAGAAATTTACGGGTAAATTAAGTGCGTATTCAAATGAAACGATAACAATTGATGAAGATATTGTGATATCACGGTCACAAATATCATCAGTGCGTCTGCATATTGATTTTTAATAATAGGGGGATATAGATTTGGCTACCAAAAATAAGAGCGGTGCTAAAAATAAAGGTTTTTTAGAAGCATTTCGTGAAGTGGGAAAAGAAAAGGGAATAGCACTGGAAGTCCTTTTTGATGCAATTGAAGCAGCATTAATTTCTGCATATAAAAGAAACTTTAATTCGGCACAGAATGTACGTGTTTCACTTGACCGGACTACGGGAGAATTTCATGTATATGCAGTAAAAACTGTCGTGGAACAGGTACAGAATAAAATTACGGAAATTTCGCTGGAAGATGCGAAGAGAATACATACCGATTATGCTATAGGTGATGTAATTGAAACAGAAACAACACCGGCCAATTTTGGTAGGATTGCTGCACAGACAGCAAAACAAGTGGTGGTACAGAGAATACGGGAAGCTGAACGAGGGATCATTTATGAAGAATTTTCCAATCGGGCCAATGATATTTTAACTGGCATTGTTCAGCGTATCGAAGGGAAAAATGTCATAATTGATCTGGGAAAGACAGAAGCCCTGCTGACACCGGCAGAACAGATTTCCACAGAAAAATATACTCCTAATGAAAGATTGAAGCTGTATATTGTTGAAGTAAAAAAAACAACAAAGGGACCGCAGATACTTTTATCACGCACTCATCCCGGATTGCTTAAACGTTTATTTGAACTTGAAGTTCCAGAAATAAGTGATGGCATGGTTGAGATTAAATCTGTAGCCAGAGAACCGGGCATGCGTTCTAAAATTGCGGTGTATTCCAAAGATGAAAATATAGATCCCGTTGGTTCATGCGTAGGACAAAAAGGACTGCGTGTGCAGGCTGTAGTTGATGAACTGCGGGGAGAAAAAATTGATATCGTGAAATGGAATGAAGATCCGGCAAAATATATAGCAAATTCATTAAGTCCGGCAAAAGTAGTTTCTGTGGCAATAAGGGAAGAGGAAAAAATTTCCAAAGTAATAGTCCCTGATTATCAATTATCCCTGGCTATTGGCAAAGAAGGCCAGAATGCACGCTTGGCAGCTAAGCTTACAGGCTGGAAAATAGATATAAAAAGTGAGTCCCAGGCAGCTGAAAATGGTGTTGGCGATGATATGGAAGTTGTTACAGTGACAAGTGAAGACTCTTTTTCAGTGGATTGATTATAAGGAGAAGAATTATGGCAGTAAAGAAAAAAATGCCAGAACGCGTATGCGTAGGATGCCAGAAAGTGCGCAGCAAGAAAGAACTTATAAGAATAGTGAGAAGCCCCGATGGTGAATTTTCCATTGATACAACAGGGAAAAAGTCAGGCAGAGGAGCATATATCTGTCCTAATAAGGAATGCTTGGAAACAGCAATAAAAGGTCATAAGTTGGAAAAATCTTTCAAGAGTGCGATAGATAGCAGCATATATGATAAATTACGAGCAGGGTTTTCTAATATAAATGAATAATATACAGCAGAAACTGTTTAATATATTAAGCATGGCTTCATGTGCCAATAAAATAATTTCAGGTGATTTTGCAATAAATAAAATAGTGGATAAAAAAAATATAAAACTTTTACTTATAGCAGAGAATACAGCAGAAAAAACATGTCAGGAATATAAAAAACTGAATTTAAAATATAATGTACCTGTAAAAAAGATTCCTTTGGGCAAGGATGAATTAGGGAGATGTGCAGGTAAAACTGAGCGAGCTGCGCTTGCTGTATGTGATGAGGGGTTTGCGAAAACGATAAATAAGATATTGAAGTGACATCAAATAATGGGGGTGGATCGATGTCAAAATACAGAATATATGATTTAGCAAAGGAATTTAAAACAGACAGCAAAACTGTTTTAAACATATTAAAAACTAACAATGTTAGTGTAAAGAGTCATGCCAGTACAGTAGGCGATGATGAAAGAAAAATAGTAGAAAAAAATATATCAGCTAAGAAAACAGCAGCTAAAGGGCAAAAAGTAAAAACTGTTTCTTCTCAAGAGAAAAATAAAGCAAATATTTCCAGTAAAAACAAAGTAAGTATAAATAAGGTAAGTACAAATAAAGAAAAAACAGCTTCAGAAAAATATAAGAATGGCTTAACTGTTATGCAGAAACAGCATAATGAAAAAAAACCAGTAAATAGGGGTAATGATAATATAGAAACTACAGCCAAAAAACAGGCAAATGCAACAACAGCAGCCAGTAAAAAAAATAGGAATAGTACTACAAGACAGGGACATGAGAAATTCAATAGAGATGCCCAGACAAGTCATACCGGACATACCAGCAGACAGAGAAGAGATAATACTACCAGCAGCAGAAATGATAGCAATAAAACACCTAATGATAAAAACACTAATAGCAGGACTAATAGCAATAATAGAGCCAATACCAATAGCAGAACTAATAACAATAGCAAAAATAAAACAGGTATGAATAGCAGGAATAATACTGGTAGTAAGGTAAATAATAATAATAACAATAGAAATAGTGACAGTAGAACCAATAATACTACTAACAGATCTAATAGTAATAATAATAGCAGTAATAAAGCTAATTTTAATAACAGAAAAAATAATAATTTTAGTGGAAACAAACATAATAGTAGAAGAAATTGGAAAAATAGCAGAAACAGACAGCAGCTGCCCAAGCAGGAAATAGTTCGGCCTAAAGTAATAAAAGTAGGTGAATCTATTTCGGTTAAGGAATTAGCCAGCAAAATGACATATACTGTTACAGATGTCATAAAAAAGCTTATGATGCTGGGGATTATGGCAACGATTAACCAGGAAATAGATTTTGATACAGCTGTCCTGGTGGCGGCTGAATTTAATATAAGTGTAGAAGAGTTACCACCGGAAGTTGACTTAACGGAAATACCGGAAATTGATGATTCAGAAAAAGATTTGCTGCCGCGTCCGCCAGTAGTGACAGTCATGGGGCATGTAGATCATGGAAAAACATCACTGCTTGATGTCATAAGGAAAACATCGGTAACTTCAAATGAAGCCGGGGGAATAACACAGCATATCGGGGCCTATCAGGTAATGTGTAAAAATAAAAAGATTGTATTCCTTGATACACCGGGACATGAAGCATTCACCGCTATGCGTGCGCGCGGAGCACAGGTAACAGATATTGCGGTTTTAGTAGTCGCAGCTGATGATGGCGTTATGCCGCAGACATTAGAAGCAATAAATCATGCTAAAGATGCCAAAGTACCTATTGTTGTAGCTATTAATAAGATCGACAAACCGGGAGCAAATCCAGAACATGTAAAACAGCAGTTGGCAGAACATGAACTCATTCCCGAAGACTGGGGCGGTGATACCATAATGGTGCCGGTTTCAGCTAAGAAGAAATTAGGCATTAATGATTTGCTGGAAATGATTTTGCTGGTAGCAGAAATGCAGGAACTCAAGGCTAACCCGAATCGCGATGCCCGTGGTATAATAATTGAAGCACAGCTTGATAAGGGCCGTGGCCCAGTAGCAACTATTTTAGTGCAAAATGGTACTCTGCATATAGGTGATTCAATAATAGCAGGTACTACTTATGGTAAAGTAAGAGCGATGATCAATGATCGCGGTGAAAAAATAAAAAAAGCAGGACCATCTGTTCCTGTTGAAGTTTTAGGATTATCAGATGTACCGGCAGCAGGCGATGAAATAGCTGCGCTGGATGAACATTTAGCACGTACCATATCAGAAAAACGAGTGGAAAAGCAGCGTACAGAACTTATCAATAATAAAAAAGTTTCCTTGGATGATCTCTTTGAACAGATTAACGAAGGAAATATAAAAGATTTAAATATTCTTTTGAAAGCTGATGTACAAGGCTCAGTAGAAGCATTAAAGACCTCCCTGCTGGGGCTGAACAAAAGTGATGAAGTTCGTGTAAGTATTGTTCATGCCGGAGTCGGTGCGGTTAATGAATCAGATGTCATGCTGGCTTCAGCAGCAAATGCTTTGATATTGGCATTTAATGTACGGCCTGATGCCAATGCCAGAAAATTAGCAGATACAGAAAGTATAGATATCCGTACTTACCGGGTAATTTATGAAGCAATAAATGACATAGAAGCGGCCATGAAGGGAATGCTTGCACCTAAGTATAAGGAAGTTATTCAGGGAAAAGTAGAAATACGGCAGGTAATGAAATTCTCTAAGGCTTTGGTTGCTGGTTCATATGTATTGGAAGGTAAAATAACTAATACATCACAGATTCGTGTTATTCGTGATAATGTAGTTGTTTATGAAGGGAAAATAGAATCCTTACGCCGCTTTAAGGATGATGTTAAGGAAGTTGCTGCTGGCTACGAATGTGGTATCACTATGGATAATTACCGTAACTTTAAGGAAAAAGATATAATTGAAGCATATACTATGGAAGAAATAGCTCCACAGAGCTTATGACATAAAAGGTTGTGACATAATGGGCGTTCGTGTAGAAAAAATGCAAGAACAAATAAAGCATGAAGTAAGCCAGATAATTTTACGCAGTTTAAAAGATCCGCGTATAGGATTTGTAACTGTCACCAAAGTTGATCTTTCCAGTGATTTGAGAAATGCACATATTTATGTCAGCATACTGGGAAATGAACAGCAATTTAAGGATACATGGCAGGGATTGAAACATTCTGTTGCGTATATTCGCCAGGAACTGGCGAAAAGGATAAGAGTCAAATTTATGCCGGAAATAGCTTTTTATCCAGATGATTCAATGCAGTACAGCGCGCATATTCAGGCTCTTATCAATAAAATACATCAGTCGGAACAGAAAGGAAAATCTGACGATGGAAATAACGCTAAATGAGGCTGCTGAAAAGATTTTAACGAAGAAAAATATTATAATTGCCCCGCATATAAATCCTGATTGTGATGGATTGGGATCAACGCTGGCACTGTACTATGCGTTGATAAAAAAAGGATGTAATGTAAGAATTTTTGTCGACGATGATATTCCAGAAGCCTACCATTTTTTACCTGGCTGGGAAAAGTTTGCCAGGCCGGAAGAGAAGATAACTAATGCTGATCTGCTTATAGTTCTGGATGCAGAACCTGAGCGGACAGGCAGAGTGACAGCAATGGTAGAAGCACCGGTATTAAATTTAGATCATCATCGTTCTAATACGAGAACAGCCGATTATTTATATCTTAATCCACAGCGGGCAGCAACGGGTGAGATAGTGTATCAGCTGATTAAGCAGATGGCAGTGTCATTTGATATTGATATGGCAACTTGTCTTTATACAGCAATTGCAACTGATTGCGGCTTTTTCAAATATTCGAATACAACAAGTTTTACAATGAGGATAGCAGGTGAACTTTTGGAATGCGGGGTAAAACCTAATGTGGTTTCGGAAGCTCTGGAACGTAAGAAATTAGCTGATGTTAAAATACTTGCTCCTATTATAGATACACTGGAAGTGTATAATAATGGTACTGTTGCAGCAATAAGCGTTGTTAAAGAAATAAGAGAAAAATGTGATAATACGGAGGGCTTTGTAGATTTTGCCCGTATAGTTGAAGGTGTAGATGTTGCTATTCTGGTAAAATATGCTGAACCTGAACTAACGCGTATAAGTATGCGATCAAAAAAAACTGATGTAGCATCAATTGCTGAAAAATTAGGTGGTGGTGGTCATGTACGGGCTGCCGGTTGTAGTTTAAAAATGCCGTTTGCAGAAGCTTATAAAAAAATCGTTGATTTTGTGATAAATGAAATGGCGGGAGCTTCAGATGGAGATTAATGGATTTATAAATGTTCTTAAGCCGCCGGGAATGACATCACATGATGTTATAGGTTATATACGGCGGATTTATAGAACAAAAAAAGTTGGACATGCCGGTACACTTGATCCGGCAGCAGCGGGTATTTTAGTGGTGGCTATAGGCCAGGCTACACGGGCTTTGGAATATTTAACTGATACGGATAAGACTTATCGGGCGGAAGTGCTGCTGGGGGTAGAAACTGATACAGGCGATGATACCGGAACTGTTTTAGCGCAGCGTGACTTTGAGATGCCGACGAAAGAAAGAATAGTTGAAGTTTTAAAGACTTTCTGTGGGGAAATATACCAAATACCGCCGGCTTATTCAGCTATAAAGATTAACGGGCAAAAAGCCTGTAATCTGGCGAGAAAAAATATTGCAGTGGAGATTCCACCGCGTAAAATTAATATTTTTGATATTTCCCTAGTGGGAATATCCAGCAATAGCTTTTGTATTGATGTTCATTGTTCAAAGGGAACGTATATAAGGTCACTTTGTGTCGATATTGGGAAAAAACTTAATATACCGTCAACAATGGCTTTTCTTGTTCGTATGGGTATAGGAAATTTTACTCTGGCTGAGGCAAATACGCTGGAAGAAATTATAAATTCACCGTTAAAAGCCTTGAATAATATGAACTATCTTATTGGCTGTATGGCAGATTATGAGATTAATGAGCAGACTGCTATTGATTTTTCGCAGGGGAAAAGGATACCTTATAGGGAAAATGGCAGTAGCGATGATGTTTTACTGATACGTAATGGTGATATTATAATCGGCATTGGTAAAATAAATAGAGCCGATAAATGCATTGCGCCGCATAAAGTGTTTAATTCATTAACAAAATAAATAATGCTCTATACTAATAAAGGGTAAGCAGAAACCTGCTTACCCTTTATTAGTATAGAGTTAAAATGAAAATATAGTGCAGTTTAAAAGTGTAACAACAAAGAAAGTTTATATTTGATCTTAGTATAACTATATTTTAGATACCAATATAGACCCTGCCTGTATTTTCCATATAATATATGGGAATATCCCATCCGTTTCATAGTCTTATAAGAAGAAATTTTATTTAAGGGAGAGTCCCTCCATAAAGAGAGTTTTTCTATTGCAAAAAATTTTTCTTTTAATGGATTAAGGCACCATTCATCCCAGGGTTTATAACGACCTACATAATGCACAAAAATTGTGTTATCAGGGATGGATACATTTTTATATTTTAAATCAAGTAAATAATCATATTTTTTATCTAAATAAATGCATTTACCTTCAAGGACAACATTCAAAGCATCCTGATCCTGCCAGTTAAATCGGTCACGATTTTTAAAAGCCACAGCCATAGTTTTTTCTGAGATATTTCCTTTATTCCAATTAGAAACGTTAATAAACATGAAACCAGCATTGAAATAAGAAGGATCTTTTAATTTTAAAAAGACCGACTGCCGCTGTCTGACTATGGGGATATCATTTACAACAGCAGCAATTTTATTGGATAAGTTTACGGCAGATAAACCTGATAATTTGTTAAAACACTGTATATCGGCATCAATATAGATGATCTCATCGACTAGTCCATCTAGAATTTTGGGCATAAGCAGCCGATTATAAGTAGCTTTGGCAAAATGCTGTGTGTAGGAAAATTGTTCAAATATAGCAGGATCAATTAAATATATGATAACAGGAACATTATTATTTAATGCGAATAGTTTAAGTTTATTTTTGTTCTCCTCATCAATAAAATCAATGAAAACATGAAATGTTATTTTTTCATGGGGGTTATTATTAATGATTGAGGTCATTGATATGCCCATCGGGCGAACAAAATTATTGTCAATACCATAACCAATATTGATGGAAGTATCATATTCATGTTTACTGACAGCTGTATTGCTGTAGATAAATTTTTGCCGGACAAATTCTTTTGCTTGCATAAAAACTCCGTCTTTTATAAATTAAATTTCCAGCCTGATAATATCAGTAATGGATTGCTAAATAACGGCTGGTTATCCGCAATAAAACGATGAATAATATAAAAACATAGGGATATATTATATATTTCTTTTCTATGTCCCGGGCAAAGAAAGTACCGTTGTCAGCATGGGTATATAGGAGATATAATCCCCAAATAAAAAAATATATTGTCATGGCGCCTAAGTTGCCAAAATTATATTCATCCAATCCGTGTAGTAGAAAATTAATGGTAATGAAGAGCATGGACAAGTCGATAAAATTGTTTTTATATCGCCAGTTCTTAAAAGTATGAAGCAAGATACTGCCGTATAATAAAATATATAGTATACCGCCGATAATACCGAATTGCGACAGGAACATCACTAGTTCATTATGGGCATGGGGAATTACCAAAGTATTGTTAATATGGGCCGCCATATCATGTTTAAGGTTTTCTTTTGATTCAGGAGAGATTAGATTTTGGTCAAGGATGGCTGTCTGGAAGTTGTCCAGTCCCACGCCAAAATAGAAATTATGCAGAAATAGCCTAAAACCGTCCCGCATATAAAAAAAATGTCCGCGGGTGGATACATCATTAGTGTTAAAAAGTTTGTTTACACGGGTATATATTTTAGTATTAAAATTATATAAACCAGTGAGTAAGATAATAAAGCACAAAACAACGGTTAATTTTTTACGCCAGCCTTTTATAAGAAAAAAACTTAAAAGCAGGATATCTATGATAATTATAAACCAAACCATTCTGGTACCGTTGACGAATAAAGTAATGATGCCAATACAGGATAATAGTATATAAAAAATTTTATAATAAATAGCAGATGATTTTTTTATGGTCAGAAGGAAAAAAATTGGCAATTGGATCAATAGGAGATTTGATAAGCCGATAACATCGTTATTGAAGCCGCCGGCTCGGGGTATGTGGCAGAAGAAATATTGATAAATGGCACAAAGGTTATTGATGGACAAGCTGAATAAAACTGTTATACATAATAGCTTTATAGTATTTTTCCTCGTGGCAAATAAGAGTACAGCCAGAAAAGGAATAAGCATTTTGACCCAGGCTTCATAAGTCAGAATAGAGCGGGAAAAATTACTGCTGAAAAAATTAAGAAAAAACAAGCCTAGATAAAATATTATCAAAGGCAGTAAATATGGTTTATAATATTCCCAATTAAAATGTACTGAAGGCTGTTTCAGTTTATATATGAGTATTAATAAGAAACCTGCCCTGATAAATATATCAGCAATTTTTTCCTCAATAAAAAAAGTCAGGGAAAATGCTAATAAACAGAAAATGATTGTTTTTTCTAAGTAGGACTGATGCTGCTCAATGCTCATTTTTGTTGAATCTCCTGAATAAATATTTAAGATAATAGCGAAAAGACTGTTGGTAGTTTTTTTCTTTTAAAGCTATTTGGCATAATTTTTTATAGCGCTGGTATTTTTTTATTTTAAATGGCCTTATTGTTAAATGTTTACCGCCCAGTTCTTTAAGCCAGCCAACCCAGGTAGTGACTTTATGCAAGGCAAAAATCGGCGGTTTTTTTCTGTAGGCCATTAAAGCAATGGTTTGGTCATCATCAGCAAAACCACAATCGGTAAGGCTTATCATGCTTTCCCGGCAGAGGTTATGATAAACAGGCCATAAGAATTGTGGGCCTATGATACCAGTGCCGGTTATTATGGAATCCATATCTTTAACAATATCAAAAATAGGTTTATTAATTCCCACATCTTCTATTACAAAAAGGTGCATTTTTTCGGCAAAGTTATACTGCCAGAGAAAATCAAATTCCTCGGCATTGGGGTAACCATCAGCGCCGCCTTTATTGAAACCAAAATCTAGCCAGGCAATAAAACCACCAGCCAGGCCGCGTTTTACAGCATCTGCGGTAAAATAAGATTTAAGATAGGTTATGTAGTTGTATTTGGCATTCCATGACTCGGGATTATCTGGTTCCTTTCTAAAATAGCGAAAAATCTTTGACTGCATGGCACGGGTTATTTTATCATAGATTTCCCTATCGCAGTCCAGAAAATTGTCAATTACTATTACCTGAGTACGCTTTTCTAAGCCATAGGATTTTCTTATGTTAAGAATTTCTGCGGCAAAAGATTTTTCCGTATATATTATAACTTTGTTTTGTATTCTGGCCCAGAATTTAAAATAATCAATATATTTATTGCTGCTTCGCTGTGAGTCTGACCAGGCAGCGCGGCCGATGTCAAAAAATGCTGTGACTATAGTTAGTTCGCTCATAGTTATCAATTCCCTTTTAAATAGATTAAATATTCAGCAGAGTTTCTGGATTACAGACAAATAGTTATCTAGCATTTGTGATGCAGTGAACCGTTGGCATACAGTGGCATAGCCGTTAGCGATTAACGCATGTACATCTATCTGCTTATATTTTATCTGCAATATGCAGTGGGCTAATTTTTTATAATCTCCTGGCGAAAATAACAATCCATCGCAGCCGTCAGTGAGCAATTCTCTAGCTGCAGGAATATCGGTAAAAATAACGGGTAGTTTAGCAGCCATGGCTTCACATATAACTAATCCCTGTCCTTCATAATGGGTAGATAAGACAAAAGCATCTATTTTAGGAATCAGGTCGGCAAAACGGCCCGTTGTAAAAAATATATTGTCTGCTAGATTGTGTTCTTTCACATATGATTGGCAGCTATGTTTGGTTTTGCCATCGCCCATAAGCACTAAGTGCAGCACTTCATTTTTTTCTTTTATAAGATATTCCACAGCCTTTATCAAAGTAAGCTGGTCTTTCTGCCGTGTGAAGCGTGCGACCATTCCCAGCGTAAAGACAGCATGTGCTGCTGTCTGGAGATGGGTAAAATTATTTATTTCGATGCCGTTATATATGACCATGACTTTGTTTTTGTCAATATCCTGTTGTATTAAATGGTCAGCTACAGTGTGAGAAACACATATATACTTAGTGGTGTATTTATCTAAAATTTTTGTCAGCCAGCGTCGCAAAGGGGTATATTTTTCTGTATTGTGTTCTACATGGATCAGCTTTATATCCATTTTACTATGTGCTAAAGCTAACTTTGTCCAGATATGGGTGCTATAACCGTGAACAATAATTAAATCGGGGTGTTCCAGCCTGATTAACCTGCTTAATGATAGGATATAATCTAAAGTAAATTTATCATTGACTACAGTGATATTTTCTAGGGTAGTGTTATTGTATTTACGAAAAATATCCGTTACTGTATAGCCGGTGTTTTTGAGAAATTTGCTGATGGACATGGCTACGTTCAAGGCGCCTGAAGGATTACCGGATACAATATTAAAAATTTTTTTAGCTGGCATTATTATACTCCCCTAAATATATATTTACCGACCATAATGGATTTATTATAAAAGCTCATTTTTCAGCAGGAGGTCTTTTACCTGCGTAAATTTTATATTATCCATGCATCTGTTCCCGACTGGTTTAGGACATTTATCCCACTTAAGACAAGGAACGCAGGGCAGATTGCTTTGTATTACCAAGGCCGACTTCGGGGCCCAGCGGCGTGGATCACTAGGACCGTAAAGAGCAATGATCGGCAATTTTGCCACTGTACTGAGAATATGCAGTGGGCCGGTACACATGGATAAAGCCCAGGAAGCGTATTGGGCTACTTCGGGGATATCACGCAGGGAAAGTTTGCCGGCCAGATTAATTTTGTCACCACAAATACTTTCTATATATTTTGTGTCATGGGGTGAACCAATATACAGGGGCTTTATTCCTTGAGTATTAAGATATTCGTTGAGCTTTCCCAATTCTTTGATATTCCAGTTTTTGATATCAGCTGCTGTCCGCGGAACAATAAGTACTATTTTTTTTGTTATATGACGGGTTTTTTTTATCCAGGCAGTTATTTGTTTCTGACGCTCACTACTACAGGCACCAATCCGGGGAGTAAGCTTATCTTTAGCAAAATCGATGTTTAACAAAGAGCTGGCATATAGTGAAAAATCTTCTATAGCTCTTGTTGCTGTTTCTTTCCGCGGAAAAAAATGATGCCTGTTCACTGATATACAATATCCTTTGTTTAATAGATGGCAGCCGGCTTTCCAGGCAAGCAGTGTTGAACTAAGTCGCCCGTCAACGATTATGGCATCAGTATAGCCTTTTTCCTTTATCCCGGCAATAATGTTTTTTTTTGCTTGTCGGTGTTTATAAGAAAAAACATCATCTATATATTTGTGGTTCTGTAAAAGATCGACAGCCTTATCGGCTGTTAAAAAACCTACAACGGCATCCTGGATATTTTCTTTTATAAGTTGGGCCAGTGGGGTTGTTAATACTACATCACCAATACCAAGGCGGTTTATAATTAATATTTTCTGCATTACTGCTTCCTCATAGTTGTTATCTTTTTTACATATTTGTGAACGTATTTATATATGCCCGAGCCATTTTATTAATGCTCAAGTGTTCTTTTATATATGCAGCGACAGCCTTTGGTTCATCAGGTGGCAGGGCAAAGGCTTTATTGATTTCTACAGCCATATTGTCTACAGTGGCAGGTTTGTCCTGTCCGTCAAAATTAACATCACAGGCATAGGCGATATTTGCCTGTGTTATTAAGCCTATAAAACTGTGGCTGTTGCGGATGGCAATAACTGGTTTTTCACAGGCCAGGCATTCAATGGCTACACGTCCTTCACCAATTAGAATATCTGCAGCATTGTACCAGGCAGCGATATTAGAAACAAAGTTTCTGACGGTTATCCATTGACCATATTGGGCATTAAACAATTGTGCCCTATGGTCTATTTCGGTACGAAGCGGTCCTTCGCCAATGAGGATGGTGTTATAAAACTGGCCTTTTTCTGCCAGATGATGCAGGGTGTCGATTATAAGCAGTGATACAGCACCCTTTATGCTGCTCATGCGGCTGACATGAAGAATGATTTTTTTAGCTTGGGAAAGTGAAAGCTGCTGCCGGGCTTTTAGCTGTTCCATAGGATAAAAGATAGAAAAATCAATTCCATTATTGATTATGCGGATGTGTTTCGCGGGAAACCCATAATTTTTTTCCAGAATTGCAGCTAAATTTTTGCTGACAGCGATCATCTGGGGAAATATATGTGGGTATATTTTTTTTATTTTTGCCCGGTGCCAGGGATCATGCATAGTAACTGTATATTTTATACTGCTGTTTTTGCTAAGCAGACTGGCCCAGATGCCCGCAGTTCTCTGCTGGCAGGCAATAATATCTATATGGTGTATTTTTAATAAACTTTTTAAGGCTTGGAAACTTTTATACCATTTAAAGATATTTATACCGCGGGCCTGAATAGTAAGAACGTGCACGTTAGGATAGAGCTGCTCCAGTGTATTTAATTTGTCAGAGCTGCTGCCGTAATTGACGGCCAAAAAAATATTATGAGCCGACAGACCTTTCAGCAGAGCCTGGACATGTGTTTCAGCCCCGCCTGTCCGCCAGGGCTGTGTAAATAATATTAATATATTCATTATTTCCTGCTAACTGAATTTATTTGAAAGACAATCATTGTATATACTAATAATTGATTTTACCATAACTGATGTTGAAAAGCGATTTTTAACATCTATGCGGGCATTAATTCCCATTTTTAGCCGGTGTGGTTTATCAGCAGCTAAAGTGTAGAGCTTTTTGTAAAGCTGTGGAATATTTCCATAGGGAACTAAGAATCCCGTAGTATTATCCTTTATTATTTCACTGATACCGCCCACATCGTAGGCAACGGCTGGAAGCTGTGCTGCCATGCCCTCAGCTAATACCAGGCCAAAGGTTTCAAAATACGAGGGAAGGACAACAATATCGGCGGCGGCCAGATAATTTTCTACATCTTGTTTATGGCCGAGAAAATGAACTTTGGCAGATAAGTTGTTTTTCCATATCTGCCAACGCAGCTGCCATCGGCCTTTTCCTGTACCGATTATGAGCAGATGCCAGTCACGGGCGTCGGAATAGTGCGTCAGGATATCCAGTAAGTGCTGGTGTCCCTTATTGTGAAGATTTTTTATGCGCGAAATTATTACCGGGCAGAAAGCGTCCTGAGGTATGGCATATTTTTTTCTCAATATGGATCTGTTGCTTTGAGGAGAAAATTTTTTTGTGTCAATGCCATTATAAATGGTGATGATTTTGTCAGGATCAACCCCTTTTTGTATCGCAGCCTCACGGACAAAACGACTCACAGCAATTATCCGGTCACATTTAAACAACAGTTTTTCTTTGGCATTGCCAAAAATGCCATGAGCTGTATAAATTACCGGCAGGGATGGATAATATTTAATTTTACACTTCATGGCACTGATCCCCGCGGCAGCAGAATGGGCATGAATTAAATTTATGTGGTATTTTTTTATAAGGTGTTTTAAACAGCGGGCGGCAAGATATGTACTGAGGCGCAAGGGCAGAAATACTTGTTTGATACCTTGGCGTGATAATGTTTCGGCAAGTTTTCCACCGCCTGAAGCAACAATGACATTATAGCCTTTTAATACTAATAAAGGAGCCAGCATGGCTACATGGCTTTCAGCTCCGCCGATATTCATGCGTGGTACGAGAAGCAGTATATTGACAGTAGAATGATTATTTATCATAAATTTATTTCTCAAAACTAGATTTTTCCGGTAAAATTTTATTAAAAGAAGCTATTATTTGTTTTTTTATACCGGCAAAATCAATATTATCGTTGTCGTTTATGCAGATCATAGGCATGGATTGATTTTCTATTGTTTTATATAGATCATTGTTGTCACTGATCTGACCATAGATTTCAAAGACACGGCCTTTGGCATGACGCCCAATAGGGGTGAAATCACCTTTTACGAGCTGCCAGTAACGGATGAGCCACTGGTCGACATCATTGCGGCTGCGGAATTTATTACGGCTGCTTTCATCGAGTATGATATTTTCTTTATGCCAGATATCAGTATAAGTATTTTTTAGAAAAGAATAAGGCAGATGATTGTTAGAAAAGCCACGAAAATGATGTTCGCCGGAGAAGATAAGGTTGCGCAGTGCATCCCAGCCATACCGGGGAGACATCCATTTCCAAAAATTTTTGGCTACCTGTTCCTTTTTATCAAAATCAGTATTCAGCACGGCGATACTGTTGAATTTTATAAAGGGCATCATATCATTTTTTACAGGGGCACTGATAGCAGTGGCAATACAAAAATCAGTCGGCAGGCCTTTTTGAAAAAATAATTCTTTTTCTACGGGTTTGATGATATACATGTCATCATTGAAAGAAACAAAATGTTCTGCTAAGCCTTTTATCCGATGTAAATTGAGCTCAAGGGGACTGGAACTGAAAGTCGGCATATATGGTGGCAGGAGGTAGTCCTCGTGACGCACGATATTCAACTTGGGATGGGTAGTATTCAGCCATTTTGGCAAATGTCCCCAGGTAATGAAATGAATTTTATTGACCCATGGGGCAAATTTTTCTACACCGCGAAACCAATATTGTAAGTTATCCCAGTCGCGATAACGGCTTATGCGCTTGTCACCATTTACATTGGGGTCATACTTGGCTTTTTCCCTTAACCAGGCCGGGTCACTACCATCTACCCAGCAGACTGTAAAATCTATTGGCTGATTATTTTTTTGCATTTTATCTGCCTTTCTAAGTATATGTTTTAGTAGCACGATGATTTTCTACTGATTTCCAGCGATCATGCAGCCAGAACCATTCGTTAGGGTATTTTTTTATGTGTTCTTCAATTTTTTGTGTCAGTAGTATAGTAGTTTTTCGGATATCAGCGTGTTTATTGCTGGTTTTTTCTACAAATACAGCTTTGTCAATGTTGATATTATGGGTTCTTCCGGGACCTTTGGAAATAAAAATAGGAATAATGGGGGCTTGAGTGCGGCGGGCAATTGTGGCAGCACCGTGGGCACAGGAAGCATCACGGCCTAAAAATGGAATTACTATACCATCATCAGCAGCATCCTGATCCATTATAAGACCAATAAGATATCCCTTGGCAATCATTTTGAACATACCACGAACATTATATTTATACATTATATACATGCCAACCATAGCCCGATATTCATTTATAAATTTATCAGCACCTTGATTGGATTGTTCTTGCGATACGCCGACTAATTTGTATCCATGCTGGGAAAGGGCGCCTCCCAGAAGTTCCCAGTTATCGCTGTGCGCTGTGGCGATTATCCCACCGCGTCCTAAACTTAATGCGGCATCAAGATTTTTTATTCCGGAAAAATTTATATATTTATCCATGTTATTGCGCATAATAGGGAAACGCAGGACTTCTATAATCATTGGGCCGAAACGTGTCCAGCTGTTTTTTACAATTCTTGAGGCCGGCCCGGCTGATATATTTAAAGCTTGCTCAGCATTGCTTATGGCCATCTTTTTCCTTTTTGGCGGAACAAATAGCCAAGTAATATATCCAATAAGATCACCAATAAAATAGGCGGCACTTTCTGGAAGCAGACAAAATAATCTGCTTAATATTTTTAAAATATAGTAAAGGGGAATGATAGACACCTTCTAACTAGTTGAATAATTAGGAAAAAATTATACGTAATTTATCTGCTACCTGTTGAGGTTTTATCGCGGCAAGACAATCACGATGAAACCGGCATTTTCGTTTCCAGCAGTGTTTGCAGTCATAGCTTACTTCGATGGTATTATGTTTTTGATTATAAGGACCGTTACGGACAGCATCAGTTGGTCCCATGACCATTACGGCAGGAATGTTGAGCGCTGCTGCCATATGCATACTACCGGTGTCACCGCCAATTACAGCTGCGGCATTTTTTATGATATAGGCTAATTCTTTTAGTGTTGTGTTATTGACTAAATTTATGCATTTCACGGAAGTGCCGGCCAATATTTCAGCGGAGATTTTTTTGTCAGTTTTACCGGCACCAGCTAAAAGTACCGTTAGATTTTGTGTTTTACACCAGTCTGCCAGCCAGGAAAAATAGCGGGCCGGCCACCTTTTATTGGGCCAGTTAGCCCCAACGATAAAAACAACATAAGGTGCAGTTATACTGATGTTATTTGTTTTTAACAAAGCCGTTGCATCGGTGATATTTTCGTCAGTTATTCCCAGTGGAAATGATATATTTTCTGTATTGCAGCCTAAAAACCTGACTACATCAAGGTAACGTTCTACAATATGCCCGTTATAGTATTCTCCTTTGATGGGCTTGCTTATAAAACCGCTGCCCTCACGCATATTTACATAGCCTAACTTTATATCAGCATGACTTAAATAGGCAATCAAAGCAGATTTTAATAATCCCTGCAAATCTAAACAGATATCATAATGTTTTTGCTGGAGTTTATGTGAAAAAGGTTTTATATAGTTTATAAAACCCCAAAAGGAATTTAATTTTTTCCGGTCAAATAAAATTATATCATCAATTGCCGGACAATCTTTGACGATATCTGCAGCCACTGGTGATACTACCCAAGTTATATGGGCATCAGGCCAGGTGTTTTTTATGGCCGATGCCGTTGGCAATGCATGAATGACATCGCCAATAGCACTTAATTTTATAATAAGTATATTTTTTGTCATTTTATCATTTCAGTATATATTTTTTATTTTGTTTATTATGCTGGTTGTTGAACATCCTTCAACCATATTGATAAATTCAGCACGACCGCCGTAGGATTGCAGAATATGGGCTTCTGGGAGCGTGGACAGTGTATAGTCACCGCCTTTTACATAGACAGCCGGTTTTATTTTTTCCACCAGATCTTCGGCGGTTGTTTCATTGAAAAGAACGACATAGTCAACAAATTTCAGGGAATCTATTACTAAAGCTCGGTTCTCTTCTCCTACTATAGGACGATTTTTGCTTTTCCATCTTTTTACGGAAGCATCTGTATTAAGACCTACGATCAGGCAATCACCAAATGAGGCAGCTTTTTTTAAGTATGTTATGTGGCCGGCATGTATTATATCAAAGCAGCCATTGGTCAAAACAATTTTCTGGCCGGAATGTCTTAATATGTCACAAAATGCGGCAATGTCAGTGTTTTTTATAATCATAATCTCACTTTTCCAAAATACTTATGAGTTCCTGTTTGGATACAGTAGCTGTTCCCATTTTCCTTACGGCTATTCCGGCGGCATAATTAGATAATCTTGCTGCAGCGGTTGATTCTGCCCCGGCAGCTATGGCTGTTATAAATGCAGCGACGCAGGTATCACCTGCCCCTGAAACATCATATACTTCGCTTTTATCCGAAACAGGAATAGTGTTGATACTGCCGTCATTTTCAAATAGAACCATGCCTTTTTCCCCGCAGGTCACCAAAATACCCTTTGCAGACATTTGATTCAGCAGTAGTTTACCAGCTTGATGTAAATCTGTGTCATTTTTTATTGTCATTCCGACGGCAGCAGCCAGTTCGGCGTCATTCTGTTTAACATAAGTAACACCTTTAAAGTCGTGGATGGAATAACGCGAGTCAACTATACAGGGAATGCCGGTCTGGCGGGAATAATCAATGATAAGACTGCGTATTGCTGGTGTGATAGTTCCACTGCCATAATCACTGAGGACAACAGCACTACATTGGGGGAGAAGAATTTCCAGACTGGTCAAGAGTTTTTTTTCATCGGAACTATTGACAGGGGTGCGATTATCATGGTCAATGCGAACAACCTGTTGGCTCACTGTAGCCCGTCCTCCGGCAATAATGCGTGTTTTGGTAATTGTTGTACGATCATTTGAAGTTATTAAACCGTTAATATCAACTTTATTCTTGCTTAATATGTTTTTTAAGCCGTTGGCCGCATTATCATTGCCCAATAAACCTACAGCTGTTACTTTGCCGCCGATAGTTGCCACGTTGTTTACTACATTGGCGGCACCGCCGGCGACTGTTTTTTCACCGGACTGCTGGAGAACGAGTACAGGTGCTTCCCGAGAAATGCGTTCGATTATTCCTTGAAGATATATATCAGCGACCATATCACCTACTACCAAGATATGCTGTTGCTGAAAATTCTTTATGATATTTAGTAAGTCATTATTATTTGTCATTGTTATCACCAGTGAACGAGATTAAATTTTACATGCCAGGATCTTCTTTTTTCCCGATACTGCAGAACCATATTCAGACAATGAAAGTTATGATACCAATAATAATCGCGGTCCATAGTTTTCATTCCATCACCAGCGTTGAATTCATTGGCAACGACAACACGATCCTTAGGTGTTAATTCATAGCTGAACCCGGCCGTTATTTTTTTGGAATAATTATCATAGCCATAGTCAAATAAAGAGTTTTGCGTTGTAGAATGGGAATAATGATAAGCTGTATAGGCAATAAACTTGGAACTTATATCAGCCATCACGGTGGTATCGTAATAAAAATTATTTGTTTTGCTGTTATCATATGATTCGTGTATCCATGTATAGCCAACATCAGGATATAATTTTAATTTATCACTAAGCAGGATTGGAGTATGGGCTACACTTACGGTAGTACCGCTGTGCCAGCTGGATTTAATATCATCGTCCCATTTGCCGTATTCAGTAGAAAGACCAAGAGTAAAAGGACTTTTGGCAATAGGTGTATTGTAATTAAAAATCACAGTAGGTTCTTTTTTTATCCAATTGTTATTGCTATCTTCATAATAACCATCTTCCAGCCGGACAGACGCTTTTCCATTATACCATTTTATACCATAGACATTGCGTAGGTCATGCTTGGTATAATAATTAAAGTCAATATATGTTTTTATTTTATTGTTTATATCTTTATCATAATAATATTGTACATGAAGACCGTCATCGCTATTATAGGTAAGGTGTATAGGAATAGAACTATCTTCGTGAGTAGCATTTTTACCTATTTTAGCAATATAGCGGCTTTTTTTATAAATTACCTGGTTTTTTATCCAGAATTTTGCGTTGTAAGCAATCATATGATCATCAGGCCATATTTCTATTTTATCAGCTGACATACGATAGTCAGGTGTTTTAGCCGGACAGCGGGTTATAGATCCATTATATATAATCATTTCCTCCGGGTAAAATTCAATTTTTTTGCCCCAAATGAATTTGTTGTTTATAGACCCCTTTATATTTTCCATTTTGCCTTTTTTAGTATTGTAGTTATATCGGGTATCGTAGCCATCTAAAACTACCGCTGGAGTATATTGCAGCATATGAGCTTTATCCTTTATGTCGACTTCGCCACTTTTGGCATTGCCATTCATGGCATCCGTTGTCATACGGGAATATTTATGGGTTATTTTTACGTTTCCCTTAGCGTATACTGCTCCCGTTAGACTGTTATAGGAAATATCTTTTCCCTCAAAAATTATGGGAGCTGGTTTACTGGAATCAAGAGGCCGGATAAATTTTTCATTATCGACCTCATTGTGCAGATCAATCAGTTCTTTATTAATGGTATGGTGCAATTCATAGTCCTTCTGGTCCTGTATGTAATTCAAAAGATTTACGTCTGTGCTGTCTGCTGCTGCTTTAGATGGATTTATATTTAAAGCAGTAGCTAAGGCAGCCAATGTTGATAAAAAATACATTTTTTTGTACATATATTAAGTTTCTCCTAAAATAAATATCAACCGGATATAATTTGTTAAAGAATGGATGAATAATATTTTATAACTATTATATTTAGTTTCTGTATTCTTAAGTATAGCAAAAATCATTTAATATTTACAGCAGATATATAATAAATTTCTTCCTTGGGGAGAACTAATAATATTATTTTAGTGTAAAGTGCAAAGTTAGCTATAGTTTATAATATTAATAAACTTCATCATAAATACAATCCGGACATCTTGGTAAGTATTTTTTTTCATTAAAATAGCAGACAGCATAAAAAAATAAATAACAAGAAATTTTAGTGGGTTTGTGACCGCTTAATTAGCATAATCAGCTATGTAAACTGACCACCTTAAAATATTTTTCCACAGCGGTAATATATTTATGCAGTTCTCTTGATATATATTTATCTTTATGGTATATCACTCTGAATTCCCGCGACAAAACTTTATCCTTGATAGGAATTTGTACTATGTTTGGTGTATGTAACAGCAGTGATTTAGAAACAATTGACACACCTTGTCCTGAAGCAACAATATTGATAATTGAATCAGAGCTATGACAAACCCATTTCTGTACAATATGAATACCACGCTTTTCAGTTAAGGAAAGTAAAAAAGCCCTGGTACCAGAACCTTCTTCTCGCATTACACAATCCATATCAGTCAATTCCGCCAATTTCACTGATTTTTTTTGTGCAAAAGGATGTTTTTTACCACAAATCAGCACCATTTCATCCTGATAAATTTCTTTTTTTATTACATCTTTTGCATTAACATTGCCTTCTATTATCGCAATATCAAGTTCTCCATCGGAAATTTTCTGGATAATGTTTTGTGAATTATCGATATAAACTCGTATTTTTACATTATTATTGTCATGTTCATACTGATTTATCATATTAGCTAAAAAAAAGCTGCCTACAGTTAGTGATGCTCCCACATGTATCGTCATTTGTTCGGAAGCATGTCGCATGTAATGTTCCATTTCTTCGAAATTAGCCATTATATGCTTGGCATATTGTAAAAATTCCCGGCCGGTTTCAGTTATATACAATTTACGTGAAAGCCTGTCGAACAGCTTTATATGATAGTCAGTTTCAATTTGTGAGATAACATGACTAACCGTTGGCTGGGAAATATACAGTTTTTTAGCAGCTAGGCCCATTTTTCCCAATTGAGCCACTGCAATAAAAATTTCTAAATCTCTAATCGTCATAAGATAACTTATTCCTTTACTAATATATGCAAAAAATACTATATACTTATAATTAGTTTAGCATTTTACATCAGTATAAACAAGTTTTATAATATTAACGATATGATTTTCATAATAATCACTCAGTTTCGATTAATTGCAATCATTTTTTTATAATTATATCATTAAAATTTTAGCTGATATTTTCTTTTTTCAATAAAAAGTGAAAATATTAACATATTTTATCTTAAAAATTTCAAATGCACTATCAATTATTTGTTAGAAAGGAAGCGCTTAGATTGAAACACGCACAAACTTATCAACTAAATGTTGATGAAATGAATGGATTTTTTGAACAACTCAGTGAAAAGTATGATATTTATGCACCGGTTCGCATCTCGTGCGGTGGCAGATATGCTAAGGATGACTCCATCATTTATCAGCCGATAAATACTTATCAGGAAATCGAATTTCATGAACGCTCTACTTATCCATTAAAAGAGGTACTCACTCCAATAACCCAAACGTTATTTTATTTTACTGAAGATGAATTCAAAGAAAGCAAAAGTCCGCAAAAAGATATTTTGATTTTTGGTCGAGCCTGTGATATCAATTCTATAAAAATACAGGACCAAATATATTTAAAAAATGGTAATATTGAAGATTATTTCTATAAAAGAATACGGGACAAAGTAAAATTCATCTTAATGGATTGCCCTGAACAGTTTGAAGGTTGTTTTTGTTGTAGTGTAGGAGCCAATAAAACCGATATGCAGTCATTAGCTGTCTCTGATAATAATGGCAGTGCTTATGTTCAGGTTTATGACAGTGATTTTGCCAATTATTTTGCCAAATATGCTGCAGTTAATCATGAAATACAGCCACCATTAAAAAATGAATTGAAAGTGGATTATCCTGTTATTGATAATCTTGAGTTAGCGAATAAACTTAAAGAACATCCCATGTGGAAAGAATTTGATGCGCGGTGTATTGGCTGTGGTTCCTGTACCGTATCCTGCAGTACCTGTACCTGCTTTGAAACTACTGATATAGTATATACACAAAATGCTCACATTGGGGAACGCCGTCGCACTTGTTCTTCCTGTATGATAGACGGTTTTGATAAAGTTGCCAGCGGACAATCTTTCCGCAAAAAAACATCAGAAAAATATCGCTATAAAATTCTGCATAAAGTTTATGGTTATAACGCTCGTTTTCACACTGGCCCAATGTGTGTCGGCTGTGGTCGTTGCTCTGCCAGATGCCCTGAGTTAATAAGTTATCCAGCTACGCTGAATAAGCTTTCTCAAGCAATTAAAGAAATAAAAGGAGGTGTGCAGCATGACTAACAATCCCGTTAAACCAACTGCTTGTAAACTTCTTGATATCATGCCGCAAACTCAAACTGAATGGACTTTTCGTGTAAAAAACAATCTGCCAATAAAGCATGGTCAATTTATGCAGCTGTCTTTGCCAAAAGTTGGTGAAGCACCAATTTCAATCAGCGGTTTTGGTAATGGTTATGTCGATTTTACTATAAGAAAAGTCGGCAAAGTAACTGATGGTTTATTTTCCCTAAGAAAAGGTGACAATATATTCATTCGTGGCTGTTATGGTAATGGCTGGCCAATAGAACAATTCAAAAATAAAACCGTTGTGATCATTGCTGGCGGGACAGGTGTTTCTCCAGTAAAAAGTCTTATAAATATGCTATGTGACGATAGCGATTATGCTAAGGAGATTTATCTTATCCTTGGCTTTAAAAATTCACATAGTATTTTATTTGCCGATGAATTAAAAAAATGGCAGACAGCATCACATTTTCATGTAATATACACTCTGGATGATGAAGACTATCCTGGTTTCCAAAAAGGTCTTGTGACTGACTTTATTAAAAAAATTCCCTTTACTGCTTTTGCTGACGAATATGAGTGTATAATTGTCGGACCGCCGATTATGATGAAGTTTGTCGGAATGGATTTACTTATGAATAAAATTCCAGAAAAGAAAATATGGATGTCCTTTGAACGAAAAATGTCCTGCGGCATAGGTAAATGTGGCCACTGTCGTATAGATGAAACCTATGTGTGCCTTGATGGACCTGTTTTTAACTATACTGTTGGCAAAAAATTAATTGATTAGGAGGAATAATTGTGGTAGAAGATTGCAATATTAAAAAACTTAGAAATAATTGCTTTCGTCAATCAAAAGTTCCAGGCGAATTCATGCTGCAACTGCGTGTACCAGGTGCTTTAATAGAGGCAAAATGGCTGGATGTGATAAAACACGTCTGCCAAACATGGGGAGATGGTACATTCCATATAGGTATGCGACAGACATTAAATGCTCCCAGAATAAAGGCCAAGGACATTCCTGCTGTCAATGAATATATCCAACCGTATCTACAGGCCATAGAATGTGGTATGTGTGACGTAGAAATGCAAACCAAAGATGGCTATCCTTATATTGCACCACGTAATATAATGGCCTGTATAGGTGGTGTACATTGTATAAAAGGCAATGTATACACCCAAAGATTAGCACAAAAATTGGAAAAACTCATTTACCCAAATCCTTATCATATAAAAATTTCCGTTTCCGGATGCCCAAATGATTGTGGTAAAGGGCACTTTCAGGATTTTGGTATAATTGGCTGCACAAAACCTATTTACACAATAGACAGATGTATTGGCTGTGGAGCCTGCGTTCGAAAATGTGAAAGTGCTGCTACCCGTGTACTTTCTCTTAATGATAAAAATAAAGTGGAAAAAGACCCTTGCTGCTGTGTTGGCTGCGGTGAATGTGTTACAGCTTGTCCAACGGGTGCATGGCGGCGCCCAGCCAAAGATTTTTACAAAATAATCATCGGTGGCAGGACTGGTAAACAATATCCACGTATGGGTAAAATGTTTGCCAACTGGTTAACCGAAGAAAGTGTATTATCAATAATGAAAAACTGGCCCAAATTCTCTAAATGGGTTTTGGGTGGCAAGCCGATCTACATCCATGGTGGGCACCTGATTGATAGGGCCGGCTATCAACGCTTCAAAAATTTTATGCTCGACGGTGTTAATCTCAATCCAGAAGCTATGATCGCCGAAAATATCAACTGGACAGAAACCGAATATCGCAGCAATATTCATGTTAAAGCGCTAGATAAACATTTGTCTATTAAATAAGAAAGGAACGATCTTATGAGTGAAATATTTCAAGTTAGTGATTTATTGAACAGTATGGTACGTTTGGAAAAAACGGGCTATGATTTCTATACAAAAATGGCTGCGGAATCAGCTGATACAAAAATTAGCAGTTTCTTTAATTTTTTGGCCAATGAAGAAAAAAAACATGAAAAAATCTACATTAATTTATCAAATGAATATAAAAATGGCCTGTCTATAGACGAAACACTTGATGATGATTATAAATCTTATTTAAATGTATTAATCAAACAAAACTTTGCTTTTGATAATTTAAAACGGCCGACTTTAAAAGAAGCTTTAAAATTTTCCATTTCATTGGAAAAAGACACTTTACTATATGTCAATGAAATTCAAATCATATTTAAAAATGAAAAGGCCGATGTTTTCTCTCGTATTAAACAGGAAGAAGAATCTCATCTAAAAATGCTCAGTGAATATTCTCAAAAAAACTTATAAAAACAAAAAAGACTGTCACATGAATAGTATTGATTTCATAAAAATAGGTACATGTGACAGTCTCGTTTTTTTATACGATAAAAAATTATATTTTATTATCTTTTATATTTACTGGCTAAATTAAATAAAAAATTTGCCGTTTCTCCAGTAAGGGCATTTTTTCCCATCTGCCATAGCCAATTACTGCCAACAGTTCCTGGAGTATTCATTCTCGCCGATGAATCGAGTTTAAACACATCCTGGATAGGAATCATTGCTATACGGGCATTACTGGCATAAGCGTATTCAATAAGAGCTGTACAGATTTTTTCTGGAGTAACAGCAACTTTTAAATGCTCTGCCAGAATGGCTTTGGTTTCAGCAGAAAGCTCATTCTTTATCCAGCCGATAGTAGTATTGTTGTCATGGGTGCCTGTGTAGATAATATTATTGGGGGAACAGACAAAACCTATATTTTTATATTCACTGGGATAAAGTTCAAATTGCAATACTTTCATACCAGGAAAGCCACAGGCTGTTTTTAGTTTTTCTACAGCGGGTGTTATAATTCCTAGATCTTCCGCTATTATAGGAATCTTCCCTAATTGTTTTTCTATTGCCTGGAAAAATTGTATACCGGGACCGGGCAGCCATTTTCCGATACGGGCCGTCGAGGCTGTTCCATCTACAGCCCAGTAAGCAGCAAAACCACGAAAATGATCGAGGCGTATAACGTCAACAATCTCATGCAGAGTACGGAATCTCTCGATCCACCAGTGATAGTTTTCTGCGGCCATTTTATCCCATAAATAGTGGGGATTACCCCATAACTGTCCATTACTGCTGAAATAATCAGGCGGGACACCGGCAATGGTTCTGGGAGAGCCATCATCATTTAAGTTGAATAAATTTTGATGAGCCCATACATCAACACTGTCATGTGAAGGGAAAATGGGCAGATCGCCAATTATTTTAATATTTTTGCTATGGGCGTACAGTTTTAAGTTAGACCATTGTTTAAAAAATATATATTGAACAAATTTAACAAAGTTTATTTGCTGGCTGAATTCATTTGCAATTGTCTGCAAGGTATCTTTGGGATAATGTTTTATGTTATCGGGCCAAGTTATCCATGATGTACCATTGTGATTTTTTTTCAATACACAAAATAAAGCATAGTCATTCAGCCAATATTTTTGCCCATTACAAAACTTTTTATATTCTTCATTAGGAGAAAAATTATTAAAAGCTTTAAACAGCAATGCTTCCTTCTGCCGTCCTATAGCGGCAAAGTCATTCCTTATAAAATTATCTTGTGATGGTATGTCATTTGCTGATAACAAATCATCAGCTACCAGTTCATCGGGGGATATAAGAAGATAGTTACCAGCAAAAACTGATGAGGATTGGTAAGGAGAGTTTTCTATGCCTACAGGATTAAGCGGGAGTATCTGCCAATAATGCTGGCCGGCTTTTTCCAGCCAATCAATAAAATGAAAGGAAGTATTTCCTAAATCTCCTATTCCATAAGGTGAATACAAGGAAGTGGGGTGCATGAGTATGCCGCAGGATGGCTCATAATTATGGCTTTTTTTGACTTGGTGTAAAATAACGGCGGATAAACTGTTGACAGTTATTTTTAACACATTATTTTCTAAATAAACAGGGGATTTTTCTTGCCAAGGATATTCCAGTTGTTCATAAAATAAACCATGCAGATTTATTTCAAGTGCTGCAGCATCGGTGCTGCTTTGGTTTATTATTATTATATAGGCGTCATTATCTGCCGACTGACCAAATACATCTTTGCCCTGGCGTATGCAGCGGGCATAAGCTATTACTGAGTTGGAAGCGTAGAGAAAAAGTATTTCACCAGTACGCAGGGCAATGTTTTCATTTCTTAGTTTGGTGAGTTTCATAAACCAGTTTTTTAGATCGAGGTCAGGTGTATCCCAGTCATAAGGCGCTCGGTTATAGGGATCACGGAATCCCTGCATGCCTATTTCATCGCCATAATAGATAGAGGGGACACCGGGAAAGGTAAGCAGCCATAATGCGGCAAGTTTACTTCTGGCAGCGCCAAGCTGGTAGTGCATATGGTCAAGTTGATAACGAGACTGGACAATGGCGGGCATGCCATCATAAAAGGAAGCTTCACCTAGTTTGGTGATAATACGTTCTACGTCATGGCTGCTTACTAAGTTCATCATAGCATAATAATTTTCCAACGGATAATTTTCTTTTTGACTGGAAAGTTTTTCTATTGTTTTTTCTCCAGGTACATATCCTAGTAGAAAATCAATTATTATTTTGCGCAAGGGATAATTCATTGCAGAATCCATTTCATAACCGCATAGATATTCACGGGGAACGCCATAACTTACCTTATTAGAAGCATCTTCCCATACTTCACCGATCATTATGGCATTGTCATCTAGTTCTTTTAAGGTGCTATAAAATTTGCGGGCGAATCTTTGTGGCAGTTCATCGATTACATCAAGCCGCCAGCCGCTGATACCACTGTTCATCCAGTGCTTAAGAACACTATTTTCACTAGTTATGATGAAATTCATATAAGAATCTGTAGTTTCGTTTACATTAGGTAGAGTATCAAAGCCCCACCAGCTGTCGTACTCATACGGATAATTGCGAAATGTATACCAGTCGTAATATGGAGAGTGTGTTGACTGAAAAGCGCCTATAGAGTTGTAATTATTATAGCGATTAAAGTAAATACTGTCACTGCCGGTATGGCTAAATACACCATCAATGATTATGTGTATTCCCATTTGTTTTGCTTTGGCACACAGTGCAGTAAAATCTTCGTTAGTGCCTAAAATAGGATCTATTTTATGGTAATTGCCAGTATCATAGTGATGGTTGCTGGCTGATTCGAAAACCGGATTCAGATAAATAACGGAAATACCCAATTCTTTTAGGTAAGAAAGTTTTTCCATTATTCCTGCAATATTACCACCAAAAAAATCATAGGAAATGATTTCTTTGGTGTCAACATCTTTATAATAACAAGGCTGATCATGCCAATCAGCATGATAAACGGCATTCTTTTTGGCAATGATTGTATTTCCTTTTCGATAAAAGCGATCAGGAAATATTTGATACATTATAGAATGTTTAAACCATGTAGGAGTGACAGCATCAAAGCGGTAAACCGTGATTTGAAAAGAGGGCGGTACATGCTCATAAATACGTCCTTTACCGCCAAGATGCTCAGGATTATTACCATAAAATAAAATTTTTTCTTTTGTTTTTATGATGAAGTAGTACCATAATAGGCAGCCTTTATGAGGCGTTTTAATATTTACAAAATAATGATTTTTGTTTTCTTCTGCAGGGGAAAGAATAAAAATTTTTTCTCCGTTGTTTTCCTGCCACAAGCGTAAAGAAATGGTTTCTATAGGTGTGTTTATATTTATATCTATTCCTAAATATACAGTGTTGTCTGTTGCAGCAGCTCCTACGGGATGGCGATAATAAGCATTATGTGAGTTATGCAGTAATAAATCCGTATCAGACAAGGAAACACCTTCTTATTTATAATATTAGTCAAGGTACTTTTTAGCAAGATCCTCATAAATCATTTTATATTGCTTTGCTGAACCGGTCCAGCTGTAGTCAGAAGACATAGCGTTTTCGATTATGCGTCGGCGAAGAATAATATCATTGGATTTTTCTAAAGCCCTTTTAATAGAAAATAAAAGTTCATGGGCATTATAATTGTTGAATACGAAGCCATTACCGCTGTTTGTATAGCTGTCGTAAGGAAATACAGTATCACGTAAGCCGCCAACAGCATGAACTATGGGAACACTTCCGTACCGCAGGGCAATCATTTGGCCTATGCCGCATGGTTCATATCTTGAAGGCATTATGAATAAGGATGAAGCAGCATAAATTTGATGGGCCAAGTTTTCATCGAATGAAGTATTAACAGAGACTTTTTTAGGAAAACGCCATTGCAAAGAGCGAAACCATTCTTCGTATTTATAGTCACCAGTCCCAAGTAATACAAATTGAATATCTTCATATTGCAAAAGTTCATCAAGAATTCTTATAAGAAGGTCAATACCCTTGGCTTCGACTAATCTGGAGATAAAAGCTATGACAGGTATTTTTCTGTTAATGGGTAATCCCAGCTTCTGTTGTAAGGCTACTTTATTTTCTATCTTTTTTTCTATGGCATTAGCTATTGTATATTGAAAAAATATATGGGGATCTGTTTCTGGATTGTATTCAGTATAGTCAATGCCGTTTAAAATACCAGTAAGATCTTTGCTGCGCATTTTTAGAATACCATCCAGTTGTTCACCAAAATAAGGGTTTTGTATTTCACTGGCATAGGAATGACTTACAGTAGTGAGGGCATCTGAATAGATAATACCGCCCTTCATAAAGTTGATATTATTGTAAAATTCTAAGTCACCGTTATCAAAGTATTTATTATCCAATCCTAAAACATCTGTTAAAATTCGTTTAGGGAATATTCCCTGATATTTTAAGTTGTGGATAGTATAAACTGTTTTGATATTTTGGTATTTTTCTTTATGCATATAATTCAATTTTAAAAATACACTTACAAGACCTGTCTGCCAGTCATTTAAGTTTATTATGTCTGGCCAGAAATCTATAATTGGCAGCATACTTAATACGGCACGACAGAAGAATGTAAAGCGTTCATCATCATCATCATAGCCATAATAGCCATCACGTTTAAAATAATCTTCGTTATCTATAAAATAAAAGGTAACATTATTATGTTTTAGCGTTTCAATGCCAAAATATTTTTCCCGCCAAGCTATTTTTAGGCTTCCAGAATAAATATTCTTCATATTACTGCGATATTGCTCTGCTATGGTACTGTATTTGGGTATGACAACACGCACATCAATATTTTGTTTTTTTAATTCTTTGGGAAGTGAACCAGCTACATCACCAAGTCCACCGGTTTTTACAAATGGTGATGCTTCCGATGCCACATAAAGAAGTTTTAACATAAGAACAAGCCCCCCTTAATTTTTTGTTGGTACATATTAATAATCATCAATATACAAATTAAATGGTGAAAACAGACTGCTGTTTGGGAAGATAGATAATTTCGTCTGTTTTTCATTATGCAGGTTAGAATAAAGAATAAAAACTGGTTTATAAAAAATCCATATAAATTTTTCTGGACACTTTTTATGAATGGATGAAAAATCATTAATATTTAATAGTACAAGATGAATTATTTATTTTTACTATATTTTTCCAGCTGTTTTTTTATCTTAGCTATTTTCCTTTTATTATTGCCATGCAGTTTTTTACAAGTAGTAATATTACTGGCAGCAGATTGCGTTTTTATAGTAGCTAGACGAAGATAAATGGCAGCTAATGGCGGAATTGTCAATAGTAATGACTGCTGTTGATTATTCCAAGGTTGTGAGGTGGTTTGTATACTTTCTGGATTAGCAACGCCAGAGCCGCCAAATTTTGTAGCATCACTATTAAATACTTCTTTGTAAGTTCCTTTGATGGGAACACCAAGTCGGTAACCATAATGCACTTCTGGAGTGAAGTTACAGATAATTATAATGAAATCATCAGTATCTGTTGCTTTTCGCATAAAAGCAATAATACTGTTTTGGTTGTCATCACAACTAAGCCATAGGAAGCCGTTCCAATCAAAATCTACTTGCCATAAGGCTGGTGAGTTGACATAAAATTCATTGAGACATTGGGAATAATAAAGCATTTTATGGTGCATTGGATATTTTTCTGTAAGATGCCAGTCAAGACTGTCATCATATTTCCATTCAATAAATTGCCCAAATTCGCCACCCATAAATAGAAGTTTTTTGCCTGGATGTGCCATCCAATAAGCGAAGAATAGACGCAGACCAGCAAATTTTTGCCAATAATCTCCTGGCATTTTTTCTATGAGAGAACATTTTCCGTGTACTACTTCATCATGTGATAATGGGAGTACAAAGTTTTCGGAGAAAGCATACATTAATGAAAATGTTATTTTATCATGATTCCATTTTCGATAAATAGGATCAAGACTAATATATCTAAGCATATCATTCATCCAGCCCATATTCCATTTGTAATTAAAACCCATGCCTCCCATATAAACAGGTTTGCTGATCAAGGGCCAGGACGTGGATTCCTCTGCTATCATCAATGCATGAGGATAGTATTTAAAAACAGCCTGATTGAGCTTTTTTATAAAATCCATAGCTTCTAAGTTGCCATTATCACCATATTTATTTGGTTCCCAATCGCCGTCTTGCCGTTCATAGTCAAGGTACAGCATGTTGGCAACGGCATCAATACGCAAGCCGTCTATATGATATTCATTCAGCCAAAAAATAGCATTTGATATTAAAAAGCTGTGTACCTCTGTACGTCCGTAATCGAAGTTGGTGGTACCCCACTGCTTGTTTTCACGACGTTTTTCGTTATCCGACTCGTATAGAGTCTGACCATCGAAACGACGCAATCCGTGAGCATCATTGCAGTAATGTCCAGGAGCCCAATCCATGATGATACCAATATTATTTTGGTGGGCTGTATCTATTAGATAACGAAAATCGTCAGGGGTACCATAGCGGCTGGTTGCCGCATAGTAACCAGTAGCCTGATAGCCCCATGAACCATCAAACGGATGTTCATATAATGGGAGAAATTCAATATGGGTATAATGCATTTTTTTTACATAGCTGATTAATACATCTGCAGCATCGCGGTAGGAGAGGTATTCTCCTGACAAGGTGCGGCGCCATGAGCCTAAATGAACTTCATAAATTAGCATGGGATAATCATAGGAAGCTCTTTTGTTTTTTAAGTTCTGCCATGCTTCATCATGCCAAATATATTTGGACATATTGTAAATACGCGATGCCGTCTTAGGCTTTTTTTCTGCATAAAAGGCATAGGGATCTGCTTTATAGATGAGATTTTTACTGTTTTGCGGTAGAATGGCATATTTGTATAGTTCACCTTCCTGCAAATGGGGAATAAATGCAACCCATATTTCACCGTCATTTATTTTTTTCATAGGATTTGCGGTACTATCCCAGTTATTAAAATCTCCCACAACGCTTACTGCTGCTGCATGTGGAGCCCAGAGAGTAAAACGTATACCGCTTACATCATTTTCTTTTGTAAAATGAGCGCCAAAGATTCCATATGAATAATAGTTAGTACCCTGATGATATAAATATATATCGTACGGTTTCAATTTTGAAGTTATCATAGCTGTCTCCATTTTCTATAACATAAATAATTCATCCATTAAATAAAATATAAATAAAATTTTTGTTATGATTGGGTATGACGAGAACATAATAGAGAGTGTATTATAATTTTATTGTATGCATATGCCATATTTCTTTAGCATATTCCATAATGGTTCTGTCACTAGAAAATATTCCCGAATGGGCTATGTTTATAAGGCTGGACATTTGCCATTCATGGGCATTGTTATATTTTTGTTGAATTTTCTGATGGGCTTGGCAGTAAGAAGGGAAGTCTTTAAAGACAAAATATTCATCATTGCTGCCAAATAGATAATTATATAAATCGCGGAAATCACCATTGCCCACAAATTCACCTGACAATAATTGGTCAACAACATGGTGCAAATCAGGATTATTATTATATTCATCCCAAGCCGAATAATGACCGTTTTGATAATAGGATAATATTTCATTGGCATTAAGCCCGAAAATAACACAATTATCCGAGCCTACGGCGTCATGAATTTCTACATTTGCTCCATCAAGAGTCCCTAAAGTTATGGCACCGTTCATCATAAACTTCATATTGCTTGTGCCGGAAGCCTCTTTACCAGCTGTTGATATCTGTTCACTAACATTAGCAGCAGGAAATAATTTTTCGGCGAGTGATATGCCATAATTTTCCAAAAAAACAATTTTTAGTTTTTTATTAACTTTTTCATTGGCATTTACTATCTCGGCAACAGTGTTTATAAGACGGATAGTTTCTTTGGCGATATGGTAACTTGGAGCGGCTTTTCCCCCAAAAATAAAAGTGTGAGGAATCATTTCTAGTTCGGGATTTTCACATAATTTATTATAGAGATACATTAAGTGAAAAATATTCATTATTTGACGCTTATATGAATGAATACGTTTTATCTGTATATCAAATATGGATAATGGATCTATTATTATACCGTTCTTATTTTTTATTAATTCAGCTAATTTTTGTTTATGACCTTGTTTGACCTGACTGAGTTTTTCTAAGGCTGCTGGGTCTTCTTTGTATTGGAGAAGTTTTATCAAGTGACTGGGATGGGTGCGCCATTTATCTGTGATTAAATCATCTATTAATGATGATAGTTGAGGATTGGAAGCCATCAGCCAGCGTCTGTGTGTTATACCATTGGTTTTATTATTGAATTTATTAGGATAGTAATCGCTGAATTGTTTCATACTGTAATTTTTTAGAATATCTGAATGGATTTTTGCTACACCATTAACACTGTGACTTCCTACAATAGCAAGACGAGCCATATGAACAAGACCGTCTTGTAAGATGGAAAAGCTATGGATAATTTCTTCATTTTGGGGATATCTCTGGCGTACATTGATAAGAAAACGGCGATTAATTTCTTGAATGATCAAATAAATGCGCGGCAATAGTGATTTAAACATATCTGTTGACCATGTTTCTAGAGCTTCAGGCATGATAGTATGGTTAGTGTAAGCTACAGTCCGTATTGTAATATCCCAAGCTTGCTCCCATGAGAAACCTTCTTCATCTAAAAAAATCCTCATTAATTCAGGAATAGCCATTGCTGGATGAGTATCATTTATATGAATGGCAACTTTTTCCGAAAACTGGGCTAAGGGTAAATTAGATTTTTTATAATGACGAATGATGCTTTGTACACCGGCAGATACGAGAAAATATTCCTGGGTAAGCCGGAGTTGTTTTCCTTTTTGTGAGCTATCATCCGGGTATAGACAGTTAGTAATTGCTTTTAATTGGTATTGTGATTTTAGTTTTTCTTGCAGCTGTTCATGGGTCAAAGCACCGCTTTCGGCAAAATTTTCACTTACTTCGGCATTCCATAAACGTAATGTATTTACAATGCCGTTATGGTAACCAACAATAGGCACATCATATGGAACAGCGGATACAGTAGTATAATTTTCGTAAATTGGTTTTAGATTACCATCAGGCATAGATTTCATATAAGCATTTCCTGAAAATTTAACAATGATTTCTTTTTCGGTTTTTCTGTATTCCCAGGCAAAGCCGTTTTTTAGCCAATTATCAGGTATTTCCACCTGATTCCTATTTATTATTTTTTGCTCAAATAAACCATATTGGTAGCGAATGCTACAGCCATGGCCGGCTATTCCTAAAGAGGCCATGGAATCAATAAAACATGCTGCCAGACGCCCTAAACCACCGTTACCAAGGCCAGCATCTGGTTCTTCTTCAAATAAGTCATCAAGATTGATTCCCAGGTCATGCATGGCGGAATAACATATATCCCCAATATTTAAGTTCATTATATTACAGTTTAATAGTCGCCCTAAAAGAAATTCTATTGAAAAATAGTAAACTTGTTTTTCTTGGTGTTCACTATAATATTTATTGGTCTGAATCCAATTATCACTGATATATTGTCTGATAGTACTTACCAGAGCTTGATATAAATTTTCTTTGGTAAGTTCTTCCATATCGCGGCCGAACATTATACTGGCTGTTTGTAAAAACAAATGTTCAAATTTGTTTTTTTCTTCCAAAGCCTTGTTTGTCAACATGCTGGTAACACCCTCTCACTTTTAATATGAATTTAAAATTGAAGGCTATCTATATTGCTATATAGCAATATAGGCAGCCTATTGTTAAATTACAGTATTTTTTTCTATAACAAATGGATAATTTTTAGCCCCTTTAAGCCATTTTTGTGAATTTATAATAACATTTTTGTCACAAATAACATTTTCAATAAGTGAATTTTCTTTTATTTCACAGCCAGGCATGATAATGCTGTTTTTTATTGTGGCTCCCCTTTCAATTTTAACATTGCGGAATAAAATACTATTGTCAACACTGCCTTCTATAGAACAGCCATTTGATATAAGAGAATTATGAACTTTGGCTTGTGTTTTATATTGGGCCGGTACATCATCTTTGACCATCGTATATATAGGAGAGTTTTCCAAAAAAAGTTTTTGCCAGATTTTAGGGTCTAATAATTGCATACTGGCTTTATAGTAATCAATTATGGAATTTACTGTGGATACGTAACCGGTATATTGATAACCGTAAATATTGTATTTATCTTGCACGCGCATTATACCATCTGCAAGAAAATCAGTGCCACCTCGTTCATAGGAATATCTAATTATATCGACAAAAGTCTTGAGGGACATGAGGCATACTCCCATAGATATATTGGATCCCTTGTAGGCTACGTGGCGGCTGGCAATATCTGTCAGCAGACCGTTGTCCTTGGTTTGTATGACAGTGCAGGGAGCAGCCGTTTCATTACTATTTGTGTAGTAAATCATTGTTATAGCTGCACCAGTGTTTTGATGGAAACGCAATACGTTATTAAAATCCATATTAAATACGGTATGGCTACTGGACAATAATACATAATCCTGACCGCTGTGTTCTATAAAGTCAATATTTTGATAAAGTGTTCTTAATTCAGATTGAGAATTATTGTTTTTGTCATATCTGGGAGGAAGATAAAATAAGCCTTCATGGCGTCGTGCTAAATCCCAATCTTTGCCAGAGCGTATATGATTGAGAACGGAGTTTGATTTATTTGGTAGAAGAATGCCAACATTTATAATACCTGAATTTACCATGTTGGATAAAATAAAATCAATGAGTCTATAGCGCCCGGCAAATGGAATGGTAGCTATAGGACGTTCTCTGGTTATTTCTCTTATAAGACTATTATCTTCTTGCAAATTTATTAAGCCTAAAACATGATTCATATTTATTCCCCCTGTCGTTTTATCCCACTTGTTTGTTGCCGTTATCAACAGGTGTTATAATTTCTCCCTCAGGAATAACAGCGATAGAGTTATCATCTGACATTACCTGAGCATTTTTGGTGATTTCACAATTTTGGGCTATAATGGCCTTTTCGATAACTGCATTTTCACCGATCACACTAAAAGGCATTACAACAGAATTATTGACCTTGGCACCGGCACCTATTTTAACACCGGAAAAAATTACTGAATTTTTTACACTGCCTTCTACTATAGCACCGGAACTTATTAATGAATTTTTTACATTGGCAGTTTTACCTATAAAATGTGGTGGCAGGGCATGATTGGAAGAATATATGCGCCACGCACCTCCCAAGTCAAATGAAGGGTTGTCCTTTAATAAATCCATATTTGCCTGCCATAGGCTTTCGATAGTGCCTACATCTTTCCAATAACCATCAAATGAATAGGAAAATAAGCGTACATTGCTAGAAAGCATTTTGGGAATGATGTTTTTACCAAAATCATGGGAGGAAACGCTGTCAATGGAATCTTCTTCTAGGTAGTGCTTCAAAAGTTTCCAGTTAAAAATGTATATGCCCATTGAAGCCAAATTACTTTGGGGATGTTGAGGCTTTTCTTCAAAAGCAACTATCCTACCGTCTTTGTCTGTTGTCATTATGCCAAAACGAGAGGCTTCCTTTATGGGAACTTTTATTACACTTATAGTGGCTTCAGCTTTATTCATTTTATGTTCTTCCAGCATCCAGGAATAATCCATTGTATAAATATGGTCACCGGAAAGAATCAATACATAGTCAGGATCATAGGTTTCAATGAAATTAATATTTTGATAAATCGCATCAGCAGTACCCTTGTACCAATCTGCTCCCTTTTCTCTGGCATAAGGCGGTAATATATATACACCACCATTTTTCCTATCTAAATTCCATGTTTCTCCTGTGCCAAGATATGTATGCAGCTCTAAGGGTTTATATTGGGTTAGTACGCCTACTGTTTCAATACCAGAATTTGCGCAGTTACTTAAAGGAAAATCAATTATCCGATATTTACCGCCAAATGGTACAGCCGGTTTAGCTATCTTTTTGGTTAAGCAGCCTAAGCGGCTTCCTTGGCCTCCTGCTAAAATCATTGCTAAACATTCTATCTTTTTCATAAAAATTCCTCCTCAGCACGATTAAATTTCCCACTAAAAGTGAATTGCTATAATATAAATGCTAGATTATTATGCTATTGAGAAAACATTTATTGGTTAAAAACTTGTTTCATAAAATTAATATAACTGTTAGCTAATGCAGTAAGATTTATATTAACAGTGGATGCATCAGCAGGAGTCAGTTTTATAATACGAATGTTTTCATAATATATAATAATAGTACCATCGGTATTCATTAAATAATAACCGGGGTTGTAGTTTTTCTGTTGCGATGTAGTATAAGGGTTTCCGGTGAGAAAATAGGCTCGTTCAAGTGCATTAAACCATCTGCTGTGTTTGGTATCAAAGGTGAATGATGGTTGTTTTTATAAGTATAAATAGCTCTATTATCTTTCGCTATGGAAAATTTTATATTCTTTTTCGACTTGAATGGCAGCATTCTTACTAATAAAAATATCTTGAATGGGGGAAATTATTCCGGCATAAGTAATAGTTGAAAAAACGAGCATTGATATAAATAAGGCTAATATAATGAATAGATTATAAAATTGGTTTCCCCATTTTTATAATTAACTCCAAATAATTATTTTTTAAATGGCTGTAATTAATTTATGATTATAGAATGCTACGATACTATATGATATAGTTTGATTTTATTTTATATTGACACATTTCTGTATTTAAGGCGATAAATCCTGCTGAATTGCAGATAAATTTAAATAAAATCAGTAATTAAAAGATTTTCTAATTATTTTTATGCCACGGTAAAATTTACTTTCTTTAGAAATTTTTAGTCCTAGTTTTGCTTTTATAAGTTCAGTGAGAGAAATAAGATCTTTTTTATATCCCTTTTTTAATTCTAGTTCAAGTTCACATATAGGTAGCTGTTTATCAGCAGCATAAATAAAACCGATATCTATGGCCAATTCTATTTTTGTACCGTTAAAAAATAGAATTGATTTTTGCCGACAAAAGTTATTTGTGACTATTGGCTGGAATGTTTTTAAAAGAAGAGTATCTGCCATAGTAGGGAAATTATTGATAAAAGGACTTATATCAGGAGTGATAGAAGAAACTTTATGGTTAATTTCCAAACGGTCAGTCAGAAAAGTATTTGAATTGTTTTTTCCTTTTATAGTTGCGATATAATTGTTATTTTCTCGGCGGACTCTATAGGTGAGATTATGTTTAAATAAGAACATATCTGTAGTATCATAGTAATATGCGGACATGTGGAGTATTTGTTTTTTACCCAGCATGTATAATGATGAGGTGAATTTTTTGATGCGAAATATATCAGTTTCATTTAAGGAAAATTTTACTTCTACTTCTGTATTATTTTTCATAGGTGTGCTCCTCCATTATTTTATATAGTAATATCTTTTAATCATGTTAATGGTAAAAGATACTTATTGTTTACAAAGTTGACAAAGAAATAGCCAGCCAAGGTGATGAGCCATGACTGACTATTATAAAAAATATATTCATATTAACATTAATATTATAGAACCGATGAACAATGTCATACTTAAGGATTTTAGCATGGAACGCAAAAATACTGCATGACTTTTGCTGAACTTGTGGGTGTAATACTGCATTATCCATATAAGAAAAGCTATACTGAAAAAGCATGCAGGAATATCAAATGATATTATGCTATAAATAAATACAATCATGGCAATGAATAAAGCTGTAAATTGTCCTCTACTGAGTTGTTTTGTATTTTTTGATAAAATTGGTCTATTAGCATGTTTTCCACATTTATCATAAGCTTTTTCTGCTTCAATGAAATCTTTCTGCGAAAAGTTTTTATATATCATGAAAATCCCTCATTATAAATATATGATGTTTGGAGTTTTATCTGGTAAGAATGATATAAATACCAAATTATGCTTGATTAACCAAAGATAAATCATATGTAGTATTGTCATTTATGGTAAGTTTATATTTATGAAATTTCATAAGTGTAGAGCGATGTCCTATGCTTATTATTGTAATATAAGGTATATTTTTTTTCAACATTACATATAGATATTCTTCTATATGTTCATCAAGAGCTGAGGTAGACTCATCCATAAAGACCCAGTAGGGTCTTTTTATGAGAATACGGGCAAAAGCCAATTTTTGTTGTTCACCTAATGACAGTATCTTACTCCAATTATTCAATGAATCTAATTTGGCAATAAATTTATCTAATTTGCACATAGAAAGAATAGTGGATAGATCTTTGTCAATATTTATCCGCGGTTGTATCTGCGGATAATATAATGCCTGACGCAGTGTTCCCAAGGGAATATATGGTTTTTGCGGTAAAAACAGAATTTCATTTTGCTTAGGTATATATAATTTCCCACTGCAAAAAGGCCATATTTGAGCCAACGTGCGTAGTAAAGTGCTTTTACCAGAACCAGAAGGTCCGGTGATTATTAAACTTTCCTGTGCATTGAGCGTTAGATTCAAATCCTTGATAACAGGTTTTCCATCAGGCAGGAATATGGAAAGTTCTTTCGCTGATAAAGCATTTGCAGGAATAGTAGTTACTGCTGAATTTATTTGGGCAGTTTGCTCCATTTTCTGGTTAAAAGAATGTAGACGACGAATTACAGACAACCATTGAGCTATGTCAGTATAGGAGTTGACCAGATATGATAATGAGTCCTGTATTCTGCCGAACACGCTCAGAACTTGTATAAACCAGCCCAATGGTAGTGTTTCATTGAAATAACGGGGAGCTGCAATAAGCATAGGAATGATAATGGCTAATTGGGAATAACTGACAGTCATGCCAGTTAGTATTTTTTGCCGATTCATAATACTTTTGAAATTGTATATTATATTTTTAAACCGTAGCATAAAACTGTTATTTTCAGAATTTTCTCCTTTATAAAAGGCAATACATTCACTATTTTCCAAAACACGAATTAATGAAAAACGAAAATCAGCTTCCAGTTTTTGCTGGTTAAAATTTAAATTTATTAACTGATGACCTACTTTATGAGTGATAAATGTTCCAATAATAGAATAAATAAGTGTTACCCATACCATGAAACCAGAGATTGAGATGTTATGACCATTTAAAGAAAAAGTAACCGTACCGGAAAGAAGCCAGAGCAGTCCAACAAAGGATAAGAAAATTGTTATTTGCTTGAATAACCCAATACCAAGGCTCAAAGTCAGTGATACAAATAAATTTATATCTTCTTGAATACGTTGGTCAGGATTATCAGGAGAAGCTTCATCGGTCTGTAGTCTGTAATAAACTTGTTTATACATCCATTTTGACAGATAGTTTTTAGTCAGCCATGTACGCCATTTTATTTGGAGCATTTGTTGCAAATAAAGTGAATAAACAGCTAAAAATATCAAAAGAAAAGCTATTATACTAAATTTTCCTATTGAATGAAAAAATTTATCATAAGAATAGTTTTGCATGATGGTATAAAATTCATTATACCAGTCAGTTATTTTTATCATTAGATATACAGAAGTTAAATTTAATACTATCACTATGGAAAGCAAACCACGCGCCTGCCATTTTTCTTCTGACTGCCAGTATCCTTTGAATAAATCGGTAAAGATATTTAATGCTTCTTTTATGTTATGTATTTTCATATTATATCCTCTTTATACCTTGAATTTCAACATAATTAAAAGTATAATTAAAAAATAAGTGTATTGCAATCATAATATTATAAATTGCTGATTTAGGAGTTGAAAATGAACTTTGATTTTTTATTGGCGGGGATAATTTTATTTGTGATAATTCTCATATATGCTGGTTATTTTTATCTTCCCCAGAGACGGGTTTTTTACATATTTTGTGCAATTATAATTGTTAGTGTAGTTTCTACTATTGGATTTTGGCACATTTACCAGCGGGGAACTGGTATGACGGAGAAACAGAAAATGCAGATTCTAAGTGAGCAGCCTTTTTTTGTGACATGGTATGAAGCGTACAAACAGGATGTTGAAAAAATAGATCGCATTTGGGCACAATATAATAATATTATCAGTGATTTTCAACAAGATAAAATATCAGTATCAGTGATGCGCAGTAAAATGGTTAAAGTTGAAAATGAATCTAACTTATTAGTAAAAAAAATGGGAATTAGTTTGCCGCCTAAAGAATTATCAGATAAAAATTATAGAATCAGCTATGACATTTTAGAAAAAACACGTCATTATTTGGGAAAGCAAAATAAAATAATAAAACGAACAGTTGATATTATTAATGAAAAGGGATTCACGAGGGAAGCACATGATGTGCAATATAAAAAGATTGATAATATGCGCATTTTATATGCACCGGTGAATCTTTATATTGCTTCAGATATTTCGCAAATACGTGACGATCTGAGTTTATCAGCTTGGCAAAACTGAAAGATGGATAGAAACCTCATGATTTTATAGAAATTATATAAGAATGTTAAAACTGGATAATGGATAATGACAGAGGTAGTAAGGAGTGTTCACTTAAGTGGAATTTCATCATATAAGTGTTATGTCTGATGAAGTTATCAATGGTTTAAGGATAAACCCTGATGGTATATATGTCGATTGTACTTTGGGAGGAGCTGGTCATTCATCGCGCATTGCGAAAAAATTAAGTGCAAGGGGAATACTTTTAGGAATAGATCAGGATCAGGAGGCAGTCAAAGCAGCACGGGAACGTTTAGCAAAATATAAATGTAATATTAGAATAGTTCATGATAATTTCAAAAATTTAGCGACTATTTTTAAACAGGAAGGTATTACTGGGATAGATGGCGTTTTGTTTGATTTGGGAGTTTCGTCGCCGCAGATTGATAATGCTGAGAGAGGTTTTTCCTATATGCATAGTGCAGTGTTGGATATGCGTATGGATACTGATGCTGTATTGACAGCTTATGATGTAGTAAATAATTATTCGCGGGAACATTTGACGGAAATATTTAAGACATATGGTGAGGAAAGATGGGCTAAACGCATAGCTTCATTTATAGAAGAAAAACGAAAAGAAGCTCCAATAAAAACCACTGATGAACTGGTAAGGCTGGTTTGTTGCGCTATTCCGGCAGCAGTGAGACGAAAAAGTCAGGGGCATCCGGCAAAAAGGGTATTTCAGGCCATCAGGATTGAAGTTAATAATGAACTTGGCATTTTAAAAGATGCATTTGAATGTGCTGTGGATTATTTAAATCCACAAGGAAGAATTGCAATAATAACTTTTCATTCATTAGAAGACCGTATAGCAAAAACAACTTTAAGATTTATGGCACGAGGCTGTGTTTGCCCGCCGCAATTGCCGGTATGTATTTGCGGGCATAAAAAACAAATCAAACTTTGTGGTAAGGCGGTAAAGCCTTCTATAGAAGAATTAGAGAATAATCCGCGGGCTAGAAGTGCAAAGCTGCGCATAGCGGAAAAATTGTAACACTGTCCAACAGAATAAGTGGAGGAACGGACAATGTCAAAATATTATACATATGGAAATTTAGCAGAAAATACGGCGGAGAAAAGGCATAAAAAACCTGTTCGCGATATCAGACATTACAAAACTAAACAATTAAATACTAAACTACGTTCACAATGTCTGCTGCTAGTTGTTGTGGTGGCAGCAATGGCTATGTTTATAATATTTCGCAATAGTGCTGCAGTAAACCAGGGCTATCAATTAGTTAAGATGAAGTCGGAAGTCGCGTCACTGGAGCAGCAAAATGCGCGACTGCGTTTAGATATTGCTCAGTTAAAATCACCTGAACGCATAAGAAATATTGCTATTAATGAATTAGGAATGGTGCTTCCGCCTAAAATATATTTCGCCAATAAAAATCACTAAACAAACTAAAAAGGGGCTGTTTTTAACAGCTCCTTTTTAGTTTGAAAAATATCTGTTATAATATATTTGTTTTGGAAAAAAGGGAGGTTTTATAGATGGAAAAATCTATAGATAATATATTAAAGAAGTTAGCTAATCCTAAAGTTTTTAATTATAGTGACAAACAAATCAATTCTATTGAATGTGATTCCCGAAAAGTAAAAAAAGGGGCTTTGTTTTTTTGTATCAAAGGAGCAACGGTTGATGGGCATGACTTTGTACCGCAGGCAGTAAAAAATGGTGCTGTTGCCATCATAGCGGAGAAAGACGTTGTAGTACCTGATAATATAATAAAAATCATAGTCAGCAATGTACATGAGGCAATAGAAAAAATAGTTCCGTATTTTTATGACTATCCCGGGAAAAAAATGCGTATGATAGGTGTTACGGGGACTAATGGAAAAACAACTATTACGTATATTATTCGTGCTATTTTACGCAAGGCAGGATATAAAGTCGGGCTGATAGGTACGATAAAAATAATGATAGAGGATAAGGTTATGGCAATTCATAATACAACACCAGATATCATAAAGCTACAGCAGACGTTGTATGATATGGATAAGGCTGGTATGCAGTATGTTGTCATGGAAGTGTCTTCACATGCTCTAGCGTTAAATCGTGTGGCTGGTTGCGAATATGATACAGCTGTATTTACAAATTTAACAAGAGATCATTTGGATTTTCATAAGACTTTTGCAAATTATGCTAAAGCCAAGGCAAAATTGTTTATTTCTCTCACCGCTCAGGATAATATAAAGAATAATAAGACGGCAATAATAAATATAGATGATAAGACAGGTCCTTTCATGCTGGAACATACTAAATGCAGGGTTTTAACTTATGCTGTTGATAAGGCATCAGCAAGTATAAAAGCTTCTAATATTAATATACATGCTAATGGAGCAGATTTCTCAGTGACTTATGAAAATACAACTATCAATTTAAATTTGGGCATTACGGGGCTTTTCAATGTATACAATGTAATGGGAGCTATAGGGGCAGCTTTAGCAGAGAATATTAAACCAGCAGTAATTAAAGAAGCATTGGAAACTTTTCATAGTGTTCCGGGGAGATTTGAACTTGTCAGAGCGGGACAGGATTTTTCGGTTATAGTTGATTATGCCCATACACCAGATGGACTAGAAAATGTATTGAAAACAGCAAAACAGATTGCTAAGAAGCGGATTATAACTGTTTTTGGCTGTGGTGGTGACAGAGATCGTACTAAACGACCTATAATGGGAGAAATTGCCGCAAGATTGTCAGATGTTGTTATTGCCACTTCGGATAATCCCCGCTCGGAAGATCCGGAATTTATATTAGCAGAAGTTGAAAAAGGGGTTATACCGGCATTGCATGGTAATTTTCATGAAAAGATTACTGATAGACGTAAGGCTATATATAGGGCAGTTGAACTGGCAGAAAAAGATGATATTATAATCATAACGGGAAAAGGGCATGAAAACTATCAGATATTGAAAGATGAAACAATACATTTTGATGATAAAGAAGTGGCTGTAGATGCTATAAAAGAAAAAAATAGGGAGGAAAAATAATTGCCTTTTTTTACGCTGGAGCAGTTAAAAAAATGTACAGATTGTAAAGTGTTGTCACAGTCAGCCAATAAATTTTCAGCTATAAGTACTGATACCCGTACTATTAAAAAGGGAATGGTTTTTTTAGCAATAAGGGGAGAAAAGTTTGACGGGCATAATTTTATAAAAAAAGCGATAGAAAAGGGTGCAGCGGGAATAATTATTTCCGAGCGGGAAAAAGCAGAAAATTTTATACAAAATTCTGTTACTATTATGCTGGTAGAAGATACTCTACAGTCATATATTAATATTGCAGGCAGCTGGCGGGATCAGTTTAAAATACCTGTTATTGCTATAACCGGTTCTAATGGTAAAACTACTACTAAGGATTTAGCAGCAGCACTTTTATCAGTAAAATACAATGTACTGAAAACACAAAAGAATTTTAACTCGGAAATTGGCATGGCTTTGACACTGTTATCACTTGAGCAGCAATATCAGGCAGCTGTAATCGAAATAGGCATGCGTGGATTAGGGCAGATAAGGACACTGGCTAAAGCGGCAAAACCGGATATAGGTGTTGTACTGAATATTGGGCAAACACATATGGAACTTCTGGGATCGCAGGAAAATATTGCTAGGGCAAAGGGAGAACTTGTAGAAGCGATAAAGCCAGGTGGAAAAGTTATTTTAAATGCTGATGATAAATATGTTGATTATATGATAAAGAAAAGCCAGGGCAAGGTGATTACGTTTGCTATATATAGTCATGCAGATATCAGGGCAGAAAACATACAGATGCTTGGAAATAATAAAACAAGGTTTGAATGTATAATGCCTAATGGCAGGGTAGAAGTTACGATACCACTTATTGGTATTCATAATGTATATGATGCCTTGGCTGCCATAGCTATTGGCTATGAAATGCACCTTAATGTAGAAGATATACAAAGAGGCTTTGATACTTTTAAGCCATCAGGAATGCGATTTGAAATATTGCAAGTCAATGGATACACATTAATCAATGATGCTTATAATGCCAGCCCGGCATCAATGAAGGCGGCTATAGATAATTTGCTGGTAATGACAGCAAAAAAAAGGATAGTCGTTTTTGGAGATATGAAAGAATTGGGAAGTATAGAGAAAAGTGCGCATAGAGAAATAGGCACTATTTGCGCTAACAAAAATATTAATGTATTGATAACGCTGGGCGAACTGGCACGTTATGCTGGAATTTCAGCAAGGGCAGAAAATATGAAAAATGTATATATGTGTGCTGCACATGAAGAAATAGTGTCAATATTAAATGATATTTTGGAAGAAGGAGATATTGTTTTAATAAAAGGTTCACACAGTATGCATATGGAAAAAATAATAAACTTATTGGAGAAATAATAAATGGAAATAATTGTTTACCCTCTTCTGGCAGCTGTTGTTTCTGCAGCTAGTGTACTTTTTTGCGGGCCAAGGTTAATTCCTAAATTGCATCAGCTAAAATTTGGTCAGAGTATAAGGCAGGAGGGTCCTAAAAGCCATCAGGCAAAGTCGGGAACGCCGACGATGGGTGGAATAATGATAGCTATAGGGATCATTATAGGGACACTTTTGTTTGCCCATTTGAATGTAGAAATAATATTAGCTTTACTTACGATGATGGGATATTTTATGATAGGGTTCATAGATGACTATATAAAAGTTGTTTTGAAGAGAAACTTGGGATTAAGAGCATGGCAGAAATTCCTTGGACAGCTTATAATAGCATCGCTTGTCACTTATATAGGAATACACAGTAATGTGCTTAAGACAATATTATGGATTCCTTTTGTGAATATTGATATAAATATAGGAATGTTTTATTATATACTAGTTTGGCTTGTGTTTGTTGGAACTACTAATGCTGTTAATTTAACTGATGGATTAGATGGCTTAGCAGCGGGAGCAACAGCCGTTGCTTCGTTTGTATATGCTCTTATTTGTATGTATTTTGTTAGATTTGATTTAGCTGTCTTTTGTTTGTCATGTACGGGAGCATTGGTTGCTTTTTTGAAATTTAATAAGCATCCTGCGAAAATCTTTATGGGAGATACGGGTTCATTGGCTATTGGTGGCGTTATTTCAGCGGCTGCTGTTTTAACACAGACTGAGTTACTGCTGGTTGTAGTTGGAGGCCTTTTTGTTATTGAAGCATTGTCTGTCATAATTCAAGTGGTTTCGTATCGTTGTAGACATGGAAAACGAGTATTTTTAATGAGTCCACTGCATCATCATTTTGAATTGAAAGGCTGGCCGGAAGAAAAAGTAGTGAAAAGATTCTGGTTGGTCAGTGTTTTATTTGGTTTGGCAGGATTGGTTATAATGTTATTGAGTTGAATAAAAAAAGTTTTTGTGAGATGTTAAAAGGACAGGAACTTGAATATAGGTTATAATATTAAAAAACAAGAGTGACAAACAGAGGCTGTTTTTTCTGTGCAAGTGCTGATATGAATATTAAAAGGCACATGATAGCCTTTTAATATGGACAATATTTTAAAATAAACAAAAATAGTGAGTAGGTAGTTTTTAAATGAAGTTTATTTTTTCCGGTGGTGGTACGGGTGGACATATTTATCCGGCGATAACGCTTATAGAAACAATCAGAGAAAAATATCCAGAAGCACAGATACTTTATGTAGGAACGAAAAAAGGGCTGGAAGCGGACATTGTACCTAAAGCAGGATTTTCTTTTAAGACAATTGATATTGAGGGATTTGAACGTAGATTTACCCTGCGGAATGTTGTAGTTTTGGGAAAAGCCTTTAAAGGGCTCATAAAAGCTTATAAAATATTAAAAAATTTTTCTCCAGACGCAGTCATAGGTACAGGGGGCTATGTAAGCGGTCCTATATTACTGATGGCAGCGTTGATGAAAATTCCTACATTGATCCAGGATCAGAATGCGATTCCGGGAATTACTAATAAAATTCTGTCTAAGTTTGTAACACAGATAGCGTGTGGTTATCAATCGGCTTGTAAACATTTCCCTCAAGAAAAGACTTTTTTAACAGGAAATCCAATAAGAAGAAATGTCATGCTCTGCAAGCGTGATCAAGCTATAGATGAGTTAAAACTGGCCGCAAATAAAAAAACTATATTAGTAACAGGAGGCAGCAGAGGAGCACGCAAAATTAATAAGGCAATGCTGGAACTTTATCATCACTTTGCTGATAGTGATGATATACAGATATTACATATAACGGGAAAATTGGAATATGAGAGAGTTATGGCAGATTTAAGGATCAGGCATATTGATAGTAAAAAGGCAAAGAATATCTTTATAAAACCATATTTATACGATATGCCACAAGCCCTGGCTGCTGCAGATATAATCATTTCACGGGCGGGAGCTATTGGTCTAGCAGAGATAACTGCCAGGGGAATACCATCTATATTGATACCATATCCTTATGCGGCTGAAAATCATCAGGAATATAATGCCAAGGCATTAGTAGAAGCTGGTGCGGCGGTAATGATATTGAACAAAGATCTCACTGGTAGTAAATTGATACATGTCTTGGATGAATTATTGGCATCTGAAGAAAAAATGGCTGATATGCGGTGTAAAAGCAAAAAAATGGGATATCCAAATGCAGCAGGAGATATAGCAAAAATGATTTTATCCATTGTAAAATAGACCGGGGCTATTATAAAAAATAATGAATGACTGATTCGGGAATAAGCAGTAAAGTTATAAATGTTTGTGGTCTAAGATCCATGTTGTGTAAGTAATTATTTTAATTTGTGGCAGGAGGAAATTTTTTTGCTGGAAAATATTAAAAAAGTTCATTTTGTCGGCATAGGTGGAGTTGGTATGAGTGCTATTGCTGATGTATTATGGGAAAAAGGTTATAAAGTATCAGGCTCGGACTTAAATTCAAGTGATATTGTGACAAATTTAGCTCAAAAAGGTATAAAAATATATAAAAATCATGCTGAGGAAAATATAAGGGATAGTGATATAGTAGTCATTTCTTCAGCAATTTCCCGGGATAATCCAGAAGTCGCAGCAGCTATTAGACAAAATATAAAAGTATGTCATCGTTCTGATATACTGGCGGCATTATTGAATTCAGCAAAGGGGATTGCTGTTGCTGGCTCACATGGAAAAACAACGACATCGTCTATGCTTAGTGTGGTTTTGGATAATGCAGGGATTGATCCCACGGTTTTGATTGGTGGGGTAGTAGATTATTTCCACGGAAATGCTCGTTTGGGTAAAAGTGAATATGTAATTGCTGAAGCGGATGAAAGCGATGGGTCTTTTTTAAAATTTTTTCCGTATATAGCTGTAGTTACGAATATTGAAGATGATCATATGGATCATTATGGTACTATGGAAAATATTATAAAGGCATTTGACCAGTTTGTAGGTCAGGTTACAGAAGGAGGCACAGCTGTTTTGTGTCTTGACCATGAAAATGTTCGCACAATAGCTAATTGTACCAAAAAAAATTATATTTCCTATGCTATAGATAATGATGCTGATTATAGAGCTGTTAATATAAATATGTCAAAACATAGGACAGCATTTGATGTTATTTATAAAAATGATAATATTGGACACATTGAACTTAATATACCGGGGCGGCATAATATTTTAGATGCGCTGGCTGCGATTGCTGTATGCCGATTTTTGGGAGTATCTTTTGCAAAGATAGCAGCTGGCTTTATGTTATTTCATGGGGCAAAACGGCGTTTTCAGACGAAAAAGAAAAATGAAAATTATTGGATCGTTGATGATTATGGGCATCATCCTACTGAAATAAGGACAACGTTAGAAGCAGCAAAACAGACAATGCCTAAAAGACTCATATGTATTTTTCAGCCGCATCGTTATAGCCGGACAAAGCTTTTGGCAAGGGAATTTGGCAATTGTTTTAAAAAGGCAGATATTTTGATTTGTACTGATATATATCCGGCAGGCGAAAAACCATTGCCTGGTATCAGCGGCAGGACAATTTTGTCTGAAGTGGAAAAAAATGGTCAAAAGGCCATATATATAGAAGATATGAATAAAATTGCAGCTTATGTAAAAGGAATAATGAAACCGGGAGATCTTATTATAACAATGGGGGCAGGAAATATTTTCCTTTGCGGTGAACAGATTGCTGAAATGATATAAATATGGAGGATAAGATGAAATATAATAAAATTGCCGTCGTTATGGGCGGCCCGTCTTCAGAGGCAGTAATATCACGACAAACGGCAAAGGAAGTAATAGATGCCTTGAGAAGTATAGGCCATGAAGTGGTTCCTTTGGAACTGAACCCGCAGACAATAGTAAATGATGTGAAAAACAGCGGCTGTGATGCTGTGTTCAATGCTGTACATGGTAAATATGGAGAAGATGGTATTCTCTACGCAGTTATGCAGATGATCAATATGCCATGCACAGGATCAAATGTATTGGCAAGTGCAGTAACGATGAATAAGGCTGTTAGCAAAAGACTTTTTCTGGCAGCGGGAATCAGTACCCCGAAAACGTTGTTTTTTAAAAAAGATGATTTGACTGATCTTGATATTAAAGAACAGGTCATGGCAGAATTTGATTTTCCGCTGGTAGTGAAGTCAGTTGACCAGGGTTCAAGCATAGGTGTGGTAATTGTAAAAAACGATAATGAACTCGAAAAAGGAATAAATGAAGCATTTAAATACAGTCGGGAAATAATTATTGAGGAATTTATAAATGGCCGTGAACTTACTGTAGCTGTTTATGGGAATAAAGAAAAAAAAGTTATGCCTATTATAGAAATAAAAACTAATAATGGTGTATATGATTATCATAATAAATATACGGCTGGATGTTCTGAACATGTTATTCCTGCACCATTGGCAAAAGAAATAGCCGAAAAAGTAAAAGAAATATCGATAGACGCTTGTAATGTTACGGAATGTAGTGGGGTAGCAAGAGTTGATATTATGCTCAGTGAGGATAATATACCATATGTGCTGGAAATAAATACGGTACCAGGATTGACAAGGACTTCATTAGTTCCAGATACGGCAAAGCATATGGGTATTAAATTTGCTGATCTATGTGAAATGATGTTGGATATGATTGAAGAATAACCGTTATGTTTATTGCCGCGTTGAGGGGGACAGGCTGATGTCTGTATATGATAATGAGAAAAAGAATTTCTAGACGATATGTTATTAAGGGTGTTTTACTTATTTTATTACTATCAGGGTTGATATTTTTTATAAAATCACCTCTATTAGCTGTTAGCAATATAGTAGTAGAGGGAAATTCTTTTTTAAATAAGGATCAGATATGCAATATAGCAGGTATAGGAGAACCACTTAACATTTTTAATATTCATACTGATTTGTTACAGAATCGTCTGGAACAAGATTTGCGAATAAAAAAAGCTGCTGTAAGAAGGATCTTTCCCAATACGCTTTTGATCAAGATAGAAGAACGACAGCCTTGGGCAATTTTACATTGTGACTTTGGTTACGTTGATATAAGTGCAGACGGGGTAATTCTTGATGCATATAAAAACTTAAAGACAATGAAATATCCAATGATAACAGGACCAATCTTGCATGATGTATACATTGGTGATAAAATAAACGACACAAATATACTAAGGGCAGTATCGTATCTTGCGGCTATGGATGATACTGCCAGAGTACAAATATCGGAGATTAATTTGTCAATGGATAAGCAAATTGTTGCCTATACTAATACAGGAGTACAGATAAGGCTGGGAGATTTGTCTGCACCTGTACAAAAAGCTGCTAGGACAATGACTTTTTTACGGGATTTGAAGGGAATAAAAAGACCAATTAAGTATGTTGATTTTAGTTATGCAGCACCTGTATTTAAGTTTAAATCCTAAACTGAGGAGAATAGCATGTTATCATTTAAGCATTGTAAAATATCAATCATATTGGCGTGTTTTATTTTAGGCTTTATGCTGGCAGTACAATTTCATTCTACGCAGAATAGTTTGAAGTATTCAACACAGTATCAGCGTATGAGTGATCTGTCACAACGATTGCTGGAAACTGAAAGGGAAAGAGATGCTTTAAAAGAACAAATTAAGGATCATGCAATAACAGCTGCTCCTGCATTATCTAAAGCAGAAATTATTGAATCAGGAGCCTCTGCTGTAAAAGGACCAGGAGTTGTTGTTACAGTTGTGGACAGCGATAAAAAAGCCCTTGCAGATGAAAATGTAAATTTATATGTAGTCCATGATGAAGATATGCTGCGAATAGTTAATGAACTGCGTGCGGCGGGTGCAGAAGCTATTTCTATAAATGGACAGAGAATGGTTGCCACTACAGAAATAAGATGCGCTGGGCCAACGATTTCTGTTAATAACGAACGGTCAGCTCCGCCTTTTGAAATAAAAGCGATAGGTGATGCTGAAACTATGGAAAATGCTCTTAAAATGCGTGGCGGTGTTATTGAAACTCTCGGAGTATGGGGCATTAAAATCAATGTGGAAAAGAAGGGGTATATAACAATACCTGCGTATAATAGAATTAGTAGTTTTAAATATGCTGTGGCAGTGAAGAAGGGCGAAGATAAATGATTTTTGCTATTATAAGTCTAGTTGCAGGTGCACTTGTTGGGTACTTTTGTAATATAACTATACCAGTTGAATACAGTAAGTTGTTTTCTGTGGCATTATTAGCGGGATTTGATGCCGTGTTTGGCGGACTGAAAGCTATTTCACTCAGAACTTTTGATAATGTGAATTTTTTATCAGGCTTTTTTGCAAATGCATTACTGGCAGTGTTATTAGTTTATGTTGGTGATAATTTGTCAATAGATTTATATTATGTGGCATTACTGGCTTTTGGTTTGAGAATTTTTAAAAATTTATCGTATTTGCGCCACTGGTTGATAAAAAAATAATACTATAATAATGTAAATTAAGATGGATTATTTACTTTTTATGTTATATAATATACATATTAAACTTGACTATTTACATGTCGACAGCGGCAGTTTATATGGAATATATGGAGGTTGCTTCTAGTGTTTGAATTAGATATGGATGTTGATCAATTCGCCAAGATAAAAGTAATTGGCGTTGGCGGCGGTGGTAATAACGCCGTGAACCGCATGATTGAATCAGGACTTAAGGGTGTTGATTTTATAGCGGTTAATACCGATGCACAAGCTTTATTAAATGCCAAAGCACAAAACCGTATTCAAATAGGAGAAAAACTGACACGAGGATTGGGTGCAGGGGCAAAGCCGGAAATTGGTGAAAAAGCTGCAGAAGAAAGTCGTGAAGAGTTATTAGGAGCACTTCGCGGGGCTGATATGATTTTTGTAACAGCTGGTATGGGTGGTGGCACGGGAACAGGTGCAGCACCTATAGTTGCTGAATGTGCTAGAGAAATAGGGGCTTTAACAGTTGGGGTTGTTACTAAACCTTTTACATTTGAAGGACGCAAGCGTTTTAAACAGGCCGAGGCAGGGATAGTCAATTTAAAAACTAATGTTGATACATTGATTACTATTCCTAATGATCGTCTGCTTGATGTTGTAGATAAAAAAACTTCAATGATGGATGCTTTTCGTATAGCCGATGATGTATTGCGTCAGGGTGTACAAGGAATATCTGATTTAATTGCTATTCCGGGATTGATAAATCTTGATTTTGCTGATGTGAAATCAGTAATGAACAATGCTGGTTCAGCTTTAATGGGAATTGGGGATTCATCAGGTGAGAATGCGGCAGTCGATGCAGCACGTGCAGCGGTAAACAGTCCTTTGTTAGAAACATCCATTCAAGGCGCAAGAGGAGTACTGCTTAATATAACTGGTGGGTCTAATTTGAGCTTATTTCAAGTAAATGAAGCTTCTGCGATAATTTCGGAAGCTGCACATGAAGATGCCAATATTATCTTTGGTGCAGCAATAGACGAGAATATGGAAGATAAAGTGCGGGTTACAGTTATTGCAACTGGATTTGATGATAGTACGGTCACAGTAGAAATGAACGGTAAAAAAATGGATGTAAATACAGTTACACATAAAATTGATGATTTTAAACTGGATAGAGACATTCCGGATATTCCCATTTGGATGAGGAAAAAATAGTAAACGGGAAAAAGCAATCGTTGCTTTCGCAATGGTTGCTTATTTTTTATAAGATGTTATACTTTAATATGAAGTAAGTTTCGTCAGAATTCAATAATTGTTTGTATGTGGTCTAAGGAGGCTGTTTATGCGGCGCTATGTACCGCTGATTTTTATTGTATGCAGTATTTTATTGATTTTGGTATCGATAAATACTTATTGGGTTTATCATACTGCAACTAATAACAATCAACAGATTACTACTATACCGAGAAGTAAAATAACAGTTTATTCTACATTACCTGCACCAATAGCAGCAGCTATTGCCGCTGATTACGAGAAATTTAACAGGGTAAAGGTAAATTTTGTTTTATTGTCAAGAAAAGCATTAATAGATAAAATTAAAAGCAAAGCAAAACCTTTGAATGGTCAGGCAGATATAATACTGGCAAGTGAAAACGTTTTAAAACAAGCAGTTCCGGAAAATATATTGTCAGCTGTTTCTTCAGAACAGGAAGACATAATAGCTGGTGAATTTAAGGATAAAAATAATTTGTGGACGGGTATATGGTATGATCCCATTATTTTTTGTGCAAATAGAGATTTTCTACAAGGAACATCTGATATTCCGCGGACATGGCAGGAGCTGGCAGCAAGCAAAAATGTCCGTATAGGAATAACTGATTTTTTGGCATCTGATACATCAGCAAATTTGTTTTATGCGCTTATTGATCATTATGGTGAGGATAAAGCTTTTTTTATTTTACGTGAATTACATCCACATATAGTTCAGTATGCGAAATATTTGTCCACACCGGTACGGATGGCAGGCATGGGTGAAGTAGATATATCTATTGCAGTGCAGAGTGAGGCAATAAAATATTTGAATAACGATTATCCACTGATAATAGTTTATCCAGAGGATGGTACATACAGACAGCTTACCGGTGCAGCTTTGTTGAGAAATGCACCTAATAGGACAGAGGCAAAGCGTTTTTTAAAATGGCTTTTAGGTGATGATGTGCAGATCTGCCTGCAGAAAAATGGCTTTTTTTTCATACCAACAAATTATTCAACGTTGACTTATAAAACATTTGCGGTAAAAAATCTTACCTTGTTTAGTGATAAACAGTCTTTAGATGATGAGCAGAAAGCTTTATTACTTGATAGATGGGTAAAAACTATACGTTTGCAGTAATGCGCGTAGTGCAATGTGTAAATATTAACTTACTTTAGTACATTTTATTTTGGAGGAACTAAATGCTGAAAGCAGGATTTGTAAGCTTGGGATGTTCTAAAAATCGTGTTGATACAGAGGTAATGCTGGGAATTTTAGCAGAAAATAAGATAGAGATCACAGCTGAGCCAGCCGATGCAGATATATTAATAGTGAATACCTGTAGTTTCATTGAATCGGCAAGAGAAGAATCGGTTACGACTATTTTAGATATGGCAGAATATAAGAATAAGGGTAACTGTCGTTCTTTGATCATAGCCGGGTGTCTGGGGCAACGCTATGGACAGACACTGCTTGATGAAATACCGGAAGCCGATGCTGTTGTGGGAACAGGAGCATGGGATAGGATAATTGAGGCTGTTAATACTACATTATCTGGTAAAAGAATAGTTATTACGGGAAAATCAGAAAATATATATCATCAGGATACGCCGCGTATTATAACTACACCCTCGTTCAGCACATATGTCAAGATAGCAGAAGGCTGTAATCATCGTTGTGCATTTTGTTCAATACCGCTTGTAAGAGGAAACTATCGCAGCCGCAGTATCGAGGATATAAAGGAAGAAGTAGCCCATTTAGTAAAAGATGGTGTAAAAGAAGTGAATCTGGTAGCGCAAGATACTACTAACTATGGTTCTGATTTATATGGAAAAGCTAGTCTGGCTAAATTACTGCGTGAACTTGTTAAAATAAAAGATTTATCATGGCTCAGGGTGCAATATACATATCCGCATTCTTTTAATGATGAACTGATAGATGTTATGGCTTCGGAAGAAAAGATCTGCAAGTATGCGGATATTCCCTTGCAGCATGCCCATAATGCTGTTTTAAAAAGTATGCGCCGCAGTGATACAACAGAATATATAGAAGATGTAATAGGCAAGATAAGGGATCGTATTCCAGGAGTATCATTACGTACAACATTTATTGTAGGGTTTCCGGGAGAAACTGATTCGCAATATCATACGCTGCGAAGTTTTGTTGAAAAATATAGATTTGATAAAGTGGGGGTTTTCACTTTTTCTAAAGAGGAAAATACACCTGCTTTTGATATGCCTAATCAGATACCGGAAAATATAATGCAGGAACGTTATCATGATCTTATGAGTGTTCAAAGTAAGATATCAGAAGAAATAAATAAAGAATTGGAAGATAAGGTAATGGATGTCCTTATTGAAGGGCGTGATACGGATCAGTCAGATGTTGCTTATGGCAGAAGCTATCGCGAAGCACCGGACGTGGACGGACAAATATATGTAGAAAATGATAAGGACAGTAAACCGGGTGATATTGTAAAAGTAAGGATACAGCAAGGGTTTGCATATGATCTAGTTGGTGAAAAATTGAAGGGAAAAGGTGAATAAAGTGCGCGTGGAGCTGATTACTACAGGCAGTGAACTTTTGCTGGGACAAATCGTTAATACTAACAGCGCCTATATGGCGTCAAAATTAAATGATGTTGGTTTTGACGTTATATATCAGACTACTGTGGGGGATAATCATGACCGCATGAAAGAAGTTATAGAAAATGCTTTAGCCAGAGTTGATATTGTGATTACGACTGGAGGATTGGGGCCTACTCAGGGTGATATAACAAAATATGTCAGTGCCGAAATTACCGGACATGAAATGGTTGACCATAAAGAAAGCCATATTCATATGGATGAACATTTTGCTGCACGAAACATAAAAATGACGCCTAATAATTTACGTCAGGTACTTGTTCCGGAAGGGGCTCATGTTCTTTTGAATCATAATGGAATAGCGCCGGGAATAGTGCAGGAATATAATGGTAAACTGCTTATAAATCTTCCTGGACCACCACGGGAAATGAAAGAAATGTTTGAAAATGAACTGAAACCGTTTTTACAAAAAAAAGTAGGTTTTAAACATGTAATTCATTCGAGGGTGTTAAATACTTTTGATATTGGAGAATCTCTGTTAGAAACTAAAATAAGTGATCTTATACTAAGGCAGAAAAATCCGACGCTGGCTCTTTTGGTTCGTAACAGTGGAGTAATTATAAGAATTACTGCTAAGGGAAATGATTTTTCCGAAACTGAAAAGTTAATAATACCTTTGGAAAAAGAGATATATTCTCGTGTTGGCAAGTATATTTATGCTAAAGATGATGAACCTATGGAAGATGTAGTAGGTCATTTATTGAAGAAGGAAAATTTAACAATATCATGTGCAGAATCTTGTACAGGAGGTCTTTTGACGAGCAGACTTACTGATATTGTGGGAAGTTCACAGTATGTTAAAGGCAGCATAATTTCTTATTCCAATGAGGTTAAAATGAAACAGTTGCATGTGCCAGAAACTATTTTGGCTGATAAAGGTGCTGTGAGCCTAGAAACAGCAAAGTTTATGGCTGACGGTGTTGCTAAAAGCTTAAATACAGATATAGGTGTCAGTATCACAGGGATCGCCGGTCCTAATGGAGGAAGTGTAGCTAAACCAGTGGGGCTTGTATATATTGCTGTATCGGGGAAAAAAGGAACATATGTTACTAAAAATTTGTTTTCAGGTAAGAGAAATGAAATTAAATATCGTTCTACCCAAAAAGCATTAAATATGGTACGATTATATCTAACAGATAGAATTACCATGTAAAATAATATGAATATTAATTTTATGTAAATAAAGCAGGAGGATTTATATTTGAAAAATGAAATGCAGGCATTTGGCAATCTTGAATTAAGCAAGAAAGTTGCTAATGCATTAAGGGATATGGGATTTGAAGAACCATCTCCTATTCAAAGTCAGACCATTCCATTAGTAATGGAAGGCAGGGACGTTTTAGGACAAGCACAGACAGGCACGGGTAAAACAGCTGCTTTCGGTATTCCAACTATAGAAAAGATAGATGAAGGCAACAAGTATATACAGGCACTTGTAATTGCGCCCACAAGAGAACTTGCTATTCAGGTAGCGGAAGAATTAAATAAAATCGGTAAATATAAAAAGATAAAAACACTGCCAATATATGGTGGTCAGATGATTGAACGTCAGATCAGGGCACTTAAAAATGGGATAAAAATTATAGTAGGTACACCGGGACGTTTACTAGATCATATTAAAAGAAAAACAATAAAACTAGATCATATTCAAACTCTTGTTTTGGATGAAGCAGATGAAATGCTTGATATGGGATTTGTTGATGATATAAAATCAATTATGTCTCATATACCTAAGGAAAACAGGCAAACATTGTTATTTTCGGCAACTATGCCTGCTCCTATTGAAAAATTAGCACAGGGGTATATGAAAAATCCTAAAAAAGTTTTGATAAGCCGGGAACATTTAACTGTTCCGCTTATTGATCAGATTTATTATGAAACACGTGATAAATTTGATGGATTATGCCGTGTTTTAGATGTTGAGGGAACGGGTAAATTTATTATTTTTTGTCGTACAAAAAAGGGTGTTGATGATTTAATTGCCTCACTCGATGCAAGAGGTTATATGGCAGGTGGGTTACATGGCGATATGAATCAGGCTCAACGACAGCGGGTAATGAAAAAATTCCGTGATGGTAAATTGGATATCCTCATAGCTACTGATGTGGCAGCACGAGGAATAGATATAGATGATATAACACATGTTATTAATTTTGATATACCACAGGATCATGAATCATATGTTCACCGTATTGGAAGAACTGGCCGTGCGGGGAGAAGCGGTATAGCAATAACTTTTATTGAACCACGTGAATATCGTCAGCTTCGCCTTATTGAAAAACTTATTAAGCATCGCATGATACGCGGGCAACTGCCAACATCAGCAGATGTATTAGAATTACAGAAAGAGTCTATTAAGGAAAAACTTGTTAAAATTTTGCAGGCTAATAATTATGCGGATTATCATATGATAGTTTCTGATTTAGTGGCAGATAATTATGAGTCGCTTGATATTGCAGCAGCAGCAGTAAAATTATCCGTGGAAGGCTTAAAAAATAAAGATAAATCAGATGATGATAATTTAGAAGAAAAGTTTAATAACAGCGGTGGAGCGCCTGGTATGGTAAGACTTTTTATCAACATAGGCAGGCAGCAGAAAATCCGTCCGGAAGATATTGTCCGTTTTATAGCTACTGAGGCTGATATTCCGGGTAATATCATTGGAGTTATAAATATATATGATAAATTTACTTTTGTCGAAGTTCCTCATAGTGTAGCGGAACGTGTTATATCAGTAATGCATAGAAATACTTTAAAAGGTTATAAAATAAACGTAGAGCCAGCAAGAAGTCGCAACTGATTATTATGTTGCGTAAAGTATCAATTTTGTTGATAAAAATCCCCATTATAGATTAGTTTCTATAATGGGGATTTTTAATAAAATATTTACATTTTATCCCTGTGCCTGTTTGATGATTTTGCCTATTGCCTTACAAATTGTTTCTAGTTGTGACTGGTCAGGACCTTCAGCCATTATACGTATTAACGGTTCCGTGCCGGAAGGACGAACAAGGATGCGTCCGTCATTGCCAAGATCATGTTCGCCTTCTTTTATAGCTGCCTTTATGGATTTGTTATTCTGCCAACCGTCTTTTGTCTGTACTTTGACATTGATAAGCAGTTGGGGATAACTGATCATTGCATCAACTATAGTAGATGCCTTGAGTTTATTATTTATCATATAGGATAGTACCTGCAGAGCAGTAATAAGCCCATCTCCTGTTGTGGCAAAATCGCTGAAAATAACATGACCGGATTGCTCGCCGCCTAAATTGTAATCATTCTGCAGCATGTTTTCCAAAACATATCTGTCACCAACAGCTGTTACTTCTACTTTACAGCCATTTTCTTTTAATATTTTATGAAAGCCGATATTAGCCATTACGGTTGATACTACTGTATCTTTTTTTAATGTGCCTTGCTTTTTCATAGCTAAAGCGCAGGCGGCAATTATATGGTCACCATCAATGATACGACCTTTTTCATCAACACACAAACAACGGTCAGCATCACCATCGTGGGCGATGCCAATATCTGCTTTGTGCATGAGAACTTCTTTTTGTAAACCTGATAAATGGGTAGAACCACAATTATCATTGATATTAATACCATCAGGGCTATCATTTAAAACGATTAGGTTAGCTCCTAATTCACGTAATACAGCTGGCATAGCCTCATAAGCAGCCCCATTAGCACAGTCTAAAACGATCTTTAATCCTGTGAGTTTAGTGGTACAGGTTGATAATACATAATCAATGTACTCATGTACTAAGTCATGACGGTATTCTATGGTGCCAATTTCTTTGCCAGCAGCACGGGGATAGGTGTCGTTTTCAGTAATTTTATTAACTATTTCTGTTAGGTCATCCTCTACTTTATCGGCTAATTTATAGCCATCACCACCGAAGAATTTAATACCATTATCATGAAAGGGATTATGTGAGGCGGAAATGACTATACCGGCATTTCCATTATGTTTTTTAGTTAAATAAGCAATTGCTGGCGTGGGGATGATGCCAGTTATAATTACATTACCACCGGCAGAACAGATCCCTGCTGCCAATGCAGCTTCAAACATGGCACCAGAAATTCTTGTATCTCGCCCAATTAATATTTTGCAGTTATTAGTATTATTTTTACCAAAGTATAAGGCAGCAGCTCGGCCTAGTTTATAGGCGAGTTCTGTACTCAGTTCTTTATTTGCCTCACCACGTACACCATCAGTTCCAAAAAGTCTAGTCATTAAAGAAATCTCTCCTCAAAAATAGTTTTATTAAATAGTTTGGTTTTTGCGAATGTAGCTTAAGGCCGCGTTCATTCCATCAATGGCAGCACTCATTATACCACCGGCGTAACCGGCTCCCTCACCTATAGGATATAAACCAAATGTATTTGAAGACATAGAAGTATCTTTTTCGCGCAGAATACGGCATGGTGCAGAAGATCTCATTTCAAGGCCGGTCATTACAGCGTTTTTAGCAGCAAATCCGGGAAGCTTTTTATCAAAATTTATTAAGGCCGCTTCTAATGATAACGCGATATTTTGCGGCAGACAGTTATGCAGGTCAAGTAGTGTCACACCT